>CAZIKZ010000133.1:0-11526 GCA_964539845.1 uncultured Hyphomicrobiales bacterium
TTTCCTGCTGCCGTCCTTGAGGCGGCTGACGATCCCGATGTTGCGCCAATGCTGGAGAGCCAGGAGCTTACGTTCGAAGCCCGCCGCCAGTCACTGAACAGCGAAATTGCGACGATCAAGGAGGGCATCAACGCGCTTCACGAGCGGGTCGAGGGATCGAGGTTGCAGATGACCGGGGTGAGGGAGCAACTCAGGCTGCTCGGCGAGGAGATCGACGGAAAAAATCAACTCCTGAAGAGCGGCTTTGTCCGCAAACCGGAATTGTTGGCGCTGCAGCGCGCTGAGGCCAATCTGCAAGGCGAACTGGGACGCTTGCAAGGTGAAATGGGCGACGCGAAAGAACGCATCGCGCGAGGACGGGAGCAGATCGCTGCGGCAAGAAAGGCCTCGATCAAGACAGCGGCTGAACAACTCCACGACGTACGCGCGGAGCTAAACGATGTGCGTGAGCGGATTCGGACCGCACGCGGAGTGCTTGACCGCATTCAGATCGTTGCGCCGGTCAAAGGTGTGGTCGTGAAGCTCCGCTATCATACGGCAGGCGGCGTGGTCGAGGCCGGTAAGAACATTATGGAAATCCTCCCCCTGCAGACCGAGGTGATCATCGAGGCACGAATTCGTCCACAAGACATTGATTATGTGAAGCGCGGGCAGCACGCGATGGTCCGTCTCACTGCGCTTAATCAACGTCTGACGCCGATGATTGCCGGCCAGGTGCTCTATGTTTCGGCGGACGCTGTGCCAGATGAGAAAAAGGGGGCGCAACAGAGCCAGAGCGACATCTATCTGGCGCGGGTTGGACTCGATCCGAAGGATGCGACAGCCATACCAGGCTTTACCCCGACACCCGGCATGCCGGCGGAGGTGTACATCACCACCGGCGAACGAACGTTCTTTGAGTATCTCACGAAGCCGATCCGGGACAGCATGGCCCGGTCTTTCCGTGAGCATTGATGCGAATGAAGGAATGATATTGGTCCCGGCTTATCCCCTAGCCCCCCAACCTCCTAAGCACGGGATCAAGCGGCTGGCTCCCTCCCCCAGGAGCCAGCCGCACCTATTCTGCCAGCAGCAGGATGCAAGGCGAGTGGGGAGAGACAGTCGGTGCTGTTGAAACAGCCGGCGCTGCTGGATCCAGGGGGATGGTTGTAGAAATACGAAAAAATGAACACGAAAGTTGGACGAGGTCCGCATGACTAAAAAAACGGATTCAATGAGCGCTCGACTATATCGCTTTAGATCGTCTCAGTCGCAGTCGCGAACAGATCATTGGCGATAATTGCCACTTCTGTTCTGTTCCTTGCACGCAGCTTCTTCATTATGTGGCGCACATGCACTTTCACCGTGCCTTCGCGCATGTTCAGCTCATATGCGATCTGCTTGTTAGCCTTGCCCCGGCGCAAGGCGACGAGGACGGCGAGCTGACGCGCGGTAAAAAGAACCTTCTTGCTTACGTCATAAGGCGGTGGCGCCGCCGCCGTGCTTGGCGATCGGGCATCCAGCAGGGCGCTGGTTGGAGCGAACGTTCCTCCTGCTCCCACGAGTCGCATGGCTTCGAGGGCAACATTGAGCGTGACGCTGGTGGGAATATATCCGCGCGCACCGCATTTCAGAGCGGAGACAACACGGCTCGTGTCCTCCGAGTCGGAGATTATGACGACCGGCGCGCCAGCCTTGTTTCCATTCAGGAGCGAGAGATTCTGGTTAATCTCAGAATCGTCGGCATTCTGGGGCTGGAGGCTGAACAGAATGAGGATGGGGACGTATTGCGCCGCGGTTTCGAGCCATTCTGCAATACTGGCGAATGCGAGAACCGTGCATCCGAGGTCAATTTCCCTCAGGCATTTGACCATGCAATCGCGAATAAGAATCCGTTGCTCAATAACGACGATAGCGGCGGTCTGTTGGTCAGCAAAAAGTGCTTCATCATTGACCAGTGGCGTGCTGGTCAGGATGCCGGCAGGCGCTTCGTGGGAGGGCCTAATCTCTGCCCGCGAAGCCTGCCCAGACGTTTGTCCGGTACGCGGTACCATAAATGATCTCCCTTGCTACCGATCTTTTGTCGGGCGCCATAAATCTCGCTTCTTTCAGGAAAGCCATTTCAAACTCCGCCGATTTGTGAAGACACGTGGATCTGAAGGTTGTCCAGAACGGCGAATTGCGCCGTTCGCCGACGCTCGCCTAGTGCCTTGAGGGGATCTCCCGCAGGGCGCCACAAGAGCGACGTCTATGATTTTGCTTTTGGTCCTGAGGACGTCGTGTCCGCAACTCATGACGTTGGAACACGAAGAGGTATCCTGCCGGCCGGCGGTCACGCCTGAAATTCCGTCTTGATTGCCGGAATTACTGTTCCGGCCGACGACGCAAGAAACGAAAGGTTGCGCCGCGGGGGAACACCGTTCAGGTGATCTTTCTCGCACTTGCACACGCACACATGACGCTACGCGTTTCAACTGCAGTCCTCTCCCGGCCGGGACAGACCTGAAGATACCTACACTTGAGCCATTCCCGGCTTCAGTCTCACGCTACACAATCGCACTTCTGAGCCCGCGACCTCAGTTGCAAACTCTTTAAGCAATTTACAGTTATTTTTGGCGAATAGGAGGCAAATATGTCCCAAGCACGACTTTGTGAGGGACTCCGTGGCAAAATTGGCTACCCACGGCCGCAAAATTTTTGGCTAAGTCTGCCTTTGATTGTTATTTGCTTTCTTTGATGGCCTATCGGTCCCGGGCTCGGCAAACGTAATCTCGGGATTGTCGCTAGCGCGAGTTTCGTCGAGGTGGTGCTGAAGTCGCGGCAGAAAATCCCAGATGTCGCGATTGAGCGTCTTTAGTCCTTGAATCGTTTCCACCATTTCCTTCATGCGCGCGTCGTCCATCGGCTTCACTTCACCGAGTTGCAATCGCTTCCGTGTCTCGACGATCCGGATCGAATGCGTATGGGTGATGTCGCCGCGCGGGCTCACTTTGTACATGCAATGATTGAACTCGTTGCGAATCCGCGTGTACTCATTGAATCGATCGATCATGTTGTTGAGCTGTTTGGCGATGGCGCGGTCCTTGACCTGAATCTTCGCCAGACGCTGGATCAGATCCAGTCGCGCCCGTGTCGTATTCAGCGTCGCGAACACGATGGCAGCGGATGTTTGGTCGCTCTTGAGCAAAATCATGAGCAGATAGATGAACATGCTTTCGTTGTTCGACCAGCTGAAGACAAGGTTTCCGATCAGAGCAAGTATTGACGTGCGCCGATCGGCGGACTTGGGCGCCACGGCCTCAATGCTTTTGAAATCGGGTTTCGGCGGGAGTGTAGCGGGCATATGAGCCTCCGCAGAGGTTCGCGCGTCTCACCGGCAGCATAGCGTTCGGTGTAGACGGCAGGATCGTATATAACCATGCTCTAGCAGAACCGGTTTGAACACAAGCTCTGTCGCTCCGGGAAATCCGTATGCGTAAGGCGGAACCATCGGAGGTGAGCAATATCGGCGCGTAATACGGACGCGAGGCGTGGCTATGTGGCCAGTGCTACGAGCGCTTTGGACGGTCCGCCGCGGACGCAAGGCCGCGGTTGCTATCATCGCGCCTTTGGTGGCCAGGAGTAGGCATCGTCTTGACGGGATACCGGACCAGGCCTGGTTCGAACCGTACATGGTCGGTTTCATGATGATGCTGATTACGCTGGCTGCGCGGCGCGCCGTTGATATATCTGACAGCGAGACGCTTGGAGCAGTTCAGACCGAAGCCTGGGCGGAAATTACAAAGATGCGCCCGACCGCTATCGGAGAGGAAACACTCCACCTGAGCGTGACAGCACACACTGCGTTCGAAGCGGGTTGCCGGAATGCAGTTGCGTTCGACATTGCTCTTTATGGCACTTCGCTGGCCGGGGTGGCGGACGCAGACGCCGACCGCATTGATGACTTCAATATCGATCCGGCTGGTTTGCCTCGGCCTGCTTCCGAGCGCGAACGTATTCTCGCGTTGTGGCAAGATTATTTCGACAGTCATCTCCACGCCTGAAGTTCGCTGTCGCGCCGTGAGATTTCGTATTCGGAGATTTTAGAAAAGGCCGGAGGTCGTTTTCCGTCCGGCCGTAATCACAGCAGAAAGTCGACTTGCGTGAGGTTCACCTTGCCGGCGAGAGCGATTTCCATTTCTGCTGTATGTATGTCGCCGTCCGTGTCAGCCAATATGTAGGTGTGCTTGGACCGGGGATCATAGTACCAAGTCACGGCGTGTTCGACCACGGCGTATGCACTTTGTTGTCCAGCAAAAATGAAAGCCTGATCGCCGGTCTGGCTGGTATTTGAATCGATCGCAGACAGATCGATCTTGTCGCGGCCGGTCTCGAAATCAGAGATGTGGTCGCGCTGGCAGGGCAGGGAATCGAGCGTAGACAGGAATATGAAGGTGTCATGACCTTTGCCGCCGCTGAGACTGTCGGCGCCATATCCACCAATGAGAATGTCGTTTCCTTTTCCACCGGCAATAATGTCGTTCCCATAGCCACCGAAGATCGTATCGGCGCCACCGTTACCAAAAATCTTATCTCTGCCGGAGCCTCCATAGATTGTGTCATCCTGCCCGGTGCCTTTGACATAGTCGTTGCCGGCACCGCTATAGACAGTCCGACCCGGCTCACAATCGTCATGGCTGAACCGGATCGTGTCGTCCTTTGAGGTTCCGTACACTGTTCCATCTGGATCGGCCGTGACGCGTTTTCCCGTCGCCAAATCGTCAAAGTCGTTCGGGTCCGCCGTGACAACTGTGATGGTGAAGTCTGTCGAAGCAGGACTGACATTGTCTGCCTTGTCCGTAGCCGTCGCGGTGAAAGAATAGTTGCCGTCGAGCAGCTCAGCGGAGGTGAACGTGAAGAGGCCCGCTTTGGCGGTCTCTCTTGCCGTCCCGACCAGTGCGCCGTCACGATAAACGTGCACGGTGGAACCGGCTTCTGCCGCAATCAAAAGTTTGGGTGTCGAGTCGTCCGTCAGATTGGCGGTATCGCAACAAGAATGTTCGGAAAGTCCCAGGAGTTCAGGCGCGAGTGGTGCGGTGCCGTCGATCTCGATTTCGAACGCGCGCGACTGGTCGCTGGTGTTGCTTGCAATATCTGTCGCCGTCGCCGTGAAGGTGTAGCAGCCGTCTCCCAAGGCGTCCGATTTGAAGGTAAAGGTGCCCGCCGTTTCGGTTTCGACTGCCGTACCGACGAATACCCCGTTTCGATAAACGTCTACTGTTGAACCGGATTCCGCTGTGATCGTGAGCGTCGGTGTGGTGTCGTTTGTCTGCCCGTCGGAATGGCTATCGGCGATGTCGGCCGAGATAATAGGTGCTTCCGGCGGCTTGGTGTCGATAACCACAATGTACGGGGCTGACGTTGGGCCGGCGCTCGTATCGGCGGCAACAGCTGCGAAGCTGGAACGAGCAAAGGTTGGAACGTTGGGAGCGCCCGGAGCACCCGCGGCTACGGCAAAAGCGTGTTCGCCATCCGACAGCGGGCCGGTGTCGAAGGTCCAGGCACCGCTTCCATTGGCCGTGGTCGTGCCGATCCGGGCGCCACTATCAAATATAGCAACTGTGGCGCCTGGAGTTGCGGTGCCGATGAGAGTCACATTGTTGTTGTTGGTGATGCGATCACCGTCGATACCGCTGTCAAAAGTGAATGTGGTGATTTCCGGAGGAATTGGCGGTGGCGGAGGCGGCAGAAACACAGGCCGTTCTTCGATGGGCGTTGTGAATACCGGTTCTATTCGCTCTGGGATTGGATCCAGCGGCCGGAAATTGATCGGAATGGCGAGCGGTTGGGCGTCAGGCGCCACCTGGCCGTCAAGCGGTGTGCTCGATCCGGGAGGGCCCGCAAACCCTTGCGCAAGGGTGCCGAGCACAGCTTGCTGGGCAACCTGCAGTTCTTCCATACGCGAAGCGGTATTCACCTGTTGTTCAATGGCGCCGTCATTGTCGACCAAATATGTGAGTGCGGGGTCATCGACCAGGACGACGTCCCCGGATTTGGTGATGATTTCGAAGGTCCCGTGATCGGAGTCTTTCGGTACGATCGTGTCATCGTCCGTCGACAGAGCGTCCGCTTGCTGTATGTCGCGCAGAAGCGTGTAAGCGAGGACCGCAAGCGATAGTATGCGAAGTCCGAAACTCCGCGGACGTCCTCGACCGCCTCCGACCGGATTGACAGCATCAAGGTGTTCGGCGTCGAAACGAGGCGTTCCGCAGCCGGACGCCAACAGGGCGGCGTTTATGGTCCCGTTCTGATCGCAGAAGGCTTCGTTCAGCGCCACGCGCGTGTTCGCTGGTAGCTTGATGGAGGACCCGTCGTTGAGAGCGATGGTGGCGGCGCTGTTCGCGCCAATTGTGATCTCGTCGCCGAAGTATAGGGAATCGCCAAGGACGCCCTGAAAAATGAGAGCGCCGATACGCTTGACGGTGATCGACCCGATCGCCGACTGAAGAGTTCCGATCTTGTTGCGAGACATGCTCGCAAGCAGGACACCCGAGTTACGCATGATCGGGGCTCAAGGTACGCGTGGCCGGACGAAAACGCCGAGACACAAGCCACCTTTATCACATTGGTCCACCGCTAAAAAGGCATCTCCGCGGCCGGTGCGTGCGAAAGTCCGCCTCCGTGGCTACCTCTAAAGGTCATACTCCGTTTGATGCTCTCCATGCTGAATGCGCTGATGGTGTGCGGGTAATGCAGCACTGCATTCGTTGCTCGAACAGCAACATCGTGATATTTGTGATTGGCAATTGTGAAGGCCCAACGCTTGGAGGCTCAGATGAGACCGCAAGCAATCGCCTTCTGTTTCAGCCTTGTTTTGTCCGCGAGCGTCGCTCTACCAGGTGCTGCGACAGGACAGGTTGGCCCTGAGGCAAAGCCGATTGGAAAGGTTGCGATCGTAACCGGTTCGGTCACGATTGAGCATACCGCGGGAGTGGCGCTTCTCGCGAAGCTGACGCCATCGCCAGGGACCGCGCGTGCCGGGGATGACGTGTACATCGGCGATGTGATTCAGACCGGGCCCGACGGTAAAGCCGGAATAACGTTTTCTGATGGTACCGCCTTCAACGTTTCCAGCAACGCGCGCATGACCCTGGACGAATTTGTGTATGACCCGAACGGGAAATCGAATGCGACCGTTTTCAGTCTGTCGAAGGGGACCTTTACCCTGGTCGCCGGACAGGTGGCCAAGACGGGCACTATGAAGGTTGAAACGCCGGTTGCGACCTTGGGAATTAGAGGCACCACACCTCACGTCGAAATAGCAGATGATGGAACCGTGTCATTTGCGACCCTCATTGAAGAGGGGAAGGAAAAGGTTCTGAAGAAGCAACGGGGACGTGTGGCGCCGGCCAAGGAGCGCAGGGCGGACAACCAGATCGACCGCTTCAAGGCTCTCGATTCGAATATCAACATCAAGCTCAAGATCTGTCAGGGATGCTAGGGACGACATATCGTACTGAGCGTGTAGTTGGGCACGGCGTCGCCGTGGCACTGTTTCTGCTATTGTTCGCTGCCCCGGCCTTGGCGCAGAGTACCAGGCTCAAGAACATTGAACTCTGCAATGGCGCCGACCGGACATCATCCGAGCCTCGGATCAAGGGTTGCACCGCGCTTATCCTTGAGGGCGACGAGCCGAGACGAATTCGGGCGATCGCTCACAACAATCGCGGCAACGCCTATGTCGCGGAAGGCGAATACGACCGCGCGATCCAGGACTACGATGAGGCCATCAGGATCAGCCCGAACTATGCGAGGGCGTTCAACAATCGTGCTGTTGCTTTCGGAAAGAAGGGCGAGCACGAGCGCGCTGTCCAGGACTTCGACGAGGCGGTCAAGCGCGATCCCGGTTACGGCAACGCTTTCATAAACCGGGCGGAAATGTACTTGAATAAGGGGCAGTACGATCGTGCTGTTCAGGATTACGATGAAGCGCTCCGGATCCAGCCTACGGTGGCGGCTTGGAATGGGCGCTGTCATACTCGCGCAGTGAAGGGTGAATTGCAGGCCGCGTTGGCCGACTGTACGGAATCGCTCAGACGGGAGCAGAGCGCCTCCGCCTTCGAATTTCGCGGCTTTGCTTATCTAAAAATGGGTCAAATGGACTTGGCTATTTCCGATTACAACGCGGCATTGCGTCTGGATCCGAAGCTCGCCAATTCGCTCTACGGGCGCGGGCTTGCCCTTTTCAAAAAGGGTGAGAACAGCCGGGGCGACGCGGATCATGTCGCGGCGAAGGCGATCAAACCGGATATCGCAGAAGAATTTGCGCGCCACGGATTACGGTGAGGCGCGCGCTTAGCAAGGCGCGTATGGCCGGAACCGAAGTCCCGGCCACGTCATTCAGAAAACGCCCTGCGGCTGAAGGCCCAATTGCTGCGTCCCGTAAAGGGCCGAAAGCGTGTCCCAATCCAGGCTGGCGTGCAGTGAGGCCGTGTTCGCGTCGCGCCAGAAGCGCTGGACGCGGTTCTTCTCGTCCGCTGCACCTGCACCGGATTTGGCGAAAATCTCGTTCACGACTTCGGACGAGGTCCGCGCGGCAAATCCGTGATTACGGCGGATGCGGACGCGCAACTCGATGTCAGGTGCACCACCGCTGTTGACGATGTCCTGGCCTTCACTGAGGCTCGTCACCATCAGCGTACGGGCGGCATCGATGCGTGCCGCCGCTTGCCCAATCAGGCTTTGGATCAGCGGCGATTCCGCTACTTTTTCGAATACGCCCGGACGCGCCATGCGCTTGGCGTCCCGCGCGGTTTCGGTGAAGGCATCGAGTGCGCCCTGCGCCATGCCGACGATAGGAGAGACGAGCGCAGTTGGCCCGAAGGTCGGATACCCGAAGCGCGCCTGTACGTTGTCCGGGATTTCGAGGCCCGGCACCTTGCCCGAGAAAATCGCGCCGAGCGGCAGGATACGGTGGCGCGGGACGAAGACCGGCTCCGTGATGTGAACCGTCTTGGACCCGGTGCCGAGAAGCCCGCTGACGTTCCAGCTATCGTGATCGACGATGACGTCGCGTACCGGGACGAGACACCAGGAGAGGGTCGGCGGGCCTTCCTTGTTCGGCACCAGTGCGGAGAGAATGAGCCAGGTGGCGCTGTCGATTCCGCTCGCCCAAGGCCAGCTTCCCGAAATCCTGACCCCGCCATCGACCACCTCGACCTTGGGCGTCGGGACGTAGGAGACTGCGAGCAGGTTGTCTGTGTCGTCCCAGACCTCCTGTTGCGCTTCGAGCGGGAAGAACGCGGTCATCCAGCCGAAACACACAGCCAGCGTGCCGCACCAGCCGGTGCTGCCGCAGGCGCGTCCCAGTTCGAAGCCGACTTGCGCGAGTTCGGCTGGCCCGTACTCGTAGCCGCCGAAGCGTTTCGGCTGCATCATGCGAAACACATTCGCGTCGCGGAGCGCATCCATGGTCTCGATGGGGACACGCCTCGCTTTCTCCGCGCTCAGCGCGCGCGCGCTGATGTCGGGACTGAGCTTTCTAATTCTCGCGATCATGTCGGTGAAATCGGGCCGCGCCGCCAGCGTGTGAACGGCTGCGGAGCGTGTCGCTTCCTGCTGCATTCCGCTTCCTCCCTGAAAGCGTAACGTTCGTTACGGTACGTATACTGCACCCGCCGGACGATTTTGACAATGGAGATTCGCTCGCGTCGTGCTGCGACGTTGGTCCGGCAGATCGTTGCGGGCGCAACCGATGCGCTGCGTCCGTGCAAGGATTTGCTTTTGTTGGGAAATGAAGCGCCGATAACGCGAAGTGCGGGCAGCGACGCTGAGTGTAATTACGATCCCGACTTCTTCGCCTGCGAGACCTTGCTGCGGTTTGCCGCAGGGCGCGCCGAAGGCTTCAATCCTGCTTCGGTCGCGCAGCCGCCCAGAAACACCGACACCGCAAGCTCGACGGTCTGCCCGATCCGCTTCGCGCGATCTCTCTGACTGGAGGCGGAAGTGAGCCAGCTGAGGATTTGTTCGCCGATCAGCATGTCATGAAACAGGATCGCGAGGCGGCGAGGGTCCCGGTCCGCGCGGATATTGCCGCTCTTCTGCTGTTGCGCGATCCATTCGGAAAAGATCCGGTACACCGTTTCGGGCCCGGTTTGGTAGAACAGCCGTCCCGCCGCCGGAAATTCACGGCCGATCGATGTCACCAGTCGATGAAACGATATGATCTGCGGTGTCAGGACGGTCGAGACGAAGGAGTGCGCGATGCGCGTGGCCTGCTCCTCCAGCGAGCCTATCGAGCGGGTATCGATGTGGATCGTTACGTCCGCACAAAGTTGTTGAACAACGGCTTCGAACAGCTTCGCCTTGTTTCCAAAATTCGAATAGATCGTTTCCTTCGATCCCCCGACAACGGCAATGATTTCGTTGATGGAAACGCTGTCATAGCCGCGTTCGAGGAACAACTTCGCGGCCGACCGCACGATCTTTTCGCGCTTGATGACGGTTCGCTGGCGCATGCCCGCGCCGCCGCCATTGCTGTCGGAAGTTCTGGGCGACGCCACCGATTTCCTGAGCGATTCCATCATCCAAGCTATGCCAACTAATTGCATGCGAGACCAGTCCTAAACTTTTACTGGCGGCGGCAGGAATTTGACCGTAACGTTCGTTACGGTATGTAATCCGCTTGGCCGGAGCGGTCCGCCGCCCGGCGCGGAAAAATGCCCGTCATCAGTGAAGCCCACGAGGTACGACCATGATCGAAGTCTCGAAGCGCATCCCGGTCAACGAACCCGGTCAGCCAGTGCTGACGCGCAGCGATGTTTGGAAGGGGCTCGTTATGAAGGCAGACAATGCGTTGCCATTCGTTCCGGCCATGACCCATTGCGAGGTTCTGCAGCGCGAAAGCGACAAGGTATTCGTGCGTGAGATCGAGTTCCGCGGCGAACGCTGCAGGGAACGGATTACGCTCACGCCGGAACAGCAGGTCGAATTTGTGCGGCTGGACGGCTCGGTGCTCGGGACCATTCTCAATCTGATTGAAGAGGATGAGAGCGGGCTCGGCTTGCGCTTCAGATTCGCGCTGAAACTCGCAGGGGTGAAGGACGGCAGCCCGGAAGAGATCGAATACGGTAAGGTCGTCGAGAAGGACTACCTGAAAGCCGTCGACGCGACGCTTGCGGCGATCCGCAAGATGAAGGGCGCGCGCGACGCGCTCATCAGGCGCTATTTTGAAGCGGTCGATGCGATGGACATGGAGACCTTCAAGTCGATGCATGGCGGGAACGCACGCGTGACGTTTGCCAACTTTCCGGCAGCCGAAGGGCCGGACCAGATTGCTGGCGCGATTGGCCAGTTCTGGTCGACAATTCGCGGTTTGAAACACGAATTCGTCAACCGCTGGGACCACCCCAACGAAACGATCCTGGAAGTCGCGGTAACCTACACGCGCAAGGATGGTCAGGCGGTGACGCTTCCTTGTGTCACCATTCTCAAACCGGATGGTGACAAGGTCGGCGAGTTGCGGATCTTCACCGATGTCGCGCCGATCTATGCCGAACAACGGTCAGA
>CAZIKZ010000134.1:0-5679 GCA_964539845.1 uncultured Hyphomicrobiales bacterium
GCGGTCCATCGAGCCGAGATGCACCGGCATGTGCGGCGCGTTGGCGACCAACGCACCATCGCCCGAGAACACTGCGCAGGAGAAATCGAGCCGCTCTTTGATGTTGACCGAATAGGCGGTGTTCTGCAGCGCGACGCCCATCTGCTCGGCGATCGACATGAAGAGATTGTTGAAGACCTCGAGCATCACCGGATCGGCTTTGGTGCCGACCGCGGCGGTGCGCTTCAGTTTCGCTATGCGGGTGAGAACGAGATGGGTTTTCGCTGTCAGCGCGGCCTGCCAGCCCGGCTCGACCACGATGGTCTGATGCGGTTCGATGATAATCGCCGGACCCCTCACTTTGTGGCCCGGCTTCAACTGGTCGCGCGTGAAGACGGCGGCCTTGTGCCATTTGCCGGTGGAGAAGAATCGCGTGCGACGGGCGGGCGAGGGGAGTTTGCTGCGTGTTATCTTGAGCACGCGCTCCCGGAATGTCGCTCCGCCACCAATCGCCTCGACCGACACGGCTTCCAAAACAACGTGCTTGCTGCGGTCGATGAAGCCGAACTGCGCTTTGTGCGCCTTCTCGAAGGCGCGCGTCATCGTGTCGATGCTGCCGGCGGTGACCACCAGCGCCGTATCGGTGCCGGCATATCGGATATGGGCGCGCACGATGACTGTGATGGCGCGCGCCGGGACGCCCTGGCCCGCGACTTCTTCCTTCACCGTCTTGCCGAGCGCCTTGCCGATCCTATTGATCGCTACGAGCGCCTTCTTGTCGAGCGCGTCCTCGATCGCCTGCTGACGGGTTGCGCGGATGTCCGCGAGCCCCATCCCGTAAGCCGAGAGCAGCGACGAGAACGGATGGATCAGCACACGCGTCATGCCGAGTGCATCGGCGACGAGACAGGCATGCTGGCCGCCGGCGCCGCCGAAACAGTTCAGCGCATAGCGCGTCACGTCATAGCCGCGCTGTACGGAGATCTTTTTGATCGCGTTCGCCATGTTCTCGACTGCGATGCGGATGAAACCGTCTGCGATCTCTTCCGGCTTGCGGGCGCCGCCAACGTCAGTCGCGAGTGCCGCGAAAGCCTCGCGCACGGCAGCGTCGTCGAGCGCTTGGTCCTGCGCGGGTCCGAAAATCTTCGGGAAAAAATCCGGGATCAGCTTGCCGGCCATCACATTCGCGTCGGTGACGGCGAGTGGGCCGCCGCGGCGATAACATTTCGGTCCGGGATTGGCGCCGGCTGAATCCGGGCCGACGCGAAAACGCGCGCCGTCGAAATGCAGGATCGAGCCGCCACCGGCTGCAACGGTGTGGATGCGCATCATCGGTGCGCGCATGCGCACGCCCGCGACTTCGGTTTCGAAGGCGCGCTCATATTCGCCGTCATAATGCGACACGTCGGTCGAGGTGCCGCCCATGTCGAAGCCGATCACGCGGGTGAAGCCGGCTTCGCGCGCGGTCTGTGCCATCGACACGACGCCACCCGCCGGTCCGGACAGGATCGCGTCCTTGCCCTGGAACAGATTGGCCGCGGTGAGCCCGCCGGAGGACATCATGAACATGAGACGTGCTTCCCTCTCCCCTTGGGGGCGCGCGGAGCGCGCCGGGTGAGGGGGCTCGTACCTCTTAGTTGTTTGCGCCCCCTCACCCCGACCCTCTCCCCCAAGGGGAGAGGGAGAAGAGGAGTGCGCGTTGAGCGCCGTGGCCACCTGCTCCACATACCGCCGCAATATCGGTGACAGATACGCATCCACCACCGTGGTGTCACCGCGGCCGACCAGCTTTATCAATGGCGACACTTCGTGGCTGACCGAAACCTGCGGGAAAATCCTGCGCGCGAGCCCCGCTACCTGCCGCTCATGCTCGGGATAGCGGTACGCATGCATGAACACGATTCCAGCGGCCCGGATGCCATCGGCATAGGCACGGCGAAGCTCAGGCTCGATTGCTGCGAGATCCTGTGTTTGCTCGATGGTGCCGTCCGCGCGCACGCGCTCGCCGACCTCGATCACCCGCTCGAACAGCATGTCCGGCTTGATGATCTCCTTCGCGAAGATCTTCGGCCGTGCCTGGTAGCCGATGCGTAGCGCGTCGCGGAAACCTCGCGTGGTGATGAGCAGGGTGCGTTCACCCTTTCGCTCCAGCAACGCATTGGTGGCAACCGTAGTGCCCATCTTCACCGCGCCGACACGCCCGGGCGGGATTGGCTCGCCGGCTTCAAGGCCGAGGAGTTCGCGGATGCCGTGGACGGCGGCGTCGCGATAGGCCTCGGGGTTCTCGGACAAAAGCTTGTGCGCGACCAGATGGCCGTCCGGCTTGCGCCCGACGAGGTCGGTGAAGGTCCCGCCGCGGTCGATCCAGAAATCCCAGCTATTCAAGGAAGGCTTGGAAGATGTGGCCCGGGCTGAAGCTTTTTTGTTCGACGGCCGCTTTGTCATGAGTCTTGCATTGTCAGGGCGTTGCCCGTCATCATCGACGGACGCAGGGGGCGAGTATGGTCAGATTGTTCCTGGATCGTCTTTATCTGTTTTCCGGTTATCTCGCCGGACTTTTCCTCATCGCTATCTTCGTCCTTATGATGCTTTTGTCGGCGGGACGGCCGCTCGGGCTCAATATTCCGGCGGGCGACGATTTCGTGTCCTGGTGCATGGCCGCGACCGCTTTCCTCGGCCTCGCGCACACCTTCCGCCATGGCGAGATGATCCGGGTCGGCCTCCTGATCGACCGGCTGGAAGGGCGGGTGAAGCAGACGGTGGAAATCGTGGTGCTGATCATCGGCACAGGTTTCACCGGCTTCTTCGCCTGGCATGCCGCGGTGATGACCTGGCAGTCGTATCTGTTCAACGACATGTCGCAGGGCGTGATCGCGGTGCCGCTCTGGATTCCGCAACTCGGCTATAGCGGCGGGCTGGTGATCCTGTTCATCGCTTTCGTCGATGAACTCATTCATGTTCTGCGCGGTTATCCGCCGCGCTACGAGAAGCCGAAACCCAGAACCGCCGAGGAGGTGGTGGAGCAGGCTGTTCAAAGCGCGGTGTGAGATGGACCTGCTCATCGCCGCGGCGATCCTGTTCGGCTTTCTTGTCGTCCTGCTCGCCGGCGGGGTGTGGATCGGAATCGCGCTGCTCGCGACCGGCTGGGCCGGCATGCAATTCGCCGGCGGCGCGATCCCCGCGGGCTCCGTGCTCGCGACCACGGTCTGGGGCAACAGCGCGTCGTGGTCGCTGGCTGCGCTGCCGCTTTTCATCTGGATGGGGGAAATCCTGTTTCGCACGCGGCTTTCCGAAGAGATGTTCCGCGGATTTTCGCCCTGGCTGAACTGGCTGCCCGGCCGGTTGATGCATGTGAATGTGCTGGCCTGTGGCGTGTTCGGCTCGGTGTCCGGCTCGTCGGCGGCGACCTGCGCGACCGTTGCCAAGATTGCGCTGCCGGAACTGAAGAAACGCGGATATGACGAGCGCCTCGCACTCGGTTCGCTCGCGGGCGCAGGCACGCTCGGCATTCTCATTCCACCGTCGATCACGATGGTGGTCTATGCCGTGCAGGCCAACGTTTCGATCATCCAGGTTTTTCTCGCTGGCTTCCTGCCGGGGCTGCTCGTGATGGCGTTGTATTCGGGCTACATCGCGGGCTGGGCCATCTTCAACCGGCATCGCATGCCGCCGGCCGATCCACCGATGTCCTTCCGGCGTAAGCTCGCGGAATCCGCCAACCTCGTTCCCGTGCTGTTGCTGATCGCATTCGTATTCCTGTCGCTCCTGATGGGCTGGGCAACGGCGACCGAATGTGCCGCGTGGGGCGTGCTCGGCTCGCTTGCGATCGCGTGGTGGCAGGGCTCGCTGTCCTGGGAGTCGTTCTGGGCGAGCGTCATGGGTGCGACGCGCGTCAATTGCATGATCCTCCTGATCCTCGCCGGCGCCTCCTACATGGGCACTTCGATGGCCTATACCGGTATTCCGCAGGCCCTAGTGGTCTGGGTCGATAGCCTGCAACTCAGTGCCTATTCGCTGATCGCGGCACTCACGGTCATGTATATTCTGCTCGGCACCGCGCTCGACGGCATCTCGATGATCGTGTTGACGACCGCGATTGTGATCCCGATGATCAAGCAAGCCGGCCTCGATCCGGTCTGGTTCGGCATATTTCTTGTATTGGTGGTGGAGATGGCTGAAGTTTCCCCGCCGGTCGGATTCAACCTGTTTGTGCTGCAGACCATGAGCGGTCAGGATTCAAACTTCGTTGCGCTCGCGGCTCTGCCGTTCTTCTTTCTGCTCGTGCTGGCGGTGGCGCTGATCACCGTGTTCCCTGATATTGTAATGGTGCTGCCGCGGATGGCGTTCCCCGGTTAGCTCGCAAAAGAGGGTCCCATGTCGATGTCTCGTGTAATTCGATTGATCGGCGGCACTGCGCTTGCGACCGCGCTGGCGCTACCTGCTGCAGCCCAGACCAAATGGAATTTGCCGGCCGCCTATCCCAGCGACAATCCGCATACGGTCAATCTGCAAGCCTTCGCAAAGGACGTCGCAGATGCCACCGGCGGGAAGCTGCAGATCACGGTTCATCCCGGCGCCTCGCTGTTCAAGGCGCCCGAGATCAAGCGCGCCGTCGCGACCGGCCAGGCGCAGGCCGGCGAGGTGCTGATTTCGCTGCACGAGAACGAGGACCCGATGTTCGGCATCGACGTGATCCCGTTCGTCGCGTCGAGTTATCCGCAGGCCTACAAGCTCTGGCAGGCATCGAAGCCTGCGGTCGAGAAGAAGCTCGCGGCGCAGGGCCTCATGCTTTTGTTCGCGGTGCCATGGGGACCTCAGGGTATCTACGCCAAGAAGGACATCAACAGCGTTGAGGACATGAAGGGCTTGAAATGGCGCGCCTATAATGTCGGAACGTCGCGCATCGCCGATCTCGTTGGCGCGCAGCCGGTTACGATCCAGGCCGCCGAATTGCCGCAGGCGCTCGCGACCGGCGTGGTCAATGCCTTCATGACCTCGGGCTCGACCGGCTATGACAGCAAGGCCTGGGAAACGATGTCGCATTATTACGATACGCAGGCCTGGATTCCGAAAAACGTCACCTTCGTCAACAAGGCGGCGTTCGATGCGCTCGACAAGGCGACGCAGGACGCGATCCTGAAGGCTGCTGCGGTCGCCGAGCCGCGTGGCTGGAAGCTCGCGGAGGAAAAGGCGGGCTGGTATCTTGAGCAACTCAAGGCAAACAAGATGAAGGTTCAGCCGCCGAGCGACGCCCTGAAGACCGGGATGCTGAAGATCGGAGAGCAACTCACCTCGGACTGGACCAAGAAGGCCGGACCGGACGGAGCGGCGGTCATCGACGCCTACAAGAAGATGTAAGGCGTAGCCCCGGTTATGTAAAAGCCCCCGCGCAAGCGGGGGTTTTGTTTTGCGGGCTGCCGGTCTCCGGCTGCGGCCAGCAGACACGTTTCGTTCGCACTTCAAAGTATGGCAGTTTGGGTGTAGCGGACTTGAACAGGTTCAAGCTCGACGGAAGGAGAGGCCGCTTGCATTTCCGCGTGGAACTGGTGTGGCAGGACGAGGCGCAGGAGGATATTCCGTCGATCTATCTGACGCCGGACGGCCGCGTGCTGCTGCAAGGACGTGCGGTGTCGGACGATGAGCGCGCGCATTTCGGCGTTCCGCCGGGCACCAACCTAATCAGCGTGGACCGCCGCGTGA
>CAZIKZ010000134.1:5779-11524 GCA_964539845.1 uncultured Hyphomicrobiales bacterium
TCAAGGAGATCAAGGAGATCAAGGAGATCAAGGAGATCAAGGAGATCAAGGAGATCAAGGAGATGCTATAGTCATTCCCGGGCGCACCGAAGGTGCGAACCCGGAATCCAGCGATAGCATGCGATGCGAATGGATTCCGGGTTCGGGCCTGCGGCCCGCCCCGGAATGACGAATAAAAAGATGAGCGCAATAAAAGCGCGACCGAAGAGGAGACACGCCCCATGTTTCTGAAGAATTCCTGGTACGTCGCAGCCTGGGACCATGAGGTCGGTACAAAGCCGCTGGGTCGCACCATACTCAACGAGCCCGTCGTGTTGTTTCGTGACGCCGAGGGCAAGGTCGCCGCGCTGGAGGACAAGTGTCCCCACCGGCGTGTGCCACTGTCCATGGGCAAGGTTGTCGATGGCGGACTTCTGCAATGTCATTATCACGGCCTGCGGTTCGACGGGACCGGCAAATGCGTGCGCATTCCCGGGCAGGAGTCGATTCCCGAAACCGCGAAGGTGAAAGTCTATCCGGTTGCAGAACGCTACCACTGGATCTGGATATGGATGGGCGATCCTGCGCTCGCTGATCCCGCGACGATTCCGGACTATCACTATCTCGATTCACCCGATTGGGGCGCCAAGGGCACCTATATTCACGTCAAGGCGAACTGGCAGTTGATCGTCGACAATTTGCTCGACCTCACGCATCTCGCCTTCGTGCATGAATCGACCATCGGCAATGCGGCGGTCGCCGAGAATGCCGAAGTGCGGGTGAAGCGCACGCCGGGCGGCGTGCTCGTCACGCGCTGGATGATCGACAAGCCGGCGCCGCCGACCTACGTGAAGGCCGGCAACTTCACAACCAATGTCGACCGCTGGCAGTTCATCGATTTTCTGCCGCCGGCTTTCCTGCGTCTTTCGGTCGGTGCGACGCCGACCGGCACCGGCGCGCCGGAGGGCAAGTTCGTCAACGGCATCAACATGCGCAATCTGAATGCGATCACGCCGGAGACCGAGACGACCTCACATTATTTCTGGGCGCAGGCTCACGACTTCGATGTGAAGAATGCGGCGCTCACCGACATGATTTTCGAGCAGGTGAAGATCGCCTTCCTTGAGGACAAGGACGTGTTCGAGGCGCAGCAGCGCGTGATCGATTCCGATTCGTCGGAGTCGCAGGTCGACATCCACGCCGATGCCGGCGGAATCCAGGCCCGCCGGATTTTGTCGCGGCTTCACGACGAGGAGCAGGCGGCGCGTCAGGCTGCGGAATAGCGATCACGAGTCGCGCCGACGAACCACCCGCAGGCGCGTTCCCACCGCGACCGTTGTCACCACGGCGGCGGCGAACAGGATGGTGAGCAGATCGATCGGCTCGCGCGCGAACAAGGCCGCGAGCAGCACGACGAAGAATGGCTGCAGCAGCCCGATCTGACCGATGCGCGAAATTCCGGCCATGGCCATGGCCGCGTTGAACAGGAAGAAGCCGACGAACTGCGCCATCAGACCGGCGTAGAGGATCGCGGTCCAGACGCGGGCGGATATGGCGGCGGCATCGGTTGGCCACGTCAGGATCACTGCCGCGATCGACAGCGGAAGCGACAGCACGACCGCCCAGGAAATCACCTCCCATCCCGGCATCAGTCGCGCGAGCTTGCCCGAATAAGTATAGCCGATGCCGCCGCAAACGACCGCGGCCAGCAGGAACAGGTCGCCGGCGGAGAGCGTATAGCCGCCGCTGCGGTAGAGTGCGAAGGCCATCACCAAAGCCGAACCGACCACCGCGGCGATCCAGAAGCCGGCACTCGGGCGCTCGCGTTCGATGAGCGCAGCTGCGGCCGTCGTCATCAGCGGCATGATCCCGAGAATAACGCCGCCCTGCGCGGAGGGGACAGTCACCATCGCCAGCGCGGACAGCATCGGAAAGCCGAGCACGAGGGTAAACGCGGCCGCTACGATCGGCCACCATGCTGCGCGCGATGGCAATGCGCGGCGCGTGAGTGCGAGCATCGCGACCCCGCCGAGTCCTGCGAGCGTTGCCCGCATCGCGGTCAGAAAATACGGACTGACCTCGGTGATCGCCACGCGCGAAGCCGGCAGGCTGCCGGCGAACACGGCGACGCCCAGCACGCCGAGCAGCAATCCGAGATTCTGGCGATTGGTGAACATGAGGAGTTGCGGGGACGATTGCGATTGCGATCGCGGTCTGCGAGGCCGCGCACCCTATTGGTGTCGCTTATCCAGGGCCAGTGCGCCGCGCGCACGGGCGCAATGCGCGGCCTTGCGTTTCCGCTTGTGTCGGGGTTGCGATGTGGCGAGGGCCCGGAGCGTTTCCGCGCCGGGCCCTCTTCATAGGCATCAGCCAGCCTGTAAGCCGGGTTTTGTATGGCCCGCCGCTGACGCGGCGAACGTGACGGCCATTCGTCTGGGACACCGGTTACCCGGTGCCTCTAGCAACCTACCCGAGCGGCTGGGCCGGATAGACCCGAGGACATGGCCTCGCACCGCTCCTATTCGGTTTTGCTCCCGGTGGGGTTTGCCGTGCCGTTTCCGTTGCCGGAATCGCGGTGCGCTCTTACCGCACCGTTTCACCCTTGCCGCAGGCTAAACGCTACACGCCAGCGGCGGTTTGCTTTTCTGTGGCACTTTCCCTGGGGTTGCCCCCGCCGGACGTTATCCGGCACCGTTTATCCGTGGAGCCCGGACTTTCCTCCCCGCCGCCCTTTCGGGACCATGGCGGAGCGGCCGTCCAGCCGACTGACCCTGATGGGATGGGGACGAAATCCCGCGCCGTCAAGCCTGCGATGTCTGCTGTATCTCGGTCCCGGCATCCGGATGCGGCTTGCCGCTGAACCGGGAGGCCTCGATCAGCGAGCGCAGCGTCAGCAGCGTCGATGAATCGAGCTTGCCGTCGCACAAGCCCGGGCGGAAGTGACGCTGGAATGCGGTGACCACATCGCGGGTCGCCTGGTCGAAATAGCCGTCGGGTTGAAGGCCGTAGCCATAGTCGCGTAGTGCGGCCTGAAAATTCTGGATGGCATCGCCTGAATCGCCGAACTCGAAAGTCGGACCGGGTATGATCGGGGCGGGTTTCACCCACTGGCCGACGCCTGAGCGGTGCAGGATCATCCAGGGGAATTTCTCGCCCGGATCGCGCTTGCGCGATGGAGCAATGTCGGAATGTCCCAGCACGCGTTCGGGGCGGATATAGCGCCTCCGGATGATTGAGCGGCACAATGCGGAGACTGCTCCGATCTGGCGCGTGGGAAAGTCCGGATAGCCGTCATCGTGGCCGGGGTTGACGATCTCGATTCCGATCGAGCACGAGTTGATGTCGGTCTCGCCGGCCCAGCTTCCTTCGCCGGCATGCCACGCACGCCGTGACTCAGGCACGCACTGAATGATGCGGCCGTCCTCGGGAATAAAATAATGGCAGGACACTTCGCTGTCCGGTGTGCAGAGCCGCTGCAGCGCCTTATCCCCGTCTGGCATGCCGGTGTAATGCAGCAGGATCATATCCGGCAGCCGGTCGCCCGCGCGCTCACCGTGATTGGGGGAGGGCGCCACCTCGTGAACGAGCATGGTGTCAGGTTCGAAGGGAGTCATTGAGAGTCCAGCGTAGCCTATTGCGGGCAATATATAACGCCGCGCATGCTCGCAAGCGATGCGATACGGTCCGCGCGATTTCCAGTCGCAAATCGACGCAATTGGCCGCGCCGCAAAAGACAACGGCCGGTCGCACAAGCGACCGGCCGTTGAAACTGTCGATTGGCTCTAGTTACTTCGGTGCCGGGCGGTTCATGCCACCGGGAGCCGGCTGAGCTGCCGCGCGGCTCTTGGCTTCCTGCTCGCGGGTCGACTCGAATGACGCCGCCTGCTTCAGCTGATCCTTGGTCATGTTCAGTTTCAGCTTGACGTCTTCTGCTCGCGTCGTGGTCGTGGTTGCGGATCCGGTGGTTGCGCGGTCCGCGTTTGCCGGGACGACCTGGAAGGATGACGGGGCGAGCGCCACGTTCTTCGCGCCAATACCGAGGAAGCCGCCGACTCCGACCACGTAGCCTACGACGTTACCGTTCTTTTCAAACAGGATGTCAGAGATATCGCCGATCTTCTCGTTGTCCGGTCCGATCACGTCGGCACCAATGAAGTGCGACGACAGCCACTGGTCGGTATTCTGCGCGTTGATGAACTTGGCGTCGCCGGTCGCCATGGTCGGGCTGGAATTCGCGGCCCGTTCCGCGTCCTTGACGCCCGGCTCAGCGGATTGCGCCAGTGCGCCACCCATCATGAGTCCACCAATGGCGGTTGTAATCATGATTTTTTTCAACATGTATCGCCTCCTTTTCAGATTCGTCGTGCATTCGATCGCTCGCGTTTCACGCGTCTACGCACTGCGGAAATAACGCACCCCATCAGCCGCTGTTCCGGCGACGACCCGTCGCACGCGCATGTCGCCGATGCGGGAACCGAAATGGATGACGAAAGTCGCCGGACCTGAAGCCGGTGGCGGGCACTCACACGGGGAGGCTTTAACCTTCCTTAAGGTTAAAGAGGCTCAATAGGGTCGGCAGCCCCGCGCCAAGCTGGTTCCATTGACCCCCATTGTATCCCATGATAGCCCAAATGGTCCCATACAGGCGTCGCGGGCCACGGGAACGGTCCGGCAGCGCGGACTCTGGAACCCTCAGTGGACAGATTCTTTTCCCATTTCATTCTGCGGCTCGACGCCAAGGGACGGGTCTCCATACCGGCCACCTTTCGCTCGGTACTGACGCGCGACGGAGCGGAGACGCTGTTCTGTTACCCGGCGCTCGACCAGCCGGCGCTCGATGCCGGCGGGCGCGTTCTGATGGCGGAAATCGAGGACCTGATCGGCCGCTTCCCGCCATTTTCGGAGGAGCGCGAGCAATTTGCGACCGCGCTCTACGGCACAAGCGAGACCCTGAAGATCGATGGGGAGGGCCGCGTCACGCTTTCCGAACAGTTCAAGGACCATGCCGGGATCATGGACGCAGTCGCATTCGTGGGCCTTGGCCAGAAATTTCAGATCTGGGCGCCGGACCGCTTCAGTGCACGCCTTTCGGAGGCCACCGGAAAGATGCGCGCGCTGCGAAGGCGGCTTGGCTCCGAGCGTGCGGCGACCCCGCAAGGGGCACGGGAATGATGACGGGCCGCGACGGCGGAAACGCTGTCGATGGCGGACTGGCCCGGCACATTCCCGTGCTCGCCTCCGAGGTTCTGCAGTTCCTCGCGCCGTCTGACGGCGGCCTATACATCGACGGTACCTTTGGCGCCGGCGGTTATACGCGGGCAATCCTGGATGCGGTCGATTGCCGTGTGGTTGCGATCGATCGTGACGAGAGCGCGATTGCGCGTGGCGCCGATCTGGTTGCGGCGGCGAATGGCCGTCTGACACTGGTCCAGGATCGCTTCTCCAATCTCGATGATGTCGCCCGCAATGCGGGGCACGACACGGCTGACGGCGTGGTGCTGGATGTCGGCGTGTCATCGATGCAACTCGATGAGGCCGAGCGCGGCTTTTCGTTCCGTCACGATGGACCGCTCGATATGCGCATGGGCCGGCAAGGTCCGAGCGCCGCCGATCTCATCGCCGCAGCGTCCGAGCGCGATCTGGCAACGATCATCGCGCGGCTCGGCGAGGAACGGTTTGCGCGACCGGTCGCGCGCGCCATTGTGCGTGCCCGCGGCGAATCCGCGATCGAGACCACGAAGCAATTGTCAGCAATCGTCGAGCGCG
>CAZIKZ010000135.1:0-11405 GCA_964539845.1 uncultured Hyphomicrobiales bacterium
GGTTGTCCGATCCCGATCATCCATTGCGACGAGTGCGGCGTCGTGCCCGTGCCGAAGCAGGATCTGCCGGTGAAGCTGCCGGACGACGTGACCTTCGACAGACCCGGCAATCCGCTCGACCGGCATCCGACCTGGAAGAACGTGCCGTGCCCGCAATGCGGCAAGCCGGCACGTCGTGAAACCGACACCATGGACACCTTCGTCGACTCGTCTTGGTATTACGCGCGCTTCACGAATCCCTGGATCGAAACCGCGCCGACCGAACGTGACGTGGTCGATCGCTGGCTGCCGGTCGATCAGTATATCGGCGGCATCGAGCACGCGATTTTGCATCTGCTCTACAGCCGCTTCTTCACGCGCGCGATGAAGAAGACCGGACATGCCGGACTCGACGAGCCTTTCGCCGGCCTGTTCACGCAGGGCATGGTTGTGCACGAGACCTATCGGAAGGCGGACGGCGAATATGTCATGCCATCCGAAATCGCGATCGCAGCCGACGGCGACGCGCGCAAGGCCACTTTCAAAGCCACCGGCGAACCGATCGAAATCGGCTCGATCGAAAAGATGTCGAAGTCGAAGAAGAACACGGTCGACCCCGACGACATCATCGGCGCCTATGGCGCGGACACTGCGCGCTGGTTTGTGCTCTCGGACTCGCCGCCCGAACGCGACGTGATCTGGACCGAGGAAGGCGTGCAGGGTTCATGGCGCTTCGTACAGCGCCTATGGCGTCTGGTGGGCGAGACCGTTGAAATCGCGGCCAAGGCGCCGGCCGGCCGGCCCGACGCATTCGGCGAGAGAGCGCTGACCGTACGCAAGGCGTCCCATGGCGCACTCGCGAAAGTCTCCGAGGACATCGAAAAACTCCGCTTCAACCGCTGCGTCGCCCATATCTACGAGTTCTCGAACGCGCTTTCCGCCGCCATCGGCGATATCGCCTCGCCGGACGACCTCACCCCGGATTTTGCCTGGGCGGTGCGGGAGGCGGCCGATATCCTGGTCCAGCTTTTCGGCCCGATGATGCCGCACCTCGCCGAGGAATGCTGGACGGCGCTCGGCCACAAGACGCTGGTTTCGATGCAGGCCTGGCCCGAGGTGGAGCCCGCCCTCCTGGTGGAGGACAGCATTACCCTTCCCGTGCAGGTCAACGGGAAAAAGCGGGGTGATGTAACCGTGCAACGGGACGCGAGAAATTCCGATATCGAGGCTGCCGTATTAAGGCTGGATGCGGTAATAAAGGCACTGGACGGCAAGGCCCCCAAAAAGGTCATTGTTGTCCCGCACAGGATTGTGAATGTCGTCGCCTAAGGCACATCGGGGGATTGGCCGGTTTCTGGCGCTGGGGCTGGCTTTTGCGGCCGCCGGGCTGACGGCCGGCTGTTTCCAGCCGCTCTACGGTAACGGGTCGGCCGATACTTACGGAGCTCCACCGCCGATCCGGACCGCGCTTGCGAGCGTGGCGGTTGAGGAAATCGACGCTCCGAACGGCACACCGGAGGCCCGGCTCGGGGTCGAAGTGCGCAACGCTCTTATTTTCGGCCTCACCGGCGGCTCCGGCCAGCTACCGCCGAACTACACGCTGAAGATCAATATCAACGGCCAACGGCAAAACGTGATCGTGGACATCACGACCGCACGCGCCGATATGGAAATCTACGGCATCGACGCG
Organism: uncultured Hyphomicrobiales bacterium; assembly: GCA_964539845.1. Classification (GTDB taxonomy): domain Bacteria; phylum Pseudomonadota; class Alphaproteobacteria; order Rhizobiales; family Xanthobacteraceae; genus Pseudorhodoplanes. Next base: position 1,670 of record CAZIKZ010000135.1, read on the forward strand.
ACCTACAGCCTGGTCGAGATCGGCACGAAGAAGGTGGTGCTCACCGGCCGGGCCTTCGCGCGTCAATCTTATGACATCCCGGGCCAGCAGCAGCGCTTCGCACGCGGACGCGGCGAACGCGACGCGCAAAATCGCGCCTCGACCATCATCGCCGAGCAGATCAAATCGCGGCTCGCGTCGTATTTCGTGGCAGGCGGTTGATCCCGGTCATTCCGGGACGCGCGTGAAATGCGCGAGCCCGGAATCCAGGGGCGGCAAATCCGGTGCGTGTGACTCTGGGTTCCGGTTCGCCTGCTTCGCTTGCGCCCCGGAATGACGACTGAAAAAGCATCCGCGAAATTCATAGTCGAATGGTTGCCCTGAAAACATCCGAAGCCGATTCCTTCATCGCCCGCCCTGATCCGGCCCGGCCGATCGTGCTGATCTACGGCCCGGATGCAGGCCTCGTGCATGAACGCGTCGAGGCCCTGGTCCGCGCCTCAGTCGACAATCCGAAAGATATGTTCTCGCTGATCCGGATCGACGGCGATGAATTGTCCGGCAATCCATATCGGCTGGTTGAGGAAGCCAACACGATCCCGATGTTCGGCGGGCGGCGTGCGCTGTGGGTGAAGGCCGGCAGCCGCAATATCGCGCCTGCAGTCGAGGCGGTGATCAACGCTCCCTCCCCCGATTGCCGGGTCGTGATCGAGGCCGGCGAATTGCGCAAAACGTCACCACTGCGCACGATGTGCGAGAAGGCGAAGACTGCCGTGGCGATCGGCTGCTATCCCGACGACGAGCGTGATCTCGCACGCGTGGTCGACGATGAATTGAGAAAGGCCGGGGTCGCAATCGCACCCGATGCGCGCGCAGCGCTGCTGCCGTTTCTTGGCGGAGACCGACGGACCACACGCGGTGAATTGCAGAAGCTCGCGCTTTATGTGCACGGTCGCGAGCGCATCACCATCGAGGATGTGATGGCGGTCGTGGCGGACGCATCTGCAGTCGCGCTCGATAATCTCATCGACGCGGCCTTTACCGGCAAGCCAGCAGAGGTGGAAGCGCATTTCTCACGTGCGCGCGGCGAAGGATCTTCCCCCGGCGCGATTGTCTCGGCAGCGCTTCGGCATCTGTCAAACCTGCACCGGATGCGAATCGCGGTTGAGAATGGCCAGTCGACGATGAGTGTCGTGGAGGCCGCGCGTCCGCCGATTCACTTCAGGCGGAAGCCAGCGATCGATACCGCGTTGCGCGCCTGGACGACGGCGAAGCTTGCGGATGTCATGCAGGCGCTCGCCGATGCGCTGCTGCAAACGCGGCAACAGCCAAACGTTGCGGAAGCCGTCGCCCATCGCTCGCTGATGTCGCTTGCAACTGCGGCGCGGAAAAGAGGGTGACAGGCGCTCGGCGAAGCTGACGCAGCAATCAGAGTTTGCGCGCCATCGTCGCAACCGCCCTGGGCCGGACCGGCTCGATGAAGCTGACGCCAATTTCGCCGGCGGCGCGCCAGACCAGCCGGCACAGGCGCTGAACGTCTCCGCGCTCGGACAAGGAGATGAGAAACCGATCCGGAAGATCGATCGACCGGTCCAGTTTCAGCCTGGCGCCCCCCTTGGACACATCGATTGTGTGTGCCTGCGCGATGTGCTCTCCGCTTTCCCGAAAAACAAGAGCGGGAGTTTTCATTTTTCGTCTGGACGATTGTCTTGGCCGGTAATTTGTAAGAAGTCGCACAGGCTCCTCCACCCGTTCGCACTTACCCAGTTTGAAAGCCGTCTTTGCCCGCCGCCTTTTGCACGCACCAAAATCGCAAGACACGTTGCGCTGTCATCGGCGACAGCTTCGCATAGTCACCCTTGAGCTGCTCGAGTTCATCGGGCGAAACGAGTCCCTGCGACAGGTAGTGCAGCATTGCGCGGACCGTTGTCCAACTCAGCGCCGCAGCCCGGCACGGAATGATGATAGCCTCCCTGCGATCGCTTTTGACGATCTTGTCGATAATCTCATGCGGCGTTGCGCATAGCTGCGAGAGCGCCATGATCGATTCCGCGTAACGCGAACCCTTCACGAATTGCAGCAGCGCGATTTCATCGAGCTCGCCGTCGACTTCCATCTTGTGCACGACACGACGCGCAAGATCGAAATTCGGCGAAGGCGGAAGCCCGTCGAGAACGTCGCTCCCGATGTCCGACAGGACCTTCTTGATCTCGTCCCGGTGATCCGGCGGCGCCAGCCTGAGCAGTTTCTCACGAACGATATCGCAAGCCTTCTCCAGCAATTGGCGCAGCAAGTGCACCGAAAGATCGAGTCTCAGTCCAAGCTTTTCTGTCAGGGTGTCGTCAGCTGCGGCATGTTTGACCAGACGCGACATACCGTCTTCGGAGAATCGCGCATCGGAACTGGAGGCCAGCTTCCGGTGCACCTGGACGTCACCACGCTGGATCAGCGCATCGGTGACCGTGTCAGCGAGCGCACGACGTCCGGAAATGGCAAGCAGATGGTTCTGCCCTTTGGTGTTCGCGATCTCCAGGAGATCCGAGTTCGAGAGCTTGGTGGAGTTCAAGAGGACCGGACCAGCGACTGCGATCTCGTCATCGCGGGCAAGACTTCGGATAACTCCTATCGGCGCGTTCTCGATCGGAGACAGCCGCTCGCTGAGTTCCGCAAGGGCCCGTGTCTCCATGCGCTTGACGAGATGGCCAATCACCTCGTCGAAGACATCGACCTGCTCGGCATTCAGCCGGTCCTGCGTGGAGAGAAAAAGGTCGGTAATGCGCCGGAGCGTGTCGATACGCTCCGACTTGGAGCCGCTTTGAATAGCGCCCTCAAGCTCCGCAATCAGTGATGCCCGCGCAATGGTCACGCGCGAAGTCCCCTATCGCTAAATCACCGGTCGCGGTGAGCATAGGGAACTCTCGTTAAAATTGCATAGACGTCGCGCGAATTCACGTAACTCGTTGATTTATCGCCGGATTATATTTTCCGGCGCACCTTCGCCGCTCGCGTTGTCAGCGAATCAGCTCCTTTGGAGCCGCCGGACCACCTCATCCAGTTGGTCGAGAGTACGGTAGCGGATGCCAAGCGTGCCGCCGGCGCGACCGCGGTCATTGATCTCAACGACCAGCCCGAGCACATCGGACAGTTGCCGCTCCAGGGCGGCAATGTTGGCGTCCTTCAGCACTTTCGCGCTCGACTTCTTCGCCTTCTTCCCCGCCGCCTTGGCGTTGTCCTGACGAAGCTTCTCGGCCTCGCGGACATTCAGCCCCTTCTCGACGATGTCACGCGCCACACCTTCCGGATCGGTTTGGTTGATCAAGGCGCGCGCATGACCGGCCGTCAGCTTGCCCTGATTGATGTAGCTCTTGACCGCTTCCGGCAGCTTCAAAAGCCGCAACGTGTTCGCGACATGGCTGCGGCTCTTGCCGACGATGTGCGCGATATCGTCCTGGTTATGACTGTATTGCGTGGCGAGTGCCTGATAGCCCGCCGCCTCTTCGAGAGGATTGAGATCCGCGCGCTGAATATTTTCGATGATCGCAAGCTCAAGCGCTTCCGCGTCTGTCACTTCAAGAACGACGATCGGCACTTCATGCAGACCGGCGCGTTGCGATGCGCGCCATCGCCGCTCGCCGGCGATGATCTCGAAAGTCTTGCCGCCATCCGGCGCCGCGCGCACCACGATCGGCTGAATGATTCCGCGCTCGCGGATCGACTGCGACAGCTCGTCGAGTTCGGTATCGGCGAAGATACGCCGCGGGTTGCGCGGATTCGGCGTAAGATGCTCGATCGGCACCTTGCGCGGCGGCAGCTTTTGCGCGCGATCGGATACCGGCAACTCCGCGCCAACGTCTCCCATCAGCGCAGCAAGGCCGCGTCCCAGCCGCGATCGCGTTTCTTCTGCCATGTTGGCCGCTCCTGACGTTCGCGCCACCCGTCCCTCCACTTTCAATTACGATACGCTACGCCAGATCAATGCGAACCCTGGTCGCGCTCGCGCTGGATCACTTCGGTCGCAAGCCTGAGATAAGCATCGCTGCCGGCGCATTTGAGGTCATACACCAGCACCGGCTTGCCATAGGACGGTGCTTCCGAGATTCGCACGTTGCGCGGAATAACGGTGTCGTAGACTTTCGAACCCATGAATTCGCGCACGTCGGCGACAACCTGGTTCGAGAGATTGTTGCGCGCATCGAACATCGTCAGCACGATGCCGTGAATCGAAAGCCGCGGGTTCAACAGCTCCTTCACCTGGTCGACCGTCTTCAGCAATTGCGACAGACCTTCGAGCGCGAAGAACTCGCATTGCAACGGAACGAGCACCGCGTCCGACGCCGCCATCGCGTTGACCGTGAGCAGATTGAGCGACGGCGGGCAATCGACCAGCACATACGTGTAGTCGTCGCCCTGCGGCTGATTTTCATTCAGCTTGCCGAGCGCATTGCGAAGCCGCACCGCGCGATCGCGCGCGCTGGAGATTTCGAGTTCAAGGCCCGCGAGATCGAGCGTCGATGCGGCGATGTGCAAACGCGGCACCGACGTGGTGAGGATCGCGTCGCGCAAGGTCGCCTCGCCCGTCAGCACGTCATAGGTCGAGCGGCTGCGGCTCTTGCGATCAATGCCGAGCCCGGTCGAGGCATTGCCCTGCGGATCGAGATCGATGATCAGCACCCGCTCGCCGATCGCGGCCAGCGCGGTCCCGAGATTGATGGCGGTCGTGGTCTTGCCGACCCCGCCCTTCTGGTTTGCGACCGAGAGCACCCGCATCGCTTTTGGCGCGTCGGCGGAGAGTTCGGGAGCCCCGGTTGGATCGGTCGGAGCAATGGTGGGCGCGTCGGTCATTGTCTAGCCTCACGATAGGAATATAGTCGTATTCATTCCCGGGTTGGACGAAGACGTTCAACCGAGCGGACCCGGACGATGCGCCCATAGGAATCGGTGGCGCTGGGGATCAACTCGACGTCGATGCTCCAACATTTAGTTGCTGCGGTCAATTCAACATCTATATCTCGTCCCTTGAGGAACAGCGCCACAGCACCCTGTCTTAGCAAGGGATAGGCGCTTTCCACGAGGTTTTCGAGGGGCGCGAGCGCCCGTGCGGTCACGATCTCCACGGGTTCGGCAAAACCATCCACAAAGTCTTCGATGCGGACGGCATGAACTCTGGCCGGCACCCCGGTTATTCGCGCCGCCTCGCGCAGAAAGGCCGCCTTCTTGAGATTGCTCTCGACCAGGTGGACCACCGCCCCCGGCGTGTCCGCCAGCGCACAGGCGATGACCAGTCCCGGAAAGCCGCCGCCCGATCCGAGATCGACCCAGTGTTTGGCGCCAGGCGCCAGCGGCAGGAGTTGCAGCGAGTCCGCGACATGGCGGGTCCATAGCTCGGGCAGGGTGGAGGGAGCCACCAGATTGGTGGTCGCCTGCCATTGCAGAAGCAACGCGACGAAGCGGTCCAGCCGTCCCACTATTTCACGTGAATCAGGACAGAGCGCGAGCGCCTTCTCCCGGTCGGCGGCGAGGCGGGCTTCAAGATCCGATGGTGCCGCGGATGGACGGCCGCGTGCCATCAGCGCGCCGCGGTGCGAGTTGCACCACCGCGACGCAGATGCGCCACCAGCAAAGTGAGGGCGGCGGGCGTCACACCTTCGATCTTCCCGGCATGACCGATGGTTCTCGGCCGATGGCTCATGAGCCGATGGCGGACTTCGTTGGAAAGGCCGCGGATCGCCGCATAATCCAGATCATCTGGCAGACCAAGCGCCTCATCGCGCCGATAAGAGGCGATGTCGGCAGCCTGGCGCGACAGGTAGACGTCGTATTTGGCGTCGATCTCCAGCTGTTCCGCCACCTTCACCGGCAATCCGCCGAGTTGAGGCCAAATCCGTGAAACATCGCCGAGCCCGACATCCGGATAGGACAAGAGCTCGAATGCGGTCCGCCGATTGCCGTCTTTCTTGAGATTGATGCCGTGTCCTGCCGCTTCGGTCGGAGAAATCGACACCGAGCGGGCGAAATTGCTCGCCTCCAAAAGCGCGGCAGCCTTCGCCCGATAGATGTCGCGGCGCTCCGCCCCGACGCAGCCGATCCCGATCCCCTTCTCGGTGAGGCGTTGGTCGGCGTTGTCCGCCCGCAGCGCCAGCCGATACTCGGCGCGCGAGGTGAACATCCGGTACGGCTCTGTGATTCCACGTGAAACAAGGTCGTCGACCATCACGCCGATATAGGCCTCGGCGCGGTCAAAAGTGATTCCAGATCCGCCACTTGCGCGGGATGCCGCATTCAGGCCGGCGAGCAATCCTTGCGCCGCGGCCTCCTCATATCCGGTCGTCCCGTTGATCTGCCCGGCCAGATACAGACCATTCAGCCGGCGTGTTTCCAGGGTCGGCTCAAGCTCGCGGGGATCGACGTGGTCATACTCGATCGCGTAGCCGGGCCGGACGAATTGCGCCCGCTCCAGCCCCGGAATGGTCGCCACCAGCGCGTGCTGGACCTCTTCCGGCAGCGAGGTGGAGATCCCGTTCGGGTAAACCGTGTGATCCTCCAGCCCTTCCGGCTCCAGAAAGAGCTGATGGTTGTCTCGTTCCGCAAACCGGACGATCTTGTCCTCGATCGAGGGGCAATAGCGGGGCCCGCGGCTTTCGATCTGGCCGGAATACATCGGCGACAGGTGCACATTCGCCCGGATCACCGCATGCGTGGCCTCGGTCGTGCGGGTGATGCCGCACTGGATCTGCGGATTCTCGATTTTGGCGGTCAGAGAAGAGAACGGCTCCGGCGGTTCGTCGCCGGGCTGCATTTCCAGAGCTGCCCAGTCGATGGTCCGGCCATCCAGGCGCGGCGGTGTGCCGGTCTTGAGCCGACCCAGGGCGAAGCCGGCGCGCTCGAGCGCAGCTGAAAGCCCCATTGCGGGAGCCTCCCCCGCCCGGCCGGCCGGAATCTTCCGCTCGCCGATATGGATCAAGCCCCGCAGAAAGGTCCCCGTCGTCAAAACCACCGCGCCAGCCGCCAGAATCCGGCCGTCCGCGAGCCGAATCCCCGTCACGCGGCCCTCCTGGACCAGGAGATCGTCGGCCTCCCCCTCCAGCACCGTCAGATTGGCGGTTTCGCAGATCGCGGCTTGCATCGCCGCGGCATAGAGCTTCCGGTCGGCCTGAGCGCGCGGACCGCGCACCGCCGGACCCTTCCGGCGGTTCAAAACCCTGAACTGGATGCCGCCGCGGTCGGCGACCCGGCCCATCAGGCCGTCGAGGGCGTCGATTTCCCGGACCAGATGCCCCTTCCCCAGACCGCCAATGGCCGGATTGCAGGACATGGCCCCGATTGTCTCGAAACGGTGGGTCACCAGGACCGTGGACGCGCCAAGACGCGCGGATGCGGCCGCGGCTTCGCAGCCGGCGTGTCCGCCGCCAATCACGATCACATCGAAACGCTGATCCATAGGCTGCGGTATGTAGTCGAGCCGCCCCGAACCGTCAAAAGGCGACTTCGATTCGACGGCTCAGTTTCACGTGAAACTCAGGAGTCTCAACCTCTTGCCCGAAGAGTCTGGACTCGAATCAGAAAAGGTAAACGCGCTATTTACCAATACAGAAATCACGGAAAATCTTGTCCAGGACGTCTTCCACATCGACGCGACCCGTCAACCGGCCAAGTGATTGAGCCGCAAGGCGTAATTCCTCGGCAAAAGTGTCCTCCCGGCCCGCTTCTCCCTCCGAAATCGCTCGATTCAGGGCGGATTCGGCCTGCTCCAGCAGATGGCGCTGCCGCTCACGGGTCACCAGCGCGGGCTCACGCGATTCGAACGAATCCCGGGCGAAAAGCGCGAGATCCCGAAGCAGGCGGTCGACCCCCTCCCCCGATACCGCAGACAGCTCGTAGAAGTGCCGATCCTCGGTCGCGGAGGCATCCTGCTCGGCAGATATTCTGGGCCGAAGATCATTCTTCGTGCGCACCATCCAGGTTTCCGGCACGGAACCCTGTGCCGAATCTGGATTCGCAGCTTCATTCTCTGTTAACCATAAAACCAGATCTGCGGCGGCGGCCCGCGATCTGGCCCGCGCCACGCCTTCCCGCTCGACCGGGTCCTCGGTGTCCCGAATCCCGGCAGTATCCAGCAGCGTGACCGGATAACCCTCCAAATCGAGGTGCACCTCGATCACGTCCCGCGTCGTTCCGGCGTGGGGCGATACGATCGCGACCTCGCGGCGCGCGATCCGGTTCAAAAGCGTGGATTTCCCGGCATTGGGCGGACCGGCAATTGCCACGACCAGCCCTTCCCGCAAACGCTCGCCGCGACGCCCTTCCGCAAGCAATGCTGCGATTTCCTGCTGCAGCAAACGCGCAGCATGGAGCGACCGCACCGTAACGTCGGCGGCGACATCGGCCTCGTCGGAAAAATCGATCCCGGCTTCCGCCAGCGCCATGGCCTCGATCAGCCGTAGCCGCCAGTTTTCAGCCCGGTCGCCGAGAAGTCCCTGAAGCTGGCGCATGGCCTGGCGGCGCTGCGCCTCGGTATCCGCAAAGATGAGATCGGCGAGACCCTCGACCGCGGTCAGGTCCAGCTTGCCGTTCTCGAAACCGCGCCGCGTGAACTCCCCGCCCTCGGCCGGACGCAGGCCCGGAAGTTCGGACAGCACCCGGAAAACAGCGGCGATCACCGCCCTGCCCCCATGCAGCTGGAGTTCGACGACATCCTCGCCGGTCTCGCTGTTCGGCCCTTCGAAGAACAGCACCAGCGCCTGATCGATGATGTCCTTCGAACCCGGATCGCGAATGGTCGCGAGCATGGCCCGCCGCGATTCGGGAACGCGCCCGGCCAGCGCCTCGAGCGCCCCGCGCGCCCGCGGTCCGGAAATCCGGACGACGCCGATCGCGGCCGGCACCGAGCCGGACGAGAGGGCGTAGATGGTGTCGGAGGATCCAGACATTTTGACAATCCGCACAACGTACATATATCTGTACGTACAGAACTTCGTACGTCGACCAGCTAAGGACAGACCGATGGCCCGTGTTTCTTATACCGATCTTCGCGGCAACCTCGCCAAATACATGGACGATGTCTGCGATAGCCGTGACGCGCTGACCGTCACACGTCAGAACGCCCGATCCGTCGTGATGCTGTCCGAAGAGGAATACGAAAGCATACTTGAGACGCTGCACCTGCTGCGCAGTCCCGCCAATGCCGCTCACCTTCAGCGCGGACTTAAGGAATTCGAATCCGGCAACGTCATTGAGCGTAACATCGTCACGCCGAAGAAAACGTCTGCCTCCAGATGAAACTTACCTGGGCGCGCGAAGCCTGGACGGACTATGAGCGATGGCGCGACGTTGACCCAAAGGTCCACGCCCGGATCAATGGGCTGATTGAAGACATCGCTACATCGCCCTTCAAGGGCATCGGAAAACCCGAACCACTCAAGTACGATCTGTCAGGCTGGTGGTCACGCCGCATAACCGGAGAACACCGGTTAGTCTATCGCGTGACGGGAAAGGGAAAGGACCGACGTCTGGAGATTCTGTCCTGCCGCTATCATTATTAGCCCAAGAGAGGATCACCTTCGATGAGGACAAAAACGCAAGGCTGGTGAAGATTTCGGTTCGCACGCCAGATGCTTTGTACGGAGACTTAAGGAGGGAAGCACGCGAACGAGGTATTTCGATCGCTGCAGTCGCGCGCGAATGAATTTCGCGCTCTTACTCTAAATCACATTCCGTGCAACCTGCAGCGCACCGAGCGCAAGCAAGCCGAGATAGAGAA
>CAZIKZ010000136.1:0-11332 GCA_964539845.1 uncultured Hyphomicrobiales bacterium
GTGGTGATCGTCAATACCGGCTGGCATCACCAGTACGAAGACTCCGAGGACTATTTCTGCCGCTCGCCCGGCTTCGTGGGCTCTGCCGGCGACTGGTTCGTCGAGAAGAAGGTGAAAGTGGTCGGTCACGACACGCAGGCGAACGACCATCCGCTCGCGACCGCCATCGGCCCGCAACGCAACGGTCCGCTACATCCGCATCTCGCGGAGGAATACAAGGAATGGTCCGGCGGGCGCGACTGGAAGGACGACTTCCCGGAATGGGAGCCGGTGCATCGCAAGCTGTTCTCCAACGGCATCCTCGGTATCGAGAATGTCGGCGGCGATCTCGACAAGGTCACCGGGCGGCGCTGCACCTTCGCGTTCTTCCCGTGGAACTGGGATCGCGGCGACGGCTGCATCATCCGTCTGGTCGCCATGGTCGATCCGAAGGGTGACTATCGCATCGAGCGCGGGGAGAAATTCGCATGATCGTTCGCAGATTTTCCGAGGCAAAGCCTTACGAAGCGCCGAACCATCGCGGCTACACCTCGCTGCGCCTGTTCGGTGCCGAAGCCGGCGGCTCCAGCGAGATGATCGTCGGTTTGTCGCATTTCCTGCCCGGCGGCGGCGCCGGGCCTGACGGCTCGCCGCCGGAGAAGGTCTATTTCGTGGTCTCGGGCGAACTCACTGTCATCGTCGACGGCAAGGAGCATGTGCTGAAGGCGAATGACTCCTGCTACATCGGCCCGAACGAGCAGCGCGAGATCATTAACCGCTCGAACGAGGTCTGCACAATCGTGGTGGCGATGCTGCCGCCGCGGAAATAACGGCTGGTCATTCCGGGCGCGCCGATAGGCGCGAACCCGGAATCCAGAAGCATCCTCCGAATTTGCAAACTGGATTCCGGGTCCGGCGCTGCGCGCCGTCCCGGAATGACGATGGAGAGACTTCATGTCCGAAGCATTTCTGAAAAATCCCCTCTCCCTGTTCGACATAAGCGGCAAGACCGCGATCGTGACCGGCGCGTCGGGCGCCTTCGGCGCACTTGCGGCGAAAGTGCTGGCGGGCGCCGGCGCCAATATCGTGATCGCCGCGGGTAAGGCCGACGAACTGAAGAAGACCGCCGCCGAATGCGAGGCGCTCGGCGCGAAGGTCGAGAGCGTGGCAGTCCGTCCAAATTCCGAAGCGAATTGCGAGGCCATCGTCAAAGCCGCGGTCAGCACATTCGGCCGGCTCGACATTCTGGTCGTCGGCTCCGGCAAGAACGATGTCTCCAAGATCGTCGATATGGCGCCCGAACGATTCCTCGACGTGATGGACGCCAACGTCACGCAAAGCTGGCTGATGGCGCGCGCCGCCGGCAAGCAGATGCTGGCGCAGGGCAAGGATGGAAAGACCTCCGGCAAGATCGTGCTGATGTCATCGGCGCGCGGTCTGCTTGGCCATCCGGCCGGCTATACGGCGTATTGCGCGTCGAAGTCGGCGGTTGACGGCATGACCAAGGCGCTCGGCTGCGAATGGGGCGACACCGGCATCACCGTGAATGCGATTGCGCCGACCGTGTTCCGCTCCGCGCTCACCGCGTGGATGTACGAGGACACCGAAAAGGCCAAGGAGGTCCGCAAGGGTTTCCTGTCGCGTGTGCCTAAGGGACGCCTCGGCGAACCCTCCGATCTTGCGGGTCCACTGCTCTTCCTCGCCTCGTCGGCGTCGGATTTCTATACCGGGCATATCCTCTATGCCGACGGCGGCTACACGGCAGGGTGACATGGCTGACAAAGCTCGCATCGCCGTTATCGGCGCAGGTCTGATGGGCCACGGTATCGCGCAGGTGTTTGCGCTCGCCGGTCATGACGTCATCATCACGGATTCATTCGCCGCCAATCTCGATACGGTGAAGGCGCGCATCAGCGCAAACCTCGCCGATCTCGGTGACGATGCGGCGGCGGTGAACCGGGTGACACCGAATGCCGACATGGCCGCGGCCGTGCGCGACGCAGATTATGTGGTCGAGGCGGTGCTGGAGGATCTGCCGCTGAAGCAGAAGCTGTTCGCGGACATCGAACGGCACGCGCGGCCGGACGCGATCCTCGCGAGCAACACGTCGGTGATTCCGATCACCAGCATCATGGAGGGGCTGAAGCATCGCGAACGCGCGCTCGGCACCCATTGGTGGAATCCGCCCTATCTGGTGCCGCTGGTCGAGGTGATCGGCACGCAATGGACCACGCCGCAGGTCGTCGACACGACGATGGCGCTGCACAAGACTATCGGAAAGACGCCCGTGCATGTGAAGAAGGATGTGGCCGGCTTCGTCGGCAACAGGTTGCAGCACGCGCTGTGGCGTGAGGCGGTGGCGCTGGTCGAGCATGGCATCTGCGATGCGGAGACCGTCGATACCGTGATCAAGGCGGCGTTCGGGCGCAGGCTGGCGGTTCTTGGCCCGCTGGAGAATGCCGACCTCGTCGGCACCGATCTCACGCTGGCGATCCACAACACCGTGCTGCCGGAGATCGAGAGCCGGCCCGGCGCATCGCCCTATCTCGAAAAGCTGGTCGCTGATGGCAAGCTCGGCTTCAAGTCTGGCGAAGGCTTCCGCAAGTGGACGCCTGAGCAGCAGAAGGAACTTCGGGCCGCGGTGACGCAGCACCTGAAAGCGGCTCGTGCCCAGGATCGTACCAAGGATCGCGCCGGGGAGCGCTGAGACATGCGCGGGCCGGTCGATTTCCACGCGCATCTGATCGATCCCGCCGTCTATGGCGAAACGCAGGCCTGGAGCATCTTCGCGCAGACGACGGATGCCGCCCGTTCGGCTTCCGTAATCGCGCGCATGGCCGATCTCGATCAACGCATCGCTGCGATGGACGCGATGGGCGTCGGCGTACAGGTGCTGTCGTCGAGCCTCGTGCATCAATGCAGCTACGATACCGCACCGGATCAAGCGCTACGGCTCGACGCGGCGATGAACGAGACCGTCGCGCGGGCCGTCGCCGCACATCCGCACAGATTTCGCGGGCTTGGAAGCGTTCCGCTGCAAGCGCCCGACCTTGCGGTACGCGAACTCACGCGCTGCATGGCCGAACTCGGGCTCTCCGGCGTCACCATCTCGACCCGTGTGCGCGACAGGGAGATCGGCGACGCCGCCTTGCGTCCATTCTGGGAAGCGGCGGAAGCGCTGGGTGCCGTTGTATTCATCCACCCCGCGGGAAATCACGAGCAGCGCTTCCGCAAGTGGCAACTCTGGAATTCCATCGGCCAGTCCTTCGAGGAGGCGATGGCAATTGCCTCACTGGTATACGAAGGCATTCTGGATGCCTGTCCGCGCCTCAAGATCGTGGTCTCGCATGGCGGCGGCTATATGCCGTTCTATCTCGGCCGCATTGCGCGCAACTACGCTGAGAAGCCGGCCACGCGCGCGAATATGACCAAGCCGCCGGCCGAGTACCTGCGCATGTTGCATTACGACACCTGCGTCTATGATCCCGATACGCTCGCGCATCTCGTCGCAATCGCAGGCGCAGAGCGCATCGTGATGGGATCGGATTATCCGGTCGGAGACACCACGCCGATTGCGTTCGTGCGCGATTGCGCCGCGCTGGATGAAGCGGGGCAGGAGCTAGTGCTGGCGGCGAATGCGATGAGATTGCTTGCGAGGTAGCAGTTTCGCCTCATCCTGAGGAGCGCCTGAAAGGCGCGTCTCGAAGGAGGAGGCGGCCGATATACCCTCATCCTTTGCCTTGCAGCAAAGTCTCGGATTTCGCCCTCGCCCTTCGAGACGCGAACCTCCGGTTCGCTCCTCAGGGTGAGGTCGAAATGAGATGGCGTACGCTCTGGAATAACTACTCCCGCTCCAGCCCGATCTCCTTCACCACCTTGCCCCAGGCGTCGTACTGCGCGCGGATATAATCGGCGGTGGATTTCGGCGTACCGGCGCCATCGGAATAGAAGCCGACCTTCTGCATCCGCTCCATGACTTCGGGATCCTTCAGCACGGAATCGAGCGCACGGTTCGCCTTCTGCACGATGTCGGCGGGCGTGCCGGCGGGCGCGACCAGCACGAACCAGCCGATGAAGTCGAAGCCCGGATAGGCCTGCGCGATCGGCGTGACCTGATCGAAGCCCGGCACCTTCGCTTCCGAACTGGTGGCGAGCGCGCGCAGCTGCTCGCGCGCCATGAACGGTGCAGCGGATGGCACCGCCAGCATCACCACCTGGACGCGGCCGGCGACCGTATCCTGGATGCCCTGCGGCATGGCCGTGTACGGCACCTGCGTCAGGTTCACACCGCCAAGCTTGCTGAGCCACGCCGTCAGCATGCCGGAGAAATTACGCTGCCCGTCGGTTGCGACCGACAGGGTGCCGGGCTTGGCCTTTTCCAGCGCGATCAGCTCCGGCAGCGTTTTCGCCTCGACGCTCGGATGCGCCATCACGAAGAACGGCACGCGCGCGATGGTGCCGACCGGCGTGAAGTCCTTCGCCGCATCGTAGGGCAGCGTCTTGAAAGTGTGCGGATTGGTGACGAGCGCCGCGGCCGTCGCGAACAGGAAGGTGTAGCCATCGGGCGCCGCGCGCGCGACCGCCTGTGCGCCAATCACGTTGCCCGCGCCCGGCCGGTTCTCGACCACCACCTGCTGACCGAGCGCTTTGCCGAATTTCTCGCCAATGAGGCGCGCGATAATATCGGGCGTTCCGCCCGCCGCCTGAGTGACCACGAAGCGGATCGGCCGGTCGGGCCAAGTCTGCGCCTGCGCGGTTGCGCCCAACACCGGCACCGCCATCAAGGCAAGCGCAATGAGCACCCGATCCAACATGCAGTCCTCCTCCCATTGTGTCCCGGCATTCTGTGCGGCCGGCTTTGTGCCTGTACCGTAGGTCAATACGGCTGTATCGTCTATTGGTGGCGGGAATGCTCCACAGTGCCGGTCCGATCAGGGCCGGATTGTCGCGTCATCCCGCGCTGGCTATAGGTTTTCTACGCTCCTCTCGCCCCGGCCTTTCGCTCCATGATCACTCCCGGCCTTCGCCGCCCATGTCCCCGATGAGCGAGACTGTCAGCGACATCGTCGCAGCGCATCGCTCTGGCGCCGCCACTCCCGAACAGACCGTCCGCCGCAGCTACGAGCGCATCCGCGCCTATGGCGACCCGGCCGTGTTCATCACCTTGCGCGACGAAGCCGACGCACTCGCAGAGGCGCGCAACCTCATGGCGGCCGGACCAGCCGGGAAGCCGCTCTACGGCGTGCCCGTTGCGATCAAGGACAACATCGACGTTGCCGGACTGCCCACCACCGCCGCCTGCCCGGCCTTTGCCTACAACGCAGGCACCGATGCGACCGCGGTGACACGGCTGCGCCTCGCCGGTGCGATCGTGATCGGCAAGACTAATCTCGATCAGTTCGCAACCGGCCTTGTCGGCGTGCGCTCGCCCTATGGCGCGCCGCGCAATCCGTTCCGCGCCGATCTTATCTCCGGCGGATCGAGTTCCGGTTCGGCCGCTGCCGTCGCGGCCGGTCTCGTGCCAATCGCGCTCGGCACCGACACCGCGGGTTCCGGCCGCGTCCCGGCAGGACTGAACAACCTCGTCGGGCTGAAGCCCAGCGTCGGCATGATCTCGACCACCGGCGTCGTGCCCGCCTGCCGCTCGCTCGATTGCGTCTCGATCTTCGCGCTGACGGTGGACGATGCCTTCACTGTCCTCCAGGCGATGGCGATCCCGGATGCGAGCGATCCCTATTCACGGGCGATGCCGGTCGGCACGCTCGGCGCCGCGCCGCCATCGATGGTGATCGCGGTGCCGGATGCCAATGGGCGTCTGTTCTTCGGCGATACCGAAAGCGAACAATCCTTCCGGACGGCGATCGCGCTTCTGCGCAACATGGGCGCGACGATCAGGGAGATCGACGTCTCTCCGCTCCTCGAAACCGCGCGCCTGCTCTACGAGGGCCCGTGGGTAGCGGAACGCTACGCCGCGGTCGGCGCGTTCATCGAGAAGAATCCCGACCAGGTCCACCCGGTCACCCGCGAGATCGTTCTGGGCGGGGCCAAGATTTCCGCCGCCGATACCTTCCGGTCGTTCTACCGGCTGGCCGCACTGAAGCGTACCGCGGTGGAGATATTCTCCGGCTTTGACGCGCTGATGGTTCCGACGGTGCCCGCTGCCTACACCAAAGCGCAACTCGAGGCCGATCCGATCACGCTCAATAGCAATCTCGGCACGTATACGAATTTCGTGAACCTGCTCGACCTGTGCGGCCTTGCCGTGCCGGCCTCATTCGCTCGCGACGGTACGCCCTACGGCGTGACGTTCCTCGCGCGCAGCGGGCGCGATGCTGCGCTCGCGAGCCTCGGTCGCGCGCTCCACGCGCAGACAGAATTGCCGCTCGGCGCGCTTGGCATCAAACAGCCGGTGCTGCCGCCGCTCGCACCGACGGCAAAGCCGGGCGAACTCCTGATCGCAGTGGTCGGCGCACATCTGTCGGGGATGCCGCTCAACGGCGAATTGCGCGCGCTGAATGCGCGCTTCGTCGAGGAGACACAGACCGCGGCGGATTACCGGCTTTATGCGCTCGCCGGCACCACGCCGCCGAAACCTGGCATGCTGCGGGTTGCGGAAGGCAAGGGCGCGGCCATCGCTCTGGAAATCTGGGCGCTGAGCGCCGAGGGTTTCGGCCGCTTCGTCGCCGGCGTCCCGGCGCCGCTCTCGATCGGCACGATCCGGCTTGCTGACGGACGGACGGTGCATGGCTTCCTCGCGGAACCGCTGGCGCTCGAAGGAGCGCGGGATATTTCGGACTTCGGCGGCTGGCGAAAGTTTGTCGAGGCGCAGAAAGCTTAGTTAGCTGGTCATTGCCGCGCTTACCCGGCAATGACCAGTCACAACAAACTTCGCCTCACAACGATTGCACATAGGCCTCGTATTCCTCACGCACCGTGAGGATATGCGCGCGCATCGCATCGGTCGCAGCAATACGCTGGCCGCGCAGGATCGCGACCACCACCTTGTCATGCTCGACATAGGATTTCGACAGACGGCCGAGATTGCGGAACTGCGCGCGGCGGAACGGCTGCACGCGCGCGCGCGTCGCGACTGCGACCTCCGCGAGATAGCCGTTATGCGCGCCGGAATAGATCGCGCCGTGAAAGGCTTCGTTGATCTCATGATGACGCTGCGGGTCGGCAGCCTGGATCAGGAGCCGCAATTGCTCGTGCACGGTTTCGAGGTGACGCCGCTCTCCGGCCGTCATGCGCTCCGCAGCAAGCCCCGCGCACAGCCCTTCGATCTCGCCCATGGCTTCGAACATGCCTGCGAGCCGATCTTCGGTCGGCCGCGCAACCACAGCGGCCCGATGCGCGCGCGCGTCGACAAGACCGCTTGCCGCCAGCTGACGGATGGCCTCGCGAACCGGGGTGCGCGAAACGCCAAAGCGCGATGCCAGATCGGTCTCGTCCAGCGAGGTTCCGGGAACAAGCACGCCACGCACGATCTCGTCCGCGATCTGCAGCCGCAATTCTTCCGCAAGGGTGCGGCGGCCGGTATCGGAGACGCGGATGTCGCGGGCGTAGAGGTTCATCGCATCAGCCCTGTTTCGGCGGCTCCATCAGGCTGACATGCGCGGCCGCCACGCGCCAGCCCTCGGGAAAACGGACCCAGGTTTGCATCTGCCGGCCAGTGCGGCCGGGGGCCGAAGGGCGCTCATAAAGCGTCGAAGCGACAGCGAAATCGCGGCCATAGGTGGTGATCACGGTCTTCGACAGGGTGCGGCCGAGCGCCACCGGCGAACGCCCGGCGCGGAATGCCTTGATCTCGTCATAGCCGTACAGGTTTTCGGACGCGCCATATCGGACGGTCTGCGGTGCATCGCGGAACAGATTATCGAGGACCTCGACGTCGTTCGAGACAAGGGCCTTCTCGTATGTCTCGAACGCGGCTGTCACCTCGGCGACAACATCCGGCAGATTGATCTCCAACGCCATTCCAGTCTCCTCCAACGCCCTATCAAGGCGTCCAAACCTTGCATTTTTTCCGCTCGTCCCCGCGAAAGCGGGGACCCAGAGCCAAGCATGCTGGATTCCCGCTTTCGCGGGAATGAACGGTGTGTGGTTTCTAATTCAACGGCGGCCTCGGTGCCACCACCGTTCCCATATCCTCCAGGTGTTGCGCCACGCGCAACGCGACGTCCTCCCTCCAGGGTGCGGCGATGATCTGCACGCCGATCGGCAGCGGCTTGAGCGGAACCGGCACCGCGACCACCGGCAGACCGATGAACGAGATCGGCTGGGTGTAGAGTCCGATATTCGGCCGGAGCGGCATTTCGACGCCGTCGAGCAAGAATGTCTGCTGACCGATCGCCGGCGCTGTGCAGGGCGTGGCGGGCGCGAGGATCACGTCCACATCGTTGAACAGCGCCATCATCTGCTCGCGATACCAGCGGCGGAATTTCTGTGCCTTCATCACGAGCGGAGACGGGATCATGGCGCCGGCAATCAGACGGTCGCGGGTCGCCGGATCGAAGTCCCCGGCACGCGTCCGCAGCCGGTCCAGATGCAACGCCGCGCCTTCGGTCGCGGTGATGACATAGGCCGCGGCACGTGCGCGCTGCGCTTCCGGCAATTCGATGTCGCGTGTGACGCGAAGCGCGCTCGCAACCAGATCGACAGCCTGCAAGGCTTCCGGGAAAGCACCCTTGCGGAAATAACCGCCCGCAACGGCAATGCGAAGCCCGTCGATGCCGCGAGACAATTGCGGCAGCGACGGCTCGACCGGACGGTTCGCACTGCCTGCATCGTGAGGATCGTAACCCTGCATCGCGTCGTAGGACAGCGCAAGATCGCGCGTGCTGCGCGCGAACGGGCCGAGATGATCGAAGCTCACCACAAACGGGAAGCTGCGCGCGCGTGACAGCCGGCCATAGGTCGGCTTCAACCCGAAGATGCCGCAGAATGACGACGGTACGCGGATCGAGCCATTGGTGTCGGAGCCGAGCGCAAGCGGCACGAGGCCACCGCCAACCGCGGCGCCCGACCCGCCCGACGAACCGCCCGACATGCGCGTGACGTCATGCGGATTTCGCGACGGGCCGTCATGCACATTTTCGCCGGTGAAGTCGTAGGCGTATTCGCCCATATTGAGCGCACCGACCAGGATCGCACCGGCCGCTTCCAGTTTTTCAATCAGCGGGGAATCGTATTGCGACGGCGGCAATTCGCGGTTGATCTTCGCGCCGGCCCGGGTCGGAAGCCCCTGCACATCGAACAGGTTTTTCACGGCAAACGGGACGCCTGCAAGCGGGCCAGCCGGTTTGCCCGCCGCGCGGTCGGCATCAAGCGCATCGGCACGCGCGATGGCGCGATCGGCGGTTACATCGGTGAAGGCGTTGAGCGTCTGATCACGATTGCGGATCGTCGAAAGCGCGTCGTCCACCACGTTGCGTGCGCTGATCTCGCCGCGCGCGACGGCGGCTGCGATCTCATGCGCCTTGGCAAAACTCAGATCCGCCATGCTCACGCCTCGAAGACCGGCGCGGGCTCGGCATCGTCCGGCAACGGGAATTCATCGACCAGCTTGCCTAGCCGGAATGTCACCTCGACATTGGCGCGGATCGCCGGCAGCCAAGCGGGATCGAGCGGCAGGTCCAGCATGGCGGCGGATGACTTGATCCAGGCGTCGGTCACGTCGTCGCTCATCGGCAGGCTCACAGCGGCGGATGCGGAATCGCAGCAAGCAATTCCTTAGTGTAATCGGATTTCGGAGCGTCCATCACCTGTTCGGCGCCCCCCTCTTCCACGATCTTGCCGGACCGCATCACAATCACACGGTCGCAAAGCAGCCGGACCACATTGAGATCGTGCGAGACGAAAAGATAGCTCATGCCGAGCTTGTGCTTCAGGTCCTCGAGAAGGTTGAGCACCACCGCCTGCACTGACACATCAAGCGCCGCGGTCGGCTCATCGAGAATGACAAGCTCTGGCGACAGCGCGATGGCACGCGCGATACCGACGCGCGCCTTCTGGCCGCCGGACAGTTGGTGCGGAAAGCGATCAAGCAAATCGACAGGCAGGCCGACCTGTTTCGCCAGTTCCTCGCAGCGCGCCCGTACCGCATCGCGGCCGCGGATATCGCTCATGCGCAGGATCGGGTCGGCGATCGCGCGCACGGCCGTAAAACGGGGGTTGAGCGATTCGGTCGGATCCTGAAACACCATCTGGATGCGTCTGCGCATCTCCGATTTGGCGAACTCCTTGGCGGGAATGGCGCCGATATCCTCGCCGTCGAAGGTGACCATGCCGGAGGTCGGATCCAGCAGCCGCATCACCATCATGGAGGTTGTCGATTTGCCGCAACCGGATTCGCCGACCAGCCCGACGCTCTCGCCGCGCTTGATCTCGAACGAGATGCCGTCGACCGCCTTGAAAGAGTCAGGTTCCGGCAACTGGTCCTTCTTGCGAAAGAAGGTCGCGAGCGTACCCGACGCGCCCTGGCGCGGATATTCCTTCACCAGATTGGAGACGACGAGCAGCGGCGACTTGTCTTCAAGTTTCTCCTCGGCCGGGTCCAGCACCGGCGCAGGCACGAATGGCGCGTCCTCCGGCAACAGGTCGCGGAGCGATACGCCAAGCCGCGGTGTCGCGCGCATCAGCTTGCGGGTGTAGGCGTGCTGCGGATCCCTGAAGATGGTGGCGGACGGCGCGGTCTCGACCACCCTGCCCTTCTCCATCACGATCACCTTGTCGCAATAGGCTGCGGCAAGGCCGAGATCGTGCGTGATCAGGATGGTCGACATGCCGCGCTCGCGCGTCAGTTCGACCACGAGGTCCATCACCGCTTTCTGCGTGGTGACGTCGAGACCCGTGGTCGGCTCGTCCGCAATCAAGAGCTGCGGCTGGCACGCGAGCGCGAGCGCAATCACCACGCGCTGACACATGCCGCCGGACAATTCGAACGGATAGGCGTGGAAGCGCTCCTCCGGCCGCGCGATGCGCACCCGCTTCAGCGCCTCGATCGCCTTTTGCTTCACGTCGGACGGCTGCGCCTGCACATGCTGCAGCAGCACGTCGCCGATCTGATCGCCGACCTTGCGGATCGGATTGAGTGCCGTGCGCGGGCTCTGGAAGATCATCGACATTTCACGGCCGCGCAGGTCGCGCATCTCCTGTTCCGGCGCATCGCGTACGTCGATACCGGAGAAGGTGATGGCGCCATCGGCGATCTTGCCGGCGCGGTCGAGGATTCGCATCACGGCGTAGGACGTGACCGATTTGCCTGAGCCGGACTCGCCGACAATGCCGACGGTCTCACCCTTGGCCACCGTCACATTAACCTGCTTCACCGCGGTCACGACGCCGCGGCGGG
>CAZIKZ010000137.1:0-10388 GCA_964539845.1 uncultured Hyphomicrobiales bacterium
CGACTCCGCATTGAAGGCTTCCGGATAGGCCGGGATCTGCCCCTGCCCGCCGCTCACCGAATATAGCGACGCGGCTGAGTGAAGTCGGTCCCGCCGAAGTCGAACCGCTACGACGGCATCGCCTACAGCAAGGCGAAATACAAAAAGCGCAACCTGATCGAACGCTCCTTCAACAAGCTTCAATCGACCCGTTACGATCGCAGGGCCCTCAACTTCCTCGCAATGGCCAAAATCGCTTGCCTTCAACTATAGCTCAAGTTTTATGACTCGGCAGCTTAGTTTTATACTGCTGGCACCAAAATCAGTATGACCACCCGGGCTCAGGGGAAACAGAAATGGAATGGCAGACGAAAATAGGCAGCTGCTTCGAAGAACCAAAGTTTGTCTTTGCAGGCAAATCTACCACAGAAAATAATGCCTTCGAGCTACTGTCGCAGCTACGAGAAAATGATATCACGTGGAAAGAAACAGCAATACATTTCGCTCAATACTTATTGAATAAAGGGTGCGATGCTCAACAAGTAGACGAGCAGATTTTCCGTATCCAACAAAGATATTTTTATTGGTTGAAATAACAGGATAAATGATGACCTGTGACCTGCTCCCCAAGTTTTCCTCGTTATATAGGGAGAATCTGTTCCGGTTATGCCCCTCCGAGGGCGTTGCGATCTGGCCAACCGGCGTCGCCGGTTCGGCTATCGGCGACTGTTCATCCTGCTGCGGGATCAGGGCGAACCGTCAGGCATCAACCGCATCTATCGGCTCTACCGCGAAGAAGGTCTGACCGTGCGCAAGCGCAAGGCCCGGCGCAGGGCCATCGGAACCCGCACTCCGATCCTGGTCGAGGCCAGGGTCAATGCCCGCTGGTCGCTCGACTTCGTCCATGACCAATTCGCCCGGGGCCGTCGCTTCCGTATCCTCAACATCGTGGACGACGTCACGCGCGAATGCCTGGCAGCCATCCCAGACACCTCGATCTCGGGCAAACGGGTGGCCCGCGGACTGTCGATGCTGGTCGAGGTCCGCGGGAAGCCGAGGATGATTGTGTCAGACAACGTCCTACGTCAGAAACTGAATGGATTGGAGCGGCAACAGACCTCCGTTCACTGACCGAGGTCAGTGAATATTGCTTAACGAGCCGAGCAGAGCGACATCACTGTATTAGTTTGCGGTAGCAAATCATTCCCAGGGCAAGCGCACGCGCTTGTTGGGGGGTTATCTTGATGAGCCGAATTGAGAACTCGGGAGAGCCAAGTTCCAGCCCCAGCAGTATGGCTTCGTAGTGATTTTGAGCTTCAACAATACTTCCAAACTCTCGGACTTCGAAATTGTTCTGGTTACCAAAAACGTATGCGCCGCAACACCCGCTACCCTCGAAAGGTTCGGAAATTACGACTACGTGCGGCTCAAACCAGCGCTTTAGCCAACGCATTGCATGACCTTAGCATTACTTTTTTCGAGAAACAGAGATCCGCGCAAATTCATCTGAGGCGTCTCTAGGGCCAGATGCATTAAAGCCACCGGACGAGAGGGGCCGCAAGTGACAGTGGTCTGTTCTCCGCAGATGTCCCCGAAGTTGGGTAGTGGACGGCCTCCGTCCCGGCATCGATGTGGCCTGCACTGATCTGAGCCCGCAAAACTGGATCGTTTTTGGCTAGAGTTTCCGTGCTGATTCCCTGGCTGGGAGGAGCGGAGAACGATGAAGGCCTCGCGATTTTCGGACGCTCAGAAGGCGTTCATCCTGAAGCAAGGCACTGACGGGATGCCGGTGGAGGATGGAAGCGTCAGCGCGAAGAGTTCTGGCGAGCGCATCACGAGGGTTGGAAGCGGAGCGACTTGAATCAGCGGCAATATTGTGAGTTTCACGGCACCTGCGAGGCAGTATCGACCTGCCGAACATTCAGGGCCTGCCGCTGCGAGATCATTCGGATCGACGTCCGGCGCCTGCAGCGCTGCAGCAATCAATTCACCCTTGGGTTTGTCCTTGGCTAGGGCAACGAGTGCACGAAACGAGTGCCATCGAGGAGGCCGCGCGTCCTTCGGTTGTGGTCAATTATGATTATGATGTCGCTGCCCGCGTGACGATGGATGGAACCCTGCTGATGAGCGGGGACGAGCGCACCTATGACGCGCAAGCGCTTCTTTCAGTGCCGGGCATTGGCACCATCGCGTTGCAGTCGAACCGTCCGGTCCGGAGTGATGATCGTCTGGAGCAGGCCGAAGCGAAGCGCCACACGTTGCTAGAGCGTCGATGGGTGTTGGCGACATTGCCGGCGCGCGGGCCTTGCAGCAACGTGCCCAGCAGTTGGATGCCGAACTTAAGGCGTTGCGGATTCGATTATCGACTTTCGCGCCGGACGGCTTGCCGAAACTGCGAACGGAGGTTGCGGCCCGTAGCTAATCGACACCCAGGGTCTCGAACTGAAAGCCGATCCCGCTCAGGTCCGGTCGGCGATGGTGGAGGCCGAAGAGCAATGCAGAACGGCGAAGCTGGCCTTGCGGGAGGTGGAGCCATCTCGCAAGAGCGCAGACGATGCTTTCGTCGCCGCTGAAGCTGCGCTGGCCTCATTGAGTGGCGAGCAGACCCAGATCGACGCGGTCCTCGGCCCTGAAGACGCGCGCGGTGAGCATGAGCTAGCTTTGTCACGGGCGGTGGGCGAGATCGACTTGAAGCTGAGAACGGCTGATGCACATGCCGCCGCGTTGCGTGCTGCGGCCGTTGATCTCGAATCCGTTGAGGCGACGCTGAAGCGTGCTCTCTCGGTCGAGTCCACTGTGACCAAGGAGATCAGCACGCTGCGCGAGTCCGTTGCCGGCTTGAACGCAGAAATCCGATCGCGGTCCGACGACGCGGTCGAAGAGAAATGGGGTGAGACGAAGGATGCGCTCTCCGCCGCGGAAACGCGCGTCAGGGCCTTCGAGCGGGAGGTTGCCGTGACGCAGCGGCTGCTGGCGGCGCTCGGAACCTCGCGGTCGCAGGCACGCGATCTCTATCTTGCGCCTGTCATTTCCGAGCTGAAGCCGCTGCTTGGACTGCTGTTCGACGATGTCTCGATCACGTTCGATGACAGAACACTGTTGCCACAGGCGATCACGCGGAAGGGCGTGGAGGAGGAGGTCGAGGATCTCAGTGGCGGCATGCGCGAGCAGCTGTCCGTACTGACGCGGCTGGCTTTTGCGCGTCTACTCGCACGAGATGGGAAACCCGCACCTGTCATTCTGGACGATGCACTGGTCTATTCGGATGACGACAGGATCGAGAAGATGTTCGATGCGCTGCACCGGCAGTCCAGGGACCAGCAGATCATCGTGTTCTCATGCCGCCAGCGCGCCTTTCAGAGGCTCGGGGGAAACACGCTTCACATGGCGGATTGGCGGCCGTAGAACCTGCACAGACTGGCCGCGTTGATCCGACTTTTCCGAGAATCGCGCCTCAGTGCGCTCAGACTGATTTCAAAACTACATTTTGCTATCAGTCGGGCGGCTGGCCGCTTCAAGGCGGCCAGCCCTACTCGCATCATCATCGAGCGAGTCCCAACCAGTTCGGTTACGCAGCAAGCCGCCTGCGGCGATCTGGGAATTGTCGGACGAGCAACTTGGGCGGAATAGGCTTCTTGCTGGTCATTTGTTTCAGGAAGAATGATACGCCGAGGCGGCCACATTCATCCCGCAGACTACGGGCCCATCGGCGCTTCATGAAGCGCGCGCCGGGTCCACTTTCGCCGCCGCAGATGATCCAATCAGGATATTCGTTGCCTCTGGCATCCTGTCCAATCTGTAGCGGGCCTAATGCGGGTTCATAGCTGATGAAGCGAATCTTCGCTGGGGTCGACTTCAAGATTGACCAGCGATGATCGTAGTATTTCTGGCTCTCCGCCGTAGTGCCGAGCCAGACATTTGCATAACCCGGCCCCCAGTCAGGCGGCAGCATGCGCTTGTAGTTCTCGGGTCTCTTCGTCAGGACCAGCCAATCCAGTTCCGGCGTCATACGAATAAGGTCGAACAGATCAGTACGCCACGCCTCGTCGACCTTGTTATCGAACACGTCTGCTAGCGAAGCGCAAAACACACGCGCAGATTTTCCGCTCCGAGCCGCATCAGCCGCCCACCTAAAAGGCGCCTTCCAGTTCGCAGGTGACGTTCGCAACCGACTACCATGTGGTCCCCACTCCACCCTGTGAAAACGATGATCCATTATAGTTTGGGCATAGCAATTATCGCAGCCAGGAGAGATCTTCTGGCAACCGATCCACGGGTTAAAGGTGTGGTCCGTCCACTCAATGTTGCTGAATTCAGCCATCGTGTAGCACTCCATGGAGCCCATCAGCGTCGTGCCTCCGGCGCGCTCCGTAGAGTCTTTACAAGTCGGCTTCAAGCGCCTCAGGCGACCCTATTGGCCTCTGGGATCGAGCGGATGTGGGTGCTTGAAATCAACCCGGGATTTCGCAACATTGCCCAGCTTCTCTCCGGCTTCGCGAGCTCGGCACCCCAGGAGTCGGCGACTGCATGGACTGATCGCAAAATACGCATAATGCGATCAGTTACCTTGGTGACTTACATTTGCGCGCTGGTGGTGAAGTGCAGAACTGCGCCTCACTGCGACCTATTCCCCACTCCAAAAAAACAAGGAGGCCGCCCCTTAAGACGGCCTCCCTGCCTTTATTGCGTGCTTCTTGTTAGGACCCTCGAGGTCGATTCATCGCACACACATAGTCTTGCCGGTCCGTCATCACCTCGCGAAGTTTTGCATTGATCGCATCGGCGGTGACAGCACTTCCGTTCTCTTTGAATGCTTCGATTGCGGCTGCATAAAATGCCTCCACAACTTCGCGCTTTCGATTTCCTTTCGTACTGAAATAAAGCGGCCCGGTCGGCTGACTAACCAGCATCATGACTGACCTTCGATTGGCCCCTTCGGCTTCCCACCTTTCTCCAACGCTCGCGTATCTTCATCCAGATTTTTGCGGTTCATCACGACAAGTCTCCTTTGTTGGACCCGCAACAGCGGGTGGTGACTTGTCTTTACAAGGTGGATTTGCACGCCCAATCGAAGCAGATAGGGCGTAGAAGTGGCGTCCACGCGCCTAAGGCGACCCTAGGCGAGATTCACTGAGTCTGAATACTTTCGCTTCATCTTGGTACTTGTCGAAGACGGCACGGACATTTCAATCAACAGACGAGCGACATTCTTGTCGAATCGGCGGTGCAACGTCTTCGCAATAGTGTTGAGAACCCGCCCTAAAGAGGGACCCGAGTGTTTTTCCAAGGCTCGCCGCGCTTCGTAGATCTTTTCTAGATACCGCCAAACGCGGTCCCTATCCGAGGACGGAGCTATCTCTACGAGTTCAGCGATCAGGTCCTTCAGGTCTTTTTGTAGTTGCTTATCGAGGCTTGTATCTTTCATGCCATGTCTCCTTCTTTGCATGCCCGCAGTGGCGCCGTTCGCGCCGGACGGGGCAAGGAAGGAATGACAGAACCCCACTCGGTTGAGCGGGTCTTATGACCCTCGGGGTCGCACTCTAATTACGTCCCGAAACCTTTCCCAACAGACCCCTGAGTTCCGGCAGCATACTGCCGAATTTTTCGTCGAAGTTTCCCTCGAAGGAAATGCCGCTTCTCGCCCGGACAATCGCTGAAAAAAAGCCGTCCTCACCGTGAGTGTGTCTGCGCTGATCCGCTGGAAGCAATTCCTGTAGGTCCCAGAAAAATTTCGCAAAAGGCGACGGCATGCCCGTCCGGCTCTTCATTTTGCTGACCTTATAGGGAAGGTCATGATCCTTCATTATCTGAGTGAGCCCGATGACCCAAAAATTCCAAATCCCGCCTTCGCGGACCCCTTTAAAATCGGGGGCCGAGTGCTCGTACGCCACCCAGTCGAGCAATGCCTCCAGAGCATCAAGTCCATGCTCAAGCATCATATACATGATTGTCCAAGGATCGCCGTACGGACCTCTTATTTCAAAAAATTTTCGATGAACATCTTCCATGATTTGTTTCGAGATTGTGAAAGACCGCACCGGGTCCAGTTCGTGGACTGTCGGCAACTCTATCGCTGTGCGCTCAACTGACAGATCACGACGCAGAGTCTGGATAGCAGATTTTGCCATCCCCATTTTTGCTTGAAAGTCATCAATTGAAACGCCGAAACTCTCGTTGTGAATCGTACGCTGATAGAGAGTTGTTATGGCAAAGATTCGCACCCAGGCTGAGGCGGGGATTTTATGGGCTAAGGTGTTTGCGAGTGAAGTTCGGAGCTCCTTTGAAAGCACGAATGGCTCAACCTCATAAACCGAAAGCCGCTGAATATTTCTCTTCAGACGTGGCATTTTCCCTCCATTTTCGGGACGGGATGGCCGGCTTCGCAATGCCGATCAAGACCCGCCATTCCATTGTCGGACAATGTAGATTTGCAGCCGAGATATGCCGCGAGAGCGGGCTTTCGAGCCAGCTGGTCGCATTGGCTGCACGAAACTAAAGCAACCCCGCCGTAGAATCCGCAACAGCGCGCAGCTCTCGGTTCACAACCTATTGCGTCGATTATAGCAGAGCGCTTTCAGTGACCATCACGTCTAAACCACGGACAACGAGAAGGGGGCGAGACGTATTACCCGAGTCACTCGCCCCGCGGGGCTTAGATCGCCACCAAGCAGCCGCCTACCTCGGCGTATCAGTTACGAAGTTCGACGAAATGCGAACCGACGGGCGCGTGTCGCCCCCAAAAAGGGTGGATGGCCGAATCGTATTCGATCTGCGTCGTCTTGACAAAGACTTTGAGAACTTGCCCGATGCCGAAACTATACCAATCGCTGCGGCAAGCCCTTTCGATTGACAGCATGCCGCCAAGGGCGGACTGCATGCCGATTAAGCTGCGCTACCTTGAACACAACCCAACCGCGACGGATGATCGCTATTTCGTTCGCATTCCTGGTCGCAGGCGTATGCGGTTGTACGGTCTTCCGGGATCGATCGAGTGGCTCGACCAATATAAGGCTGCGGTTGCCGGCAAACTCATTGCGCACAGGGTGGAGCGTACCGCTCGGCGGAAGTCTGCCCTCGCCGGCAGTCTGCGCCACGCCGTCGAAATCTACTATCAGTGCGACGACTTCAAACTGCTCGGTACACGGACGCAACGCCTGCGGCGCAATCTGCTGGATCGCCTTTGCACACGAACGAATATGATCGGCGAACCTTACGCGCAGCAACCATTTCGTGCGCTCGACGCCGCCAAGATCATCCAGTGGCGCGACGAGGGCGCAGTCGAAACCGGCAACTCAATAGTCAAGGTTCTGCGACAGGTTTTCAAAGCGGCGATTCCACATAAGATTTGCGTAGGCAATCCGGCGAAGGATGTTGGATATCGATCTATTGGCTCCGAGGGTTACCGCCCTTGGACCTCAGACGATATCCGCCAATTCGAAGCGACACATCCGATCGGAAGCAAAGCTCGGCTGGCGCTTGCGCTGTTGATTTTCACGGGACAGCGCCGCGGAGATGTCGTCGGCCTCGGCAAGCAACACATTCGGAAGGCTGATCAAGTTGCTCCCGAACTGCGCGAACTGCATCCCGGGCGTTGGCTCGCTTTCACGCAGCAAAAAAATCACCGGCGCAAACCGGTATCGCTATGGCTACCGATCATTCCGGAATTGGAGACAGTGTTGGCGAAATCGCCCTGCGGCGACATGACTTTTTTGATCAACGCTTTCGGCCGCGGCTTCACAGAGGCAGGCTTTGGCAATTGGTTTCGAAAGCAATGTGATGCCGCGAGGCTTGACGGTTTGTCCGCGCACGGTTGTCGCAAAGCTGGCGCCGTGCTCGCCGCCGAGCGGGGAGCGACTGAGAAACAGCTTATGGCGGTTTTCGGCTGGCGCTCCGGAAAGCAGGCTGCGCATTACACGCGCTCGGCTGATCAGAAGCGGCTTGCTGCCGGGGCGATGCATTTGCTGGGCGCCAGACAGGCCGAGAACGAAACTGCCACAGGTAAAACCGCAAGCGCGGAAGCTGTGGCGAAAATGGCAGGTAAGTAATTGAATCTGTTGCGGGCGATAGAGGAATGGTGCCCAGGGGCGGGATCGAACCACCGACACTGCGATTTTCAATCGCATGCTCTACCAACTGAGCTACCTGGGCGCCGGGTCCCCGGACGGGGACCTTGTTCAGAGCGCCGCCTTATAGAGGCCGGGTCCGGCCCTGTCCATAAGGCATTTCAGCCATCATTCGGGGGGCCGCCGGCGCCCGGACAATGACCAAGACTCACTCCTCCGCTTCCCCGTCCCGCATTCGCGGCCGATCCGGATCGTCGTCCGTTTCCCGCACCGGTACCGTGTAGACCCCGCTCATCCAGCGGTTCAGGTCCACGTCGCCGCAGCGCCGCGAGCAGAACGGCCGGAACCTGTGCAGCGAGGGCTTACCGCAGATCGGACAGGGCTTGTCGGGGGCGAGTGGCGGGCTGGTCATCGGCCAGAGATAGGCTGCCCGCGACGGCGATGGAAGAGAGGCCACGGCCGCAGCCACGCTCAAATCCCGCAGCCGCTAGGCTCCCATCTCCCCAGCGTCCCCACCTTTGCGAAAATCGGTGGAGTCATCGGAGCCGCGCGCGGTATCGCGTGCCCGCAAGTCAGTCTTGAGCACTTTGCCGTAATTATTCTTCGGCAGCGCGTTGAGGAAAACATAGTCGCGCGGCCGCTTGAAGCGCGCGATTGAATTGAGACAGAGCGCGTCGAGGTCGGCGCGGTCCGCCTCGCCCACCACGTAGGCCACCACCACCTCGCCCCATTCGCGATCCGGCCGGCCGATGACAGAAACCTCACGCACGCCGGGGTGGCGCAGCAGCGCTTCTTCCACCTCCCGCGGATAGATGTTGGAGCCACCGGAAATAATCAGATCCTTGGAGCGGTCTTTCAGATGCAGATAGCCTTCGGCATCGAGCACGCCGATATCGCCGGTATTGAGAAAACCACCCTGAAGCGCGGCCACGCTTGCCTCGTCGTTTTGCCAATAGCCCGCCATCACGGTCTCACCGCGGCACAGGATCTCACCCGGCTCCCCTTGCGGGAATGCAAGCGCCCGCTCGTTCGCGATCGCGAGTTCGATGCAGGAGAATGCGCGCCCCGCCGATCCCAGCCGCTCGCGCCAGCGCGGGTGGCGCCGGTCGGCGATATCGCTCTTGGGAAGCACCGTGATGGTCATCGGGCTTTCGCCCTGACCATAGATCTGCGCAAAGCGCGGACCGAAGCGATCCAGCGCGCGCAGCGTGTCCTCGACATACATCGGCGCGCCGCCCCAGATGATGGTGCGGATATGATCCGGCCGGCACTCGGCGGGATAATCGATCAGCCGCTTCACCATGGTCGGGGCCGCAAACAGCGACGTGCGCGGCCATGCATCGATCAGCGAGAAGATTTCATCCGCATCGAAGCCGCCGGATTCCGGCACGACATTGACGCCCGCGCGCATGACGTAGGGGATCATGTAGAGACCGGAGCCATGACTCATCGGTGCCGCATGCAGCAGCGGGTCGCCCGGCGACGTCCGGTCGACTTCGTTCACATAGGCATCCGCCATCGCCGCCAGGTTGCGATGCGTCAGCATCGCGCCCTTCGGCCGGCCGGTGGTGCCGGAGGTGTAGAACAGCCAGGCAAGATCGTCCGGCGCGCGGTCGGCCACTGTCATGGGCTCAGCCGTCAGCAGCGCGTCGAACGAGCGCCCGCCGAAAACCACGATCTGTTCCAGCGACGGCGGCGAATGCGCCTCGATCACGGTCGCAAGGTCGGATGACGTGAAGACAACCCGCGCGCCCGAATGCTCAAGAATGTAGTTCAACTCCGCGCCGTGCAGCTTGGCATTGGCGGGCACGCCGACGAGGCCGGCATGCCAGATCGCGTACAGCGCCTCGACATATTCGGGCCGGTTGCTTGATACGATGGCGACACGGTCGCCCTCTACGAGCCCGAAGCGCTCGCGCAGCGCTCCCGCGATGCGCGCGACCCGCCCGGCCAGGGCAGCATAGTTCAGCAGCACACCGGCGCCGTAACCGATCGCCGGACGGTTCGGATAGCTCTGCGCCGATGTTTCGAGATACTGCGCGAGATTCATTGCTGCTCCGTCATTCCGGAAAGCGACGCCGCGACCCCGGAATCTCCTACCTGTCATTGCCGGGCTTGACCCGGCAATCCATCTTGAAACGAGTCTTGGATTTTTTCTTGATGGATGCGCGGGTCAAGCCCGCGCATGACGCGTCAAAATACGCAGCTCACGCTCACGTATTCAACCAGCCGAAATGAATCGGAAAGCCTTCGCCCTGCAACAGCGTCATGGTCTCGTACAGCGGCAGCCCGACCACGTTGGTGTAGGTGCCGACGAGTTTCACCACGAATGCGCCCGCAAGTCCC
>CAZIKZ010000137.1:10398-11158 GCA_964539845.1 uncultured Hyphomicrobiales bacterium
GCCTCCGGCGAATGGCGCGGCAAGGCGGGCGGCTACGCCATCCAGGGACTTGCGGGCGCATTCGCCGGAGGCGAGATAGGCCTCGATGTCCTCGCCCGAGAGCCGCTTGAAGCGCACCCGCGTCTCCACCATCCGCTGGCGGAAGCTTTCGTTCGGCGTCACCATGCAGACGGAGGTATGAACGCGGTGATTGCGCCCCGACAGGAGCCGCAGGCATTGTCCGGCTTCGTCGAGAAGTTCCGCCTTGGGCAGAATGCGGCGCCCGACCGCGACCACGGTGTCGGCGGCGATAATGTAAGCGCCGCGCAATTCCTCGTTCAGCCGCACGGCTTCGAGTGCCGCTTCTGCCTTGGCCCGGGCCAGCCGCGTGGCGCAGGCCCGCGGAAGTTCGCCCTTATAGGGAATTTCATCCACATCCGCAGGCTGCAGGGCATCGGGTTCGATCCCGGCCTGGTTGATGAGCGTGAGCCTGCGGGGCGAACCGGAAGCGAGGACGAGTTTGGGCCGGCCGATCATGGGATGGTGCGCGGTTAGGGAATGCCCGGCGGGCGCAGGACACGCCTCGAGTGGGCGCAAGACCTATCGGAATCGGACGGATTTCACAACTCTCAGTCATTCCGGGACGCGCCAAGGCGCGGGCCCGGAATCCAGAAGCGGACAACTCGATATTTGTGGCTTTAGAGCGTTTTCGAGCGAAGTGGGCAGCGGTTCGCGTGAAGAAAACGCGTCAAAACAAAAAGCTAGAGCCCGGCTTGATTCC
>CAZIKZ010000138.1:0-668 GCA_964539845.1 uncultured Hyphomicrobiales bacterium
GAAGGAGATCGGGGTGGGGGGTATTTGTCAGATTAAGCAAAAAAAGCCCCCCACCCCCGACCCCTCCCCACCACTCGCTTCGCTCGCGGGGGAGGGGAGTCCAAACGCCGGCGCGAAAAATGCGCTAAAGAACCAGGCAGCAAAGCGAGATCACCATGACCACCCAATCCGCCCGCAAGCCCGCAGCCACCGCCGTCCCGAACGATCTTGAAGCCTTCTGGATGCCGTTCACCGCCAACCGCGCCTTCAAGGCGCGGCCGCGCATGGTGTCGCGCGCCAAGGACATGCATTACTTCACCCCGGAGGGAAAACCGGTCCTCGACGGCGCGGCCGGCCTCTGGTGCACCAATGCCGGCCACAACCGCGAGCCGATCGTGGCCGCCATCCAGGCGCAGGCCGCGGAAATGGATTTCGCGCCGCCCTTCCAGTACGCGAATCCGAAGTCGTTCGAGCTGGCGAGCCGGATCGCGGCGATGGCCCCGGCCGATCTCGATCATGTGTTCTTCTGCAATTCGGGCTCGGAAGCGGTCGACACGGCGATGAAGATTGCGCTCGGCTACTGGAACGCGCGCGGGCAGGCGCAGCGCGCCCGCTTCATCGGACGCGAACGCGGCTATCACGGCGTCGGATTCGGCGGCATGTCGGTCGGCGGGCTCGGCAACAACCGC
>CAZIKZ010000138.1:678-6159 GCA_964539845.1 uncultured Hyphomicrobiales bacterium
CAGGCCTTCTCGAAGGGCGAGCCCGAGTGGGGCGCGCATCTCGCGGATGAACTGGAGAGGCTGGTCGCGCTGCATGGCGACAACACCATCGCCGCGGTCTTCGTCGAGCCGATGGCGGGCTCGACCGCCGTGCTGCCGGCGCCGAAAGGCTATCTGCAGCGGCTGCGTGCGATCTGCGACAAGTACAAGATCCTGCTCGTGTTCGACGAGGTCATCACCGGCTTCGGCCGCCTTGGCCATGCGTTCGCTGCCGAACGCTATGGCGTGGTGCCGGACATGATCACCTTCGCGAAGGGGGTCACGTCAGGCTCGGTGCCCATGGGCGGCGTGCTGGTGCGCAAGGAGATCCATGACGCGTTCATGAACGGACCTGAGCATGTCGTGGAATTCTTCCACGGCTATACCTATTCGGCGCATCCGCTTGCGGTCGCGGCCGGTCTTGCCGCGCTCGATGTGTATCGCGACGAGGGGCTGTTCGAGCGTGCGAAGCAGATCGAGCCGGTCTGGTACGACGCCTGCATGAGCCTGAAGGGCCTGCCGAATGTGCTCGACATCCGCTGCGTCGGCATCACCGTCGGCATCGACCTCGCGTCGAAGCCGGACGGCGTCGGCAAGCGCGGCTTTGAGGCGATGGACCGCGGCTTCCACGAGGAAGGCATGATGCTGCGCGCGGTCGGCGACTCGCTTGCCATGTCGCCGCCGCTGATTGTGAGCGAGAAACAGATCGGCGAAATCTTCGAAAAGACCGCGCGGGTGATCAAGGCAGTCGCGTAACTGCGCGCATCGCACCGATGCATGTGGCGGTCTGGCCTTCGCGCCGGATAATGCCTAGGCTTGCGTGCAAACTCACGCCTAACTTCAGGATATCATGAGCAAGACATACATTCAGCCGGCCGGCATGGCCGAAGCGATCGGACCGTTCGCGCGTGCGATTCTCATCGACAAGCACCTGCACATCGCGGGCACGACTGCGCTCAGCCACATCAGCGGCGACTATTACAAGCGCGCATTGCCCGACACGATCGAGGAGCAGACGCGGCTGACGCTGGACAACATCAAGATGTGTGTCGAGGCCGCAGGCGGCACCATGCGCAACATCTACAAGGTCGTCATCCAGCTGAAGAATCCGTCGGAATACATGCGCATGAACGCGGTGCGCGCCGAATATTTCAAGGAAGAGCCGCCGATCAGCACCTGCTACCAGGCCAATCTGATGCGCGAGGAAATCCTCGTCGAGATCGAGGCCGTCGCTTATCTGCCGAATGCCTGACGCGCTCCCTGGATACTCTGACTCAAGGACTTTCAATATGCGTTTCCTGACAATTCCGCTCGTCATCGCGACCCTGCTCGCGCCGGTCTCGTTTGCCGCCGCGCAAGAGACCTATCCCGCGCGTCCGATCAAGGTGATCGTGCCGCTGGCTGCCGGTGGCGGCACCGATATCGTGGCACGCACGATCGTGCAGTCGATCGCCGATGACTGGGGCGCGAATATCGTGGTCGAAAACCGGCCGGGCGCGGGTACTACGCTCGGCGCGCAGGCGCTGCTCAGTTCGCCCGCCGACGGCTATACACTGATGTTCAACACCGCGAGCTTCCTCGTCACGCCGCATCTGATGCCGAGCCGGCCTTATGACCGTGCAAAGCAATTCGCGCCGGTCAGCCTGGTCGCGGCGTCGCCGCATGTGCTGGTCGTGAGCGAGAAGGTCCCGGCCAAGTCGCTGGCCGAACTGGTGGCGTGGCTGAAATCGAAGGATGGCAAGGCGACCTATGCGTCGTTCGGCAACGGCTCGTCGGGGCATCTTGGCACCGAGATCCTGCTGCGTCGTCTGGGCGTGCAGGTGGTGCACGTGCCGTATCGCGGCAATGCGCCCGCTCTGACCGACGTGATGGCCGGGCATGTCGACATGATGCTGGCCGATCACGTAGACGGCAACATCAAGGCGTCGAAGCCGCGCCCGATTGCGGTCGCCAGTGAAAAGCGCTCGGAACACCTGCCGGATGTCCCGACCGTCAGCGAAGGCGGTTATGCGGGTTACACCTCGCAATCCTGGTACGGACTTGTCGCGCCTGCCGGCACACCGCAGGCGATCCTCGACAAGTGGCATGCCGGCGTGACCGCGGCTCTGAAGAAGCCGGACATTCGCAAGAAGCTGATCGATCAGGGCATCGATCCGATCGGATCGTCGCCGGCCGAGTTCAACCGCTTCATGGAAACCGAAGACGTCAAATACGGCGAAGCGATCAAGGCCTCGAATATCAAGATGCAGTAGCGCGTCAGGTCTGCGTCCCTGCGCAGGCGGGGACGCTTTCAATCAGTTGGCCGGGCGCCGAAATCCGATGACCTCGCGTCCGGCTTTCTGATCGGCCTCGGTTTCGCCGATGATGTAGGTCGGGCGGCCGCGCGCCTCGCGAAGGATGCGACCGACATACTCGCCGATGATTCCGAGCACCAGCAATTGCGCCGCGCCAAGCAGCGCGATGGTTGCCATGATCGAGGTCCAGCCGGTGATGGTGCGCTCGACCAGGAAATAGCTCGCCACCGAATAGAGCAGCAGCAGAACTCCGAGCGCGGCAAACACCAGCGCCATCCAGATCGCCAGCCGCAGCGGACGCACGCTGTGTGCGGCGATGCCCATCACCGCCAGATCGATCATCCGCTTGAACGTGTATTTGCTCTCGCCGTAGGTGCGCGCACCGCGCGAGAAGGTCACCGTCGTGGTCGGAAAGCCGAACCAGCGCACCGTGCCGCGCAGGAACACGTCCTGGTCGGCAAAATTGTTGATGGTGTCGACCACCGAGCGGTCGAGCAGCATGTAGTCGGCGCTGCCCGGTTCGATGCTGACATCGCCGATCGCATCCAGCAGCTTGTAATAGAGCCGCGAGGTGAAGCCCTTCATCGCCGGCAGCGAGGCATCGCCGTCATCGCGGCGCGTCGCCACGATCTTTGAGCCTGCATGCCAGGCCGCGATCAGGTCCGGGATCAGTTCCGGCGGATGTTCGAAATCCGCATCCATGACGATCACGGCATGGCCGCGCGCGTGCCTCAATCCGGCGCGCAACGCTTCCTGATGACCGAAATTGCGGGTGAAGGAGATGTAGCGGACCTGCGGGTTCGCGGCCGCTACGGCGCGGATCGCGGCGAGCGTGCCGTCCGCGGAGCCGTCATCGACGAACACGATCTCGTAGCGGCCGAACGGCCGCAGCAGACCCTCGAGGGTCGCGGCAATGGGCGCGATATTGCCGGCCTCGTTGAAAGCCGGCAGCACCACGGAAATGTCGGGCGCGGGGTCGCTCATTGTGCGGTCAAATGTCATTCCTCGGGCCGCCACTCCCCGAGTTGACGGGCAGGGCTTTGGCGGGCACTCAATGCCGGGCCGGCCCGCGAGGGCCAGCCCAAGTGTGGCATACTAGTGCCGCCGATTTGAAGGTCCTACACGGTTTGCCGCAAGCACCACTAGGACCTTCAAATCGAAAAGCGACACTGGAGTCAGGGAGTTTTCTAGTGCCCTTCGTTTCCGAAGTTCGTATCAGACTGTGCCGCAACGTATCACGAACTTCGGAAACGGGGCACTAGACGGTCCCAAAGACGCGAGCATGGACGCGGGAACTGCAGCGCGCGGCGGGATGCTCGCCTCTATCGTCGATTTTGCGCTCCGCAAGCCGGGGCAGACGCTGGCTATCCTGCTCGGCGCGCATTTCGTCATCTGGCTGGTCCTGCCGGCCCTGACCAGCCCCAATCTTGAACTCGATCTCGCCGAGGATCTGGCGCTCGGCAAGGAATGGCAACTCGGCTACTGGAAACACCCGCCGCTGCCCTGGTGGATGGCCGATCTGATCTATCGGCTGACCGGCCAGATCGAGTCGGTCTATGCCCTCGGTCCGCTCGCGGTTATCGGCTGTTTCATCGCGGTTTACCTGCTCGCGCGCGACATTACGGGTCCGGTCCAGGCGCTGATCGCCACGGTCTCGCTTGTGGGCATCCACTACTACAATTATTCGGCGGTAAAGTTCGCGCATGACCAGATGCAATTGCCGTTCTGGGCGCTCACCACTTTGTTCTTCTATCGCGGTCTTGTGCGCGGCCGGACGCTCGACTGGATCCTGGCCGGCGCCATGCTCGCGCTCGCCTTCTGGTCGAAATACGCGGCGTTCGCGCTCGCCATCAGCCTTGGGTTGTTTCTTCTGATCGATCCGGTCGCGCGGCGAGCCCTGCGCACGTCCGGGCCGTGGCTGATGGCCGCATCCTTCCTCGTGGTGATCGCGCCGAACGCGTGGTGGCTGATCGATTCCGGATTTCTGCCGCTGCAATATGTCACTGACCGCGCGAGAATTGCCGTGCGGGCGCATCACTACATCACGTATCCGCTGAAATGGACGGCCAGCCAGATCTTCTTCACCCATCCGGCGCTGATCCTGCTTGGCATCACGCTGTTTCCGCGGACGGCGCGGCAGCCGGTGACGCCCGAGATCTCCTTCGCGCGACGTTACGTCACAACGATCGCGTTCGGGCCGTTCGCGGTCGTGACGGCGATTGCCATCGTCACCGGCCGTTCACCGGTCGCGATGTGGGGCTATCCGTTGTGGTCGTTCCTGCCACTCGCCGCGCTCCTGTGGTTCGGTCCGGTCACGGACCGGAGCCGCATTACGCTGTTCGCCGCCGGAGTGATCTTTCTGTTCCTGCTGGCGCCGGCCATCTGGATCGGGACGTGGATCGCCGATCCGCATCTGCGCAAACGTCCAAAGGCGAGCGATTTTCCGGGGCACGCGATCGCCGAGCAGATGACCCGCGCCTGGCACGAGAAAACCGGAACGAAGCTTGCCTATGTCGCCGGCACCGAATTCGCCGTGAACAATGTCGCGGTCTATTCGCCGGATCGGCCGCGCGTTGTCGTGCATGGCCGGCCGCAGATCAGTCCGTGGATCGACATGAACGATCTGAGGAAGCGCGGGGTGATGATCATCTGGGCGGCTGGGCTGCCGATGGCGCATCTGGACGAATGGCGAAAGACCTTCGGTGCCGAGGGAGACCCGGTCGTCCTCGAATTTCCGCGGCAGTCCAGAGGCGGTGCGCGCGCCAAGCAAACGACCCCCATTTCCTATCTGATTGTTCCGCCCCGCAACTGACCCCGGCCTGCCGGAATTTTGGCTGCGGATTGCTTGCGCTTGGCAGGCGGCTCGTGGACATTAGCGGCTAGGCGGCGAATCGGCGCTGCGGCCGGCGCGTTGCCGTTTTGAGGCATGCATGCAGCGGCTGACCGCCATCTTTATCGCAATCTGCGTGATCCTGATCGCCGCCTCGTGCGGTGCCGTCGGCTATCTCGCCTTCGGTCTGTCGGGCGCGGAATCCTCCGTGATTGCGCTCGCGGTGATGACAGCGCTGGCACTCTACAATACCGTTTCCGCGCGGTTGCGTGATCGCGACCTTGTCGGCGGCCAGATCGCCGATCTGTCGCGCGGTACCGCCGATCTCGCCCGTCAGGT
>CAZIKZ010000138.1:6259-11143 GCA_964539845.1 uncultured Hyphomicrobiales bacterium
TGAAGGGCATGAGCGCCGAGGCGATCGCCACTACGATCGCGGACGCGATCGATGGCGGCCGGATCGATCTTTATCTGCAGCCGGTGGTCACGTTGCCGCAGCGCAAGGTTCGCTATTACGAGGCGATGACGCGGCTGCGCACGGACGATGGCACCCTGATCCTGCCAAGCGATTTCCTCGCGCATGCCGAGAAGGCGGGCCTGGTTGCGAAGATCGACAATATGCAGATGTTCCGCTGCGTGCAGGTGCTGCGCCGGCTCCTGCTCAAGAACCGCGAGATCGGTCTGTTCTGCAATGTATCGGCGGCGACCCTGAACAATGCCGAAATCTTCCGCCAGTTCTTCGATTTCCTGGAAGCCAATCGCGCGCTGAGTTCGTCGCTGACGCTCGAATTCACCCAAACCGCGCTGCGCGATATGGGGCCGATCGAGCAGGAAAGCCTCGCCGGCCTCATCGCGCTCGGTTACCGCTTCTCGATGGATCATGTGACCGACCTGCGGATCGGACCGCGCGATCTGTCGGAGCTTGGGGTCCGCTTCGTCAAGGTGCCGGCGCACCTGCTGCTCAGCAAGGGTAGCTCCGCCGCCGATATTCATGCCGCCGATCTGTCCGATCTGCTGGGCCGCCACGGCATCAGCCTGATCGCCGAGCGGATCGAGACCGAGGCCGTGGTGGTCGACCTGCTGGACTACGACGTCCGCTACGGTCAGGGCTTCCTGTTCTCGCCGCCGCGGCCGGTTCGCGCCGATGCGCTGCAGGGCGTGACGCCGGTTTCGGCTGTCGCCGACCGCCCGCTCGCTGATGCGACCCTCGGCGCCGCGGCGCGTGCCGCGATCTGATTTCTCCTCCCAACGGGAAGCGAGACAAGGGTGACGCCGGACGGCCTGCGCGCTAAACCCTGCCGCTCGCCAATCCAACCAGGCTTCCCCCCTTGACCATTTTCACGGACAATTTTTCGTCGATCGCCTCCGGCTATGACGTGGTGCTCTCCGACGTCTGGGGCGTCGTGCATAACGGCGTCGCAGCCTTTCCCGAAGCCTGTGATGCGCTGACCCGGTTTCGCGAGGGCGGCGGCACGGTGGTCCTGATCACCAATGCACCGCGGCCGAACGGCGTGGTCGCGGCCCAGGTCGAACATTTCGGTGCGCCGCGCTCGATCTATGACGCGATCGTCGCCTCCGGCGATGTCACGCGCGACGAGATCGTCAAGCGTCCGGGCCAGAGCATCCTGCATGTCGGACCGGAGCGTGACCTCTCGATCTTCGACGGGCTCGACGTGACATTCGCGCCGGTCGAACGCGCGGATTATGTGATCTGCTCGGGTCTGTTCCACGAAGTTACCGAGACGCCGGAGGATTATCGCGAACTTCTGGACCAGATGCTGGCGCGCAAGCTGTTCATGGTGTGCGGCAATCCGGACGTGGTGGTCGAGCGCGGTGAGCAACTGCTCTATTGCGCCGGTGCGATTGCGGATCTCTATGCGCGGCTCGGCGGCGAGGTGCTCTATGCCGGAAAGCCTTATGCGCCAATCTACGATCTCGCGCTGAAGCTCGCGCAGGATGTGCGCGGCAAGCCCGCCGACCGCAAGCGCGTGATCGCGATCGGCGATTCCGTCCGCACCGATTTCAAGGGTGCGACGTCATACGGGATCGACTGCCTGTTTGTGACCGCGGGCATTCACTCCGCCGAATTCGGTGGCCGCGACGATCCGGATCCGGATGCGGTCGAGCGCGTCCTGATCGCGGCCGGCGGCGGCAAGCCGCGTGCGATCGCCAGGAAGCTGAAGTGGTGATGGGATTTCGAAACGCATATTGTTCGTCATGCCCGGCCTTGTGCCGGGCATCCACGTCTTCGGCGGCAAACAAAGACGTAGATGGCCGGGACAAGCCCGGCCATGACAAAAATAGATACCTCGTTGGGGTTACGCCGCGCAGGTCGGCTCGTCGACGAAGATCGCGTCGATCTTGCTCTTCAGCGTGGCCGCGTTGAATGGCTTCACGACGTAGTTGTTGACGCCGGCTTTCTTGGCCGCGATCACGTTCTCGGTCTTCGACTCGGCGGTGATCATGATGAACGGCACGGAAGCGAGAACCGGGTCGCCGCGCATTTCCTTGAGCAACTCGTAGCCGGTCATCGGCTCCATGTTCCAGTCGGAAATGACGAGACCGTAGTGCTTCTCGCGCAGCCGCCGGAGCGCGCTGATGCCGTCCGATGCGTCATCGACATTGGTGAAGCCGACTTGCCGCAGCAGGTTGCGGATAATGCGGACCATTGTGTTGTAGTCGTCGACGACCAGAACGGGCATCGAAAGATCGACAGACATCGTCTCAGCTCCGTCTTCGCGGACGACCGGCGCGCCGCAATGCGCTGCCGTTGAGCATCCTGCCCAGAGTGCGGCAAGGTACCGCGAGCGCATTGAACATCCGTTAACCCGCAAATCTTGCGTGCATTCTTACTCGATGCCGAAAAGCCGCGCGAAATCTGCCTAAAGGCTGATTGCATGCCGCTGATGCCTGCCGCATGTTAGATTTCCGTTAACCTTCGCAACAAAGACAGATGAACACAGTCCCTGCCAAAGCCGCCATCGATCCACGCATGGTCCGCAACTTGTGTTTCGAGGACCTGCATGTCGGCATGCGTGAGACGTTGATGAAATCGGTGATGGAAACCGATGTCGTCGGCTTCGCGAATATTTCGGGCGACGAGAATCCGATTCACCTGTGCGACACCTATGCGCAGGGCACGCGCTTCGGCCAGCGTATCGCGCATGGACTTTACACCGCGAGTCTCATCTCGGCCGTGCTCGGCACGCAATTGCCGGGGGCGGGCGCGGTCTATCGCTCGCAGACCCTGAACTTCCATGCGCCGGTCAAGATCGGCGACGTGGTCACGGTCATTGTCGAGGTGATCGAACTCGTGCCGGAGGGCCGCAAGGTTCGCCTGCATTGCGAGGCGCTGGTCGACAATACGGTGGTGCTGGACGGCGAAGCGATCGTTTCGGTGCCGGGACGCCCCAAAATCGCGACCGCTTGACTTGTGACGGCCGCGGGCCGACACGGTGCGGACAATCGCGAACCTGACGCCCGCCTTTCATGCCGCAATCCGAACGACAAACACCGTTTGTGGTGGTCCGTGACGATGGTCCCGGAGCCGAAAAGCTGCGCGGCGCCGTTGTCGCGATCGGCAATTTCGATGGCGTGCATCGCGGGCACCGCTCGGTCATCGATTTTGCCTTGAAGCGCGCGGCCGCGGCGGGCAGGCCGTCCGCCGTGCTGACGCTCGAGCCCCATCCGCGCAGCTATTTCCGTCCCGACGAGAAGCTGTTCCGGCTCACCGACGAGCGGCAGAAGCTGCGTCTTCTGGCATCGACCGGGCTCGATGGCGCGGTGGTGCTGACCTTCAACGCCGGGCTGGCCGGACTGCCGGCGGAGCAATTCGTCTCGCAGATCCTGGTCGGGCGGCTCGGCGTGAGCGGGGTCGCCATCGGCTTCGACTTCCATTTCGGTCAGGGCCGCGGCGGCTCGCCCGCCTTCCTGACGGAGGCTGGCGCACGCCATGGCTTC
The DNA here is from genome assembly GCA_964539845.1 of uncultured Hyphomicrobiales bacterium. Classification (GTDB taxonomy): domain Bacteria; phylum Pseudomonadota; class Alphaproteobacteria; order Rhizobiales; family Xanthobacteraceae; genus Pseudorhodoplanes. The sequence goes on from CAZIKZ010000138.1 coordinate 9,823, forward strand.
CCGGTCGATGTCGCGCCAAAGCTCGAGGATGAGGGCCGCCCGGTGTCGTCCGGCACGATCCGGACCGCGCTTGAAGCCGGCCGGGTGGTCGAGGCGGCCGAACTCCTCGGTTACCCCTGGTTCGTCTCGGCCGAGGTGGTCCATGGTGAGAAGCGCGGGCGCGGCCTCGGTTTCCCCACCGCTAATCTCAGGCTGGACCCCGCCTGCGGCCTGAAGCACGGCATCTATGCCGTCAGGGTCCAGGTCGAAGGCGTGCGTTACGACGGCGTCGCCAGCTTCGGTCGCCGTCCAACCTTCGACAATGGTGCGCCCCTGCTGGAGGTGTTCCTGTTCGACTTTTCCGGCGATCTCTACGGCCAGACCCTCGATGTCGCGCTGATCGGCTGGATCCGACCGGAGGAGAAATTCGCCTCCATTGAGGCCTTGATGGCGCAGATGAGCCTCGACGCGGAGCGCGCGCGCAGCGCGTTGGCGCGCAACCCGTCCGCTTTCCCCCCGCTCGGGGAGATTTGACGTCCCACGCGGCGCGCAGCGGCTTTCCGCGCTGCGGCATGCCTGCTACACACGCCCCCGCACATGATTTGGCGCGCGACGGACGCAAAACCGGTTCCCAATTTTGCTGATCGCGCGCTCGAGGCGATCCCCGAATGACCCAGACTGAACGCGACTATTCCGAGACCCTGTTTCTGCCGCGCACGGAATTTCCGATGCGCGCCGGCCTGCCCGAGCGCGAGCCTGTCTTGCTCAAGCGCTGGAAGGACGAGAACCTGTACGGCAAGCTGCGCGAGGCCGCCAAGGACCGCGCCAAGTTCATCCTGCATGACGGCCCGCCCTACGCGAACGGCAATATCCATATCGGCACCGCGCTCAACAAGATCCTGAAGGATGTGGTGACGCGCAGCCAGCAGATGCTCGGCTTCGATTCGAACTATGTGCCGGGCTGGGACTGCCACGGCCTTCCGATCGAATGGAAGGTCGAGGAAGAAAACTACCGTTCCAAGAACAAGGTGAAGCCGAACCTCTCCGATCCCGCCGCGATGATTGCGTTCCGGCAGGAATGCCGCGCCTATGCGCAGCATTGGCTGGATGTGCAGCGCGCGGAATTCAAGCGGCTCGGCGTCGAGGGCGACTGGGATCATCCCTACACCACGATGAACTATCCGGCCGAAGCGCAGATCGCGCGCGAGATCATGAAGTTCGCGCAGAACGGCACGCTCTATCGCGGCTCGAAGCCGGTGATGTGGAGCGTGGTGGAGAAGACCGCGCTCGCCGAGGCCGAAGTCGAATACGAGGATTACACCAGCGATACCGTGTGGGTGAA
>CAZIKZ010000139.1:0-11100 GCA_964539845.1 uncultured Hyphomicrobiales bacterium
TTCGGGCACATCGACGCCGACCTCGATCACCGTGGTTGAGACCAGCAGCTGGGTCTCGCCGATGGAGAAGCGCCGCATCGCTTCATCCTTCTCCGAACCGCGCATCTGGCCGTGCACGAGGTCGACCGCGCTGCCGAACCGCTTGCGCAAGACCTTGAAACGATCTTCGGCGGCGGCGAGATCGCTGGTTTCGGATTCCTCGACCAGCGGACAGACCCAATAGACGCGCTGACCGTCCTGCAGCGCGCGGCCGACGGCGTCGGTGACCTCGGTGAGGCGATCGAGCGGGATGGTACGGGTGTCGATCGGCTGGCGTCCGGCGGGCTTTTCGCGCAATTCCGAAATGTCCATGTCGCCGAAATAGGTCAGCACCAGTGTGCGCGGGATCGGCGTTGCGGTCGTTACCAGCATGTCGACCGCCTCGCCCTTGTTCACGAGCGCAAGACGCTGATGCACGCCGAAGCGATGTTGTTCGTCCACGATCGCCAATGCGAGATCGCGGAACGTCACATCGTCCTGAAACAAGGCGTGCGTGCCGACCAGCATATGGATTTCGCCTGCGGCGAGCTTGTCGAGCAGAGCGGTACGGTCCTTGCCCCGTTCGCGGCCCGTCAGGATCGCCGCGCGGATGTCGACCGCTTCGGCGAGCGGCGCGATGGTGTTGAAATGCTGGCGCGCAAGGATCTCGGTCGGCGCCATCAGTGCGGCTTGCCGGCCGCTTTCGATCACGGCCGCCGCGGCCAGCAGTGCGACCACGGTCTTGCCCGAACCGACATCACCCTGCAACAGCCGCACCATCCGTTCCGGCTTGCCGAGATCGGCAACGATGGCATCGAGCGCGCGATGTTGTGACAACGTGAGCGAGTAGGGCAATGCGGCGATGATGGCTCGCCGGATATGGCCGTCGCCGGCATGGGCGCGACCCGCACGCTTGCGGTTATGCGCGCGCATGAGCCCGAGCGCGAGCTGGCTTGCGAGCAGTTCATCATAGGCGAGCCGGGTATGCGCTGTGCCCTCCGGCGCCAGGTCGTCCAGGTCGCGTGGCCGGTGCAGCGTGTGCAGGGCCTCGGCAAATGCCGGGAAACCGTTCTTGCTCTGGAACGCCGCGTCCTGCCATTCCGGGAGCGCCGGGACTTTCGGGAGCGCCGCGTCCATCACTTTCACGATCATGTTCGCGGTGATGCCTTCGGTCAGCGGATAGACCGGCTCGATCATCGGCAAGGCGGCGAGGCCCTGCTCGTCGACCACGCGATCGGGATGCACCATCTGCAGCATCCCGTCATAACGCGCGGTCGTGCCCGACACGTAGCGGGTCTCACCGACGGGAAAAAGCTTTTCAAGATAGTCTCGGCGCGCGCGGAAATAGGTGATCACGAGGTCGCCGGTCTCGTCGCTCGCATAGATCAGGTGCGGTGCGCGGTCCCGTCCGGGAGGCGCGGGACGGTGGCGGTCTACGGTGACCTTCACCGTGACAACCGTGCCCGATTCGACCTCACGCAGCTTCGGGCGCGCGCGCCGGTCGATCGCGCCGGTCGGCAGGTGGAAGATCAGGTCGACGATCCGCGGCTCGTCGTCGCGGCCGAGTAGACGGCGATACAGCTTCTCGAGCTTCGGGCCGATGCCCGGAAGCGTCGTGATCGCCGTAAAGAATGGGTCGAGCAGGGTAGGCCGCATGTCTGATCACGATCAACCAAAGCCTTCTCTCCGTTCGTCCCCGCGAAAGCGGGGACCCAGGGTTTGATTCTGGATTCCCGCTTTCGCGGGAATGAACGGAGTTTGAAGTACGAACGGATGACTGGTTTATCCCAAACCGGGCGGGCTGACAGCCGCGCTTCCAGCGCCTATATACGCCCGCCCGGCCCCGTCCGGGCTTTTGGCGTTTGCGGGTAAAACGGATGACCGGATCGACACGATCGAGCGAAGGGCTGAGCGAGCGGCAGCGGCGGCTGCTGTTCCGTTCCTGGCATCGTGGGATACGCGAAACCGACCTGTTGCTCGGCCGTTTTGCCGATGCGCATATCGCCGAACTCTCCGACCCCGATCTGGACATCTATGAAAGGCTGCTCGACGTGCTCGACCACGACCTCTACGCTTGGGTGAGCGGCGAGCTGACCATTCCGGACGAGCATCGGTCCGAGCTGCTTGACCGGATCGTGCGCTTCCACAATGGGGGCGCCCGCTGATGTCGCTCTCGCCTGCTGAATTTCTGAAAAGCGGTAAGCCGCTGACCCTGTCGGGTGTCGCCGACGGCGCCGAAGGCATGGTGGTCGCCGACCTCGCGCGTGCGATCGCTGCCGGCCGCGAACCGCCTGCGGTCAGTCTTCTGGTGGTCTGCCGCGACGGGCCGCGGATGGCGGCGCTCGCACGCGGACTGGCGTTTTTCGCCCCTGAGATCGAGCGGCTTGAATTCCCGGCGTGGGACTGTCTGCCTTACGACCGCGTATCGCCGCATGCCGGTGTGCTCGCGCAGCGCATGACCACGCTGTCGCGTCTTGCCAATGTCGAGGCGCGGGACAAACCGGCCGTGGTCCTCACCACTATCAACGCGATCCTGCAGCGCGTGCCGCCGCGTACACTGGTGATGGGACAATCGCTCTCGGCCGCGCCCGGCAATGTGCTGCCGATGGAGCGTGTCGCGAGCTGGCTCGAACTCAACGGATACACCCGTGCCTCCACCGTCCGCGAACCCGGTGACTATGCCGTGCGCGGCGGCATCCTTGATCTGTTTGCGCCGGGCATGGGCGAGCCGGTGCGGCTCGATTTCTTCGGGGATCAGATCGAGACGATCCGTGCCTTCGATCCGGAGACGCAGCGCACGCAATACGATCTGCGCGCGCTCGATCTGGTGCCGGTGGCAGAATTCCAGCTCAGGACCGAGACGATCCGCAAGTTCCGCCTCGGCTATGTCGAGACTTTCGGCGCGGCGACCCGCGACGATCAGCTCTATGAGGCGGTCAGCGAAGGCCGCCGCTATCCCGGCATGGAGCATTGGCTGCCGCTGTTCCACGATCATCTCGATACGCTGTTTGACTATCTCGATCGCACGCCGGTCGTGCTGGAGCCGCTGGCCGACGATGCCGCCCATGAGCGGATCACCCAGATCGTCGACTATTACGACGCGCGCCAGAATGCGCCGCAGGGTGTCGGCGGCGTGCCCTACAAGCCGTTGCCGCCGCAGCGCCTGTATTTCACCGCGGATGAATGGCGCGCACAGCTTGAGCGCCTGAAGGTCGCGCGCATGACGCCGTTCGCGGTGCCGGAGGGCGCGTCCGTCGTCGATATCGGGACGAAGCAAGGCCACAATTTCAGCGCCGAGCGAGCCGAGCCGGACGCCAATGTGTTCGACGCGGTCGTGAAGCACGTCGCCGGGCTGCAGCGCAGCGGCAGGAATGTCGTCATGGCGCTGTGGAGCGAGGGCGCACGCGACCGCATGAGCCATGTGCTGCGCGACCACGGGCTCGCCAACCTCTCCAATGTCGGATCCTGGCAGGAAGCGCTGGCGCGTCCGAAGACGGATGTGGCGCTAGCTGTTCTCGGGCTCGAATCCGGTTTCGAGACCGCGCAGGCGGTCGTCATCGGCGAACAGGATATTCTCGGGGACCGGCTGGTGCGTCCGCGCCGAGCCTCGAAGAAGGCGGAAAATTTCATCGCAGAGGCGACCAGCCTCTCGGCCGGCGATCTCGTCGTCCACGTCGATCATGGTATCGGCCGCTTCATCGGGCTTGCGACCATCGAGGCTGCCGGCGCTCCGCATGACTGCCTCGAGTTGCACTATGCCGGCGGCGACAAGCTCTATCTGCCGGTAGAGAATATCGAACTTCTGTCGCGCTACGGATCGGAAGACCTCGAAGTCGACCTCGACCGGCTCGGCGGCACCGCCTGGCAGACGCGCAAGGCGCGGATGAAGAACCGCATCCGCGAGATTGCGCACGAACTGATGAAGATCGCGGCCGAGCGGAAACTGCGCGAGGCAGAGAAGCTTACGGTGCCCTCCGGCATGTATGACGAGTTCTGCGCCGGCTTTCCCTATGAGGAAACCGAAGATCAGCAGTCCGCTATTGACGCGGGACTGGAGGATCTCGCCTCCGGCCGTCCGATGGACCGGCTGGTGTGCGGCGACGTCGGTTTTGGCAAGACCGAGGTGGCGCTGCGTGCAGCGTTTGTTGCGGCGATGGCGGGACGACAGGTCGCAGTGGTTGTGCCGACCACCTTGCTGGCGCGTCAGCACTACAAGACCTTCAGTGAACGCTTCCGCGGTTTCCCGGTGAAGATCGGACAGGCCTCACGGCTGGTGACGGCAGCCGATCTCGCGCAGACGCGGAAGGATCTGGCCGAAGGCACGCTCGACATTGTCGTCGGCACCCACGCCCTGCTTGGCAAGAATATCAAGTTCAAGGACCTGGCGCTCGTCATCGTCGACGAGGAGCAGCATTTCGGTGTCGCGCACAAAGAGAAGCTGAAAACGCTGCGCGCCGAAGTGCACATGCTGACGCTGACCGCGACCCCGATCCCGCGGACGCTGCAGCTTGCCTTGACCGGTGTGCGCGATCTCTCGCTGATCGCATCTCCGCCGGTCGACCGGCTCGCCGTGCGGACCTTTGTGTCGCCGTTCGATCCGATCGTTGTGCGCGAGGCGATCCTGCGCGAACGCTATCGCGGCGGACAATCGTTCTATGTGGTGCCGCGCATCGAGGATCTCGCCGGGGCCAAGGAATTCTTCGACAAGACCGTGCCCGAAGTGAAGGTCGCGGTGGCGCATGGACAGATGCCTGCGACTGCGCTCGAGGACATCATGTCGGCCTTCTATGAAGGCAAATACGATGTGCTGCTGTCGACCACCATCATCGAATCCGGTCTCGACATCCCGACCGCCAATACGCTGATTGTGCATCGCGCCGACCGCTTCGGGCTGGCGCAGTTGTATCAGCTGCGCGGACGGGTGGGGCGCTCCAAGATCCGCGCTTACGCACTGTTCACGCTGCCGACCGAGAAGCGCATCACTGCGCAGGCCGAGCGGCGGCTCAAGGTGCTGCAATCGCTCGACACGCTGGGCGCCGGATTCCAACTCGCCTCGCACGACCTGGATATCCGCGGTGCCGGCAATCTGCTTGGCGAGGAACAGTCCGGGCACATCAAGGAAGTCGGATTCGAGCTCTACCAGCAGATGCTCGAAGAGGCCGTGACCGCGCTGAAGGCCGGCATTGCCGAGCCGGTCGCGGATCAATGGTCACCGCAGATCACAGTCGGCACACCCGTGCTCATTCCGGAGGATTACGTCGCCGACCTGTCGGTGCGGCTCGGGCTTTATCGGCGTATCGCCACCGTCGAGAACGAGCAGGAGATCGAGGGCTTCGCCGCCGAACTGGTCGACCGCTTCGGCCCGCTGCCGGAAGAGGTCAAGCACCTCATGCAGATCGTCGTCATCAAGCTTCTGTCGAAGCGGGCCAATGTGGAGCGCATCGATACCGGTCAGAAGGGCGCGGTGCTGCAATTCCGCGACAACAGCTTCGCCAATCCGGAAGGTCTCATGCGCTACATCACGAGCCAGGCGCCGATCGCCAAGGTGCGCCCGGATCAGAAAGTGGTGTTCCTCGATGATTGGCCGAAGCCGGTGCAGCGGCTGCTCGGCACCACCAAGATCCTGCGCAATCTGGTGAAGATTGCCGAAGGAAAGAAGGCGGCTTAACCGGCCGCCTTCTGTTTCTTTTCGTCGGCGGCTTTGCGGATGACGCCGGCGAGTTGCTCCGGTGCCTGCGCACCCGATACCGCATAGGCGTTGTCGAAGATAAAGAACGGCACGCCCTGGATGCCGGACGACTTCGCCTGTTCGACGCGCTGCGAGACGATCGCGAGATCGGCGTCGCTGTCGAGCTTCTTTGCGATGTCGGCGGGATCAAGGCCGATCGCGGCGGCGGCTTTCACCAGCACCGCATTGTCCGACAGATCGGCCCCTTCCGAGAAGTATAATTCCATCAGCCGCTGCTTCATCTCGGGCGCCTTGCCGATCTGCTCGGCCCAGTAGATCAGGCGATGGCTGTCAGTCGTGTTGGGCTGCCGGCTGAGTTTGTCGATGGCATAGAGCAGTCCATCCTGTGCGGCTGCGGCGGAAACGCGCGTGGCGATTTCCTTGTAGCGCTCGGGCGAGCCGAATTTCTTGGTCAGATAGTCCTCGCGCGAGATGCCTTCCGGCGGAATCCAGTCATTGAGGAAATAGGGGTGGTAATGCACCTCGACCGGAATATCGGGATTGAGGGCGATCGCCTGTTCCAGACGCTTCTTGCCGATGAAGCACCATGGGCAAACGACGTCGGAGACGACATCGACGCGGACGGGATCTGTCATGCTGACCTGCCTTTTTGGGCGCGCGATTGCAGGCAACGCAGGCGCGCTTGCTGATTGCCCGCGTGTGCCCGGCAAATGTAGGTAGCCGTCTACTCTGCCGCAACCTTGGACGGCGTGATCCGGGCGAGCAGGCTCTCCGCGGTGTCCGACGACCGCCATGCGGTGAGCGCCACATCGGGGGCAACCGGCCGACGCCGGCCGCCCTGCAACATGGTATTCCGCAGCACGCTCACCAGCCGTTTCGCCACGGTCTGCGCCTGACGCGGCGCAGTATCGACGAACGCGACCAGGATCGAGCCATCGTCATCACGGCAGGCAAAATCGGCGCCGCGCACGAGCTTGGAGACCAGCCGCCCCGCATCGTTCAGGGAGCGCGCTTCAACAGTCGAATCGAAGATGAGCCGCGCCACCGACAATCCGCTCGAGCGACGGCTTGCGTCACGCATAACGCGATCGAGTTCGGCGACGAAAGCGGGTTCGTTCATCAGCCCGGTTGTCGGATCGATCACGCCGTCCTTTACGAACGCATCCAGCGTGCGGCGCAACCGCGCTTCAAAGGCATGCAGCCGTACCAGCGGCAGAACGCGTGAGACGAGGCAGTGCGGCTCGTTCGCACAGATGAGATGTGGAAGCCTGCGCGCATCGACTCCCGTCGGCCGGCCGATCACTCCGACCGGAAGATCGCGGAAGCGCGAGTCTTCGGCAATCACGGTCAGGAGAGCGTCGACATTGTGAGGCAAAAAGCCATCGCCGATCACCAGGCCGTCGGCATCGCGCGATTTCAGATAGCGCGCGGCGGCTTCAATGGTGAGCACGCCAATCACACCGGTCTGCTCTCCGAGCGCGACTGACAGGCTCGGATAGGTACGACCTCGACCCGCAAGGATCACGGTTGCGTCCTCGATCGGATCGTTAGCCGGACTGGACGGCACCATTTGGCCGGCAGAACGCGCGGCTTCGGCACGACGCAGAACGCTCGCATGAAGCGAGCGCACCCGCAGCACCGACGACAAGCGTGCCGCAATCGCATTCGGCGTAGCGTCGCTCGGCATCGCAAGCGCTTCGCGATAGGGCAGAATGGTCTCTGTTGCACCGCAGGCAACGACCGGGACGATCGGCGCCTTGCGTCTCATAATGCGTGTCAGGCTTTCGCCGAGCGCGTGATCGCTGGTGGCCAGCGCATCGGCGAGAATGATCGCGCACGGATCGGCGGCAGCGATCGCAGCGCTTGCCTGTGCGCACGACGCTTCGATCACCGGGAAGGCGCCAGACTCGGATATGGCCGCGATTAGATCCGGCGAGGGTTGCTCGGCGATAACGACGACCGGGCCCTGCAATGACATTTGTTCGTCCCTGTGATGGGACGCAGGTCTAGCTGCTCGGCCATTAATGTGCAGTCAACACCCATGCGCAAATTGTCAGGCAGCGCGATCTCGAAACGCTGCCGTTAGCAGAGGGTTGACGCCCATCGTCTGAAGCATCTCCCGCATGGTTACGGGATCGGTAGCATGACCGGCGAGTCTATGGCCGGCCAGCGCATGCGGAAGTGCTGCAAGCACGCCATTTCCATCGATCCCGCGAACCATGTGTTGCAGATCATGCATCGCGAAGCGGTAGCCGCCGACCGCGATCAGTCCCACGGGAGACGTTGTTACGACGAGTGCGTCGTCATCCGCGATCATCCGGCAGCCGTAGCCGGTATCGATATGCCCGCTCGCGGCGGACGGCTCGGCTACGGCATCGACTTCATACGGCGTAAACCTTGAAGCAACGAGCGATCCGCGGATGCCTAATGTACCGCCCGGCGTTATAGCGACATGCGCGCATTCCGCACCGCCATTCGCGATCGTCAGCGGTCCAACCGGCCAGGGCAGGGTCCGTCCGCCGGGTGCCCGGCGCGCCGCAAGGAGGGCGGTCTCGCCAAAGGCCGCGACGTCAACGAGGGCTGCGTCCAGGTTCGTCCACTGCGCGGCAGCAGTAAGCCGCTCCGGCGCGCGCCAGACCGCAATCACGCTGGAAGCGTTGCCGGGCTCCAGCCAGGGAGTCGCGCATAGACCTGACAACATGGCGTCGGGCACCACGAGCGCATCGCAGCGTTCGCGCGCGATCTGGTCGCGCAGCACATCGGGATCGAACGCATGATGCAGCACCAGCGTGCCCCCGCTCAGGAGCCATGGCACAAGAGCGGCGCTGATGCCGGCGAAGGTTGTTGCGGGCAGCGTCGACAGGATCACCGCGTTCGGCGCGATCCCGCTGCGCTGCCGGACCAGACGGCCGGCGGTGAGCAATTGCGCCGTATCGCGCGCGACCGGCATGATGCCGTCGGCGGTTGTCTCGAACGTCACCAGAGCGAAGGACGCGTCTGTCGTTTCCTGGAACAGGATCGCATCCGGATGCTCGTCGGAGCCGGAGAGCAGATCGTCGAACGGTATGATGCCGTCTGTCGTGGCGCAGCCGAAACCGCAGACTGCGCGGATCGGAAACAACTCTGCGGCTATATCGAGCGCAAGTGCGGCATGATCGAAGCCAGCGACCTGGCCGCAGGTGACGATTGCGCGAGCGCCGGCCTCTGACAGGGCCGCGACGCAATCCGTTCGTCGCCACAGGAGCGGCAGCGGTGCTGCGATCATGCCGGCGCGCATGATCGCAAGCATCGTCAGCACTGCGATGGCGACGTTCGGCATCTGGACGCCGACGACGGTGCCGGGCGGAAGACCGATTTCGTGCAGTCTGGCAGCGATGGCGCCGACCGCGCGATCTGCTTGCAGATAGGTCAGCCGGCGAGGGGCCTCGCCGGTCATGCGCTCGCAATCCGGTGGATCGATCAGCGCAATTGCATCCGGGTTGCGCACGGCGTGCGCCTTGAGGATCGCGTCGAGTGCGGGGACGATTGCGGGTGCCATGGTCAGCTGCCCGGCTGGCGCCACCAGGCCTCCGGCAGGAAGCCGAAGAGCGGCGTGACCTTCGGATGGTCGACGCGAGTCCAGCGTGCCACCCATTGATCGGGCAGGTGAAACAGCGGCACGACATAAAAGCCCGAGATCAGCACGCGATCGAGCGCGCGGACGGCCGATTCGAATGTGTCGCGCTCGCGCGCGACCAAGAGCTGCGCGATCATGGCGTCGATGGCCTTGCTACGGGCCCCCATGTAATTGCGCGTTCCGTCGACGTCGGCGGACGCGGATCCCCAGTAGAAGCTTTGTTCGTTGCCGGGCGAGAGAGACTGGTCCCAGCGATACGGCACCATATCGTAATCATAGGTGAGTCGCCGCCGGTCGAATTGCACCGCATCGACGCTCCGCACCGATGCTGCGATGCCCGCGCGCTTGAGGTCGCGCGCGTAGGCGAGCGCGATCCGCTCATGGTCCCGGGTGGTCACGAGAATCTCGAAGGACAGCGGCTCGTGCGTATCGCGGCGCCGCAGCACGGTGCCGTCCAGTTCATAGCCGGCCTCCGACAGGAGCCCGAGCGCCTTCTTGAGGACCTCGCGGTCACGCCCAGAGCCATCGGTGCTTGACGGCAAATAGCGTCCTTCGAGGACGTCTTCGCGCACCGCGCCGGGGAAGGCCGCAAGCCAGGCGCGCTCGTGTTCGCCCGCCGGGCGGCCAATTGACGACAGATCGGACCCCTCGAAATAGCTGGCGGTGCGTTTCTGCAGCCCGAAAAAGAAATTCTTGTTGACCCATTCGAAGTCGAACAGCGCGGCCAGCGCTTCCCGGACGCGGATGTCTGCGAAGATCGGTCGCCGCGTATTGAAGGCGAGGCCGTTCATCCCGACGGGCGTGCCGTTGCGGAACGTTTCCTTGACGTAGCGGCCGGCCTTGAAGCCGGGCGTGTCGTAGCCGGTCTGCCAGCGCGTGACGTCGTTCTCCACGCGCAGGTCGTAGAGTCCCTTCTTGAACGCTTCGAACAGCGAGTTCTCGTCGCGATAGAAATCGAGTTTGATCTCGTCGAAATTCCACAGGCCGCGATTGATCGGCAGGTGCGCGCCCCAGTAATCCGGATTACGCACGAAGGTGGCGCTGCGTCCCGGGTCGACCGACTTGATGACATAGGGGCCGGTTGCGACCAGCGGCGTGAACGTTGTTTCCTCGAAATGCGCGGGGTCGATTGCGTGTTTTGGCAGAACCGGCATAAGGCCGAGGATCAGAGGCAGTTCGCGGTCGTTATTGCCGGACAGGTCGAAGCGCACCGCGTGCGGACCGACAATCTCCGCGCGCGCGACCTTCGCGTAATAAGTCCGATGATTGGGCCGGCCCTTGTCGCGCAGCAATTGCCACGTGAAGATCACGTCCTCCGGCGTCACCGGTTTGCCGTCGGAGAAGCGGGCGCGCGGATTCAGGTTGAAGGTGACGTAGCTGCGCTGGTCATCGGTCTCGACAGTTTCCGCCAGCAACCCATAGAGCGTGAACGGCTCGTCGTAGCCGCGCGCCATCAGCGCCTCGACGACATACCCGCGGATATTCGGGATCGACAGGCCGCGAACCACCAGCGGATTCACCGTATCGAAGGTGCCCGGAACGCCGAGGGTCACTCGACCGCCCTTCGGCGCGTCGGGATTTACATACGGCATCGCGGAAAAGCCGGCGGGCATTTTCGGTGTGCCGTGCATGGCGATCGCATGCTGTGCGCCGGAAGCGGCCGCGCCGGACACGCCAAGTAAACTCGCCGCGAGCGCCAGCGCTCCGGCGACGATCGGGAATGCGCGGCTTCGACGGCAGGACGGGGACAGTGTTCTCAAGGGTCCGGCGATCCGAT
>CAZIKZ010000140.1:0-11090 GCA_964539845.1 uncultured Hyphomicrobiales bacterium
TCGCGGCTGTTGTCCGGCGAGGTCAGCGTCACGAACATCAGGATCGCGGTGGACTTCTTTTGCACCGTGACGCCCTGCGCCTGCACCGCGTCCGGCAATTGCGACAGCGCGCTCGAGACGCGGTTCTGCACCAGCACCTGCGCGAAGTTCAGGTCGGTGCCGATCTTGAAGGTCACAATCAGATTATACGTGCCGTCGGCAGCGCTCGTGGACTGCATATAGAGCATGTCCTCGACGCCGTTGACCTGCTGCTCGATCGGCAAGGCCACCGTATCGACCACCACACGCGCGCTCGCACCCGGATAGATTGTCTGCACCTGCACCGTCGGCGGTGTGACATTCGGATATTGCGAGACCGCAAGATTGATGAGGGCGACGGCCCCGATCACGACCATAAGGATCGCGATCACATTGGCGAGGACGGGACGCTCAATGAAGAATTTTGAAATCACCGCTCGTCCCCGGATCAGCTCTGTGACGGTGGCGTGAGTGTCTCAACCTTCGGGGCAACCTTCTGACCCGGTATCGACCGCAGCAGTCCGTCAACCACCACGCGATCGTCGGGCTTGAGTCCGTTCAGAATGACACGCATCGGCCCGACCAGTTGGCCCGCGGTGATCTTGCGCTGCTCAATCACGTCGTCCGCGTTGAGCACCAGCAGATAGCGGCCGCCCTGATCCGAACCAATAGCCACATCCGGAACGAGCAGGCGCTCCTGCGCCGGACCCGGCGCGCGGACCCGGACGTAATATCCCGGCAACAGTGGCGCGTTCGGGTTCGGCAGGATCCCACGCACGGCAAGCGTGCCGGTACCCGGCGTCACCGTTGGCGCGGCATAGTCGAGATGGCCCTTGTAGGGAAAGCCGGTATCGGTCTGCAGGCCGACCTCGACGGCAATGTTGCTCACGTCATTGCCAACCAGACCCATCTTCGCGCGTTCGGCGCGGATGTGCTGAACGTCCTGCTCGCTCACGTTGAAATTCACCCAGATCGGGTCGACCTGAACAATGGTCGCGAGCTTGGTCGGCGTATTGTTGGCGCCGACATATTCGCCGACTGAAATGAGCCGCGCCGTCACGATGCCGTCGAACGGTGCGGCCACCTGGGTGTAGCCGTAGTTGATCTTGGCGATTTCGGTATTGGCCTGCGCCTGTTCGAGATTGGCCTTGTCGGTGTCGCGCTGCGCCAGCGCCTTGTCGTAATTCACCTGTGTGGAGACCTGCCGCGAGACAAGATCCTGCTGACGCAGGAATTCCGCCTCGGACTGCTGGAGTTGCGCTTTCGCGCCATCCTCGGCCGCGACCGCCTGTTGCCACTTCACCTTGTAGGGCTCGGGCTCGATCTGGAACAACGGAGCGCCCTTCTTCACGAGGGCGCCGTCTGTGTACTGGATCGCGGTCACGAAGCCTGGAATGCGCGCCACGAGGTCAACGGTGTTCACCGCCGCGAGCGTGCCGGTCTCTTCCAGGTACGCGATGACATTCATGCGCAGCGGATTGGCCACGACCACCTGCGGCGGCGGCGGCGGCACATAACGGTTGGGCTCATCGCATGCGGCGAGGAAGCCGGCGGCGGCAATGACGAACAGGGAGGGGATTCGGTGAAGCATGACGGAACTACGATCCCGCGCCTAAAACGCTTTGGCAAGCCGCAAAAACAAACCGGCGCCCTGATGGACGCCGGTTAACAGGATATCACCGCTGCGGGCTACGAACTCGCGTTCAGCACCGTCACGGCGCGCCGGTTCTGCGACCAGCAGGAGATGTCGTCGCAGACAGCGACTGGGCGCTCCTTGCCGTAGGAGATCGTGCGCATGCGCTGCGGGCTCACGCCACGCGAAGCGAGATATTCCCGCACGGTCTGCGCGCGGCGGGCGCCGAGCGCAATGTTGTATTCGCGGGTGCCGCGCTCGTCGGCATGACCTTCGACCGTGAATGTGTATTGTGAATAGCGCGCCAGCCACTGCGCCTGATTGTCCAGGGTGGAGCGCGCCTGCGCCGTCAGCGTCGACTGGTCGGATTCGAAGAATACACGGTCGCCCACATTGACCACGAAGTCCTGCTGGCTACCCGGCGTCGCAGCGCCGGCCGCACCGACCTGATCGCCCGAATTCTTTGCGCATGCCGACACCGCAAGTGCGGCGGCAAGTACGCCGATCAACCCGACCGCGCGCACCAATCCGCGCATATCAAAGCGGCGCAGGGATTGTCTCACAGCAATCATCCCGGTGACTCCATTCACTACATACGGGAAAGGTTTAGGCTCGGATCGTTAATCGAACCTTCCGTCAACCTTGACTGCACCTTACAAAGCGCCCCGAAATGCGGCGCATCGCCGCAAACTATCGTTAATGGTTACTCATGGATTAATGCCGAAAATACGGCGAATCGGTCTCGAATTTCGATAATCGCACCGGCCATCACAGAATATCCGATACGCACCACACGAAACCGCAGAACGTCAGGACAGAAGCGGCGACCATGCCGGATCTGACGCAAAACTGGGCGTCGGAATTTTCTGTTCGTTCCGCCCGGTGATGTCCACCGAATAAAGCGATGGCCCGCTCTGCCCGCCGCCCTCGCGGAAGAACATGATCACGCGGCCGTTCGGTGCGAAGGTCGGGCCTTCGTTGTGGAACCCTTCGGTCAGGATGCGCTCGCCCGAACCGTCGACACGCATGATGCCGATCGAGAAGCGCCCGCCGCCCTGCTTGGTGAAGGCGATGGTATCCCCGCGCGGCGACCAGACCGGCGTCGAATACGACCCTTCGCCGAAGCTGATGCGCTGCGCCTGTCCCCCGGTCGAGGGCATGACATAAATCTGCTGCGACCCGCCGCGGTCGGACTCGAAGCAGATGCGTGCGCCGTCCGGCGAATATGACGGCGCAGTATCGATCGCGGGCGATTGCGTGAGCCGCGTGGTGGCGCGTGAGCGCAGGTCCATCGTGAACAGATTCGAGTTCGATCCCTGCTGGAGACTCATGATCACGCGCTGACCGTCCGGCGAGAAACGCGGCGAGAAAGTCATGCCCGGGAAGTTGCCGACGATTTCACGCTGATTGGTTTCGATATTGAGCAGATAAACGCGCGGATCGCCCTGCCCGAACGACATGTAGGTGATTTCCTGTGTCGAGGGCGAGAAGCGCGGCGTGAGCACGAGATCGTCGCCGCGCGTCAGATAGCGCACGTTGGCGCCGTCCTGATCCATGATCGCGAGGCGTTTCACGCGACGATCCTTTGGACCGTTTTCGTCGACATAGACAATGCG
This sequence comes from uncultured Hyphomicrobiales bacterium, assembly GCA_964539845.1. Lineage (GTDB taxonomy): Bacteria > Pseudomonadota > Alphaproteobacteria > Rhizobiales > Xanthobacteraceae > Pseudorhodoplanes. The sequence goes on from CAZIKZ010000140.1 coordinate 3,268, forward strand.
AGTGTCGAAATAACCCTTGTCACCGGTCAAGCGCTCGTAGATCGCATCCGAAATGATATGCCCGATGCGACGCCAATTCTCCGGTGTCGTGGTGTATTGCTGCCCAGCCTGCTGTTGTCCGCCGAACACGTCGTAGAGACGAAACCGCGCATGCAGCCGACCGTCGCCCTGCCGGACGACCTGGCCTGCGACCAGCGCCTGCGCCTTGATCGCACGCCAATCGGGATAATTCGGCGGCGCGTCTGCGCTCGAAAGCTTTTGAATGAAGGCCGCCGGATCGATCGGAGCGAACAGACCGGAGCGGCGCAGATTACTGGTCACGATCGCCGACACGTTGCGCGCCGTCTCGCTGTCGGAATTGGCCCCGAAGAAATCCGGGATCGCGATCGGCATCGGCTGGAAATTGCCTTCGGTGATCTGCAGCCGCACCTGAGCTGCGGCATCGCGCAGGGCAAAGGTCGACGCGGCACCGAGTGCGCCGGCGCCGAGGATCAGGGCGCGGCGGCGCGTGAGGCCCAGACGATGAGGAGGCAGCTTTTTGTCGGTCATGATCGCTCTGTCTACAATCCAAACATCGTACGTTCGTCGAAATCGATATCGATCTCGCGCCAGGTTTCGTAACTCTCCCGGCGCAACATATTGAATGGCTGGCTGACCATGACGGCGCGCACGGCGCTGTCGCGGAACGCCTCGAAAGCAGGTCCGCTGCCGCGGGTCATAACCTGTGGCGCCGATGCCAGACGTCCATCCGGCTGTAGCCGGATCACCATCCGGATCGTCACCTTCTCAGCAAGCGGAGGAACCGACCAGTTCTGCCGCAGGCGTGCGCGCAACGCGTCGAGTTCGTTCTGCGACAACGTCACCGCGGTGCCGGTCGGAATGCCGAGCGTCGCGGTCCGGTTGATCGCATCGCCGGTCGCGGCCTGACGCGTCGGCTCGCGCTTGTCGAGCAGCGCCGCGATGCGCTGCGGATTGAACTCGGGCGGCTTCTTCTGCGGCGGTTTCTTTTCCGGAGGCGTGACAGCCTTCTGGGCCTGCTTCTTCGCTTCTTCCTTCTTCTTGGTTTCGTCCTTCTTCAGCGCTTCGGCGATGGGATCGGTCTTCTCTTCAGGCTTCGGTTCCGGCTTGGCCTCGGCCTTCTCAGCGGGCTTCGGCGGCTCAGGCTTCGGCTCTGGCTTGGTTTCGGTTTTCTCGACCGGCTTCGGTGGAGTTTGTTCGTTCTTGGTCGCCTGAATTTCCTTCTTTTCGGAAATCTTGGCGGTGTGATCCTCGACCTGCTTCGCCTCGCCCTGCTTTTCGACCAGAGGCTTCGGCGCCTCCTGTTTTTTCGCGGTCTTCGAGCCGGCGGTGAGCTGGCTGAATTCGGTGGGTGAAATGATGTCGACCGGGAGCGAATCCGACGGCATCGATTCAAGCGGACTCGACGTGAACGTCAGCAGCGCCCACAGCAACGCGGACGCATGCACGACGCTCGATATGGCGAGTCCCGTCCTCATTGCGGGTGGTCAGGTCCCCTGTTCAACCTCGGTGACGAGCGCCACGCGACGGAACCCCGCCGCCGACAGCCGGCCCATCACCCTCATCACTGTACCGTAATTCACATTCTTGTCGCCACGCACGTAGATGCGCTCGTCGGCACCTCCGCGCGCCTCAGTGATCGCTTTCAGCTTCGCAATCAGTTCGTCGATCTTGATCTCCGAGTTCATCAGATAGACTTCGCCCTTGGTGTTAACCGTCACCGTGAGCGGTTCCTTGTCCTGGTCGAGGCTCTTGGCCTGGGTTTGCGGCAGATCGATCTGCACACCAACCGTCAGCAACGGCGCCGACACCATGAAGATGATCAGCAGCACGAGCATCACGTCCACCATCGGCGTGACGTTGATCTCGGCCATGACCGGCTTGCGGGTGTGCCGCCGGCGGCTGCCGCCCTGCACGCCTGCGCTGCCGCCGTTCCCCATTGCCATCAATCAGGCTCCGCGCTCGTCGATCTGACGCGACAAGATGGCCGAGAATTCGTCGGCAAAGCCTTCCAGCCGATGCGCCTGCTTGTTCACCTCGGACACGAACTTGTTATAAAAAATGGTCGCCGGGATGGCGGCAACAAGGCCGATCGCTGTAGCGAACAAGGCTTCGGCGATGCCGGGCGCGACGACGGCGAGCGAAGTGTTTTTCGAGGCCGCGATCGACTGGAAGCTGTTCATGATGCCCCAGACGGTTCCGAACAGCCCGACGAACGGACCGGCGGAGCCGACGGTCGCCAGTACAAGCAACCGGCGCTCGAGTCGGTCGATTTCGCGGGTGATGGTGACGTCCATCACCTTGTCGATGCGCTGCTGCAGGCCTGCGAACGAACGGGCATGCCCCTCGAAGCTGCGCTTCCATTCGCGCATCGCCGCAACGAACAAAGCCGCCATCGAGTGCGTGGGTTTGGCCGAGAGCGTGCGATAGAGCTCTTCAAGCGACTGGCCGGACCAGAACGCCTGCTCGAAACGGTCCATGGCGCTCTTGGTGCGCCGGAACAGCAGAAATTTGTCGATCGCGATCGCCCAGACCCAGATCGAGCAAGCGAGCAGGCCGATCATGACGGCCTTCACAACCCAATGGGCCTGCAGGAACAGACCGAGGATCGAAAGGTCGGCGGTGACCGGCAAAGCCGACTGCGCCACGTCGGCTGGATTCATGGGTCTCACTCCGGTTTCGCGTGTGCACGTCGTTTGGCGGCCCGACGAACGCCGCACGCCCGCAGGGCCAAACCGGCACGAGGGCCGCGCCGTTCACGGGACGCGGCTCGCAGGTCCGATTGTCACGAAGACGTCGCCGTCCACCACCGGCACTCGACGAAATCCCCGTGAAACTTGGCCAAACTAGGGCGCGGCCGGGCTTCCTTCACCCTAACCAGCGCCTATTGTGGTTAAGGTTTGGTTACACTCGCGCGACGAATCGGAGGGGTTTCCGGGCCTCATCCAATCCGCAACGGACGGTCGTGGAACCTGTGCATGGCGACCCTTCTCGTCTTCGTTGCCAACCTGCTGCCGCTCGCGGGGGTCTGGTTCTGGGGCTGGGACGCGTTTGTGGTCCTGATGCTGTACTGGGCCGAGACCATGATCGTCGCGGGCTGGACGCTCGCACGCATCGCCACCATGCCCCCGGAGCTGCTCGGTACCATCAAGGTCAACGGCAAGGAACGGCCCGGCAGCAACGCCTCAATGGCGCTGTTCTTCGCCTTCCATGCCGGCATGTTCATCGGCGTTCACCTGATTTTCCTGCTGGTGCTTTTTTCGGGAGACTGGGCGAGCCGCATGACGCGCCCGCTGACGTTCCTGCACGCGCTGTTCATCGAGTCGGGCGCCTGGGCCCCGCTCCTGCTCGCCTTCATTGCCGGCTTTATCGGCTTCGTGACGGCGACACCGCAGCCATCCGTGGTCACGCGGTTCATGCACCGGCTTTATCCCGGTCGGCCAGCCTTCGTCGCGCACGGGCTCGATCCGAAACAGGATCACATCGGCCCGCTGGTCGGCGGCCTCTACGCCCGAATTGTCGTGATGCAAATCGGGATCATCCTCGGCGCGTGGTTCTCGCAAAGCTTCGGTAACAAGGCGCCGCTGCTGATCGTGATCGTGCTGAAATCGTTGATCGAATTGCGCGGCTGGACGCCATGGAAGGTGTCGATCGACGGCAACAATCTGAAGTTCGAAGAAGATAAGCCAACAAATCGCTAGGTCTCGCCGCCCAGCTCCGCAAACGCGAAACGCCCGCCGATTTTCACCGGCGGGCGTTCCACGACGTAACGATACGCGAGACTGTTACGCCTGAGACGTTTGCGAAGGCGGCGTGATGTCGGGACGACCACGGCGATCCGCCATGAACTGGTCGAACTCAGCCTTGTCCTTGGCCTCGCGCAGCCGCACCAGGAACTCCTGAAACTCGCGCTGCTCATCCTCGAGCCGACGCAGGGTCTCGGCGCGGTACTCGTCGAAGGCGCGGTTGCCGGAGGACGCAGGCGACCAGAACCCACCGCCACCGCCGTCACCCTGCATGCGGGTGCGCATGCGGTCCATTTTCTCTTGCATGCGGGCCACTTTGCCCTGCCAGCGTTCCATGCCGTAGCGACTGCAAGCCATCCGACCGCTCCATACAGTGAAAGCCAGAAGGGCGAGACCGATAGGCCACCACACGACGAAGCCGAGGACCGTCAGAAGGATCCAGGCTGGCCTGCCGTAGTCGTCGATCTTGTCCGTGAGTGTCATCGTGTTGTTCATCGCATCCTCATGGCAGATGTGAATGTTAATAACATTCACATAATTCGACCGCTTCCGGCCGTCAAGACCGGCCGTTAAGTTTTCGTCGCATGGAAGGCCCGGGGCTCATCGCCCGTGCAGGCCGAGACCGCTCAGATAGACAAGGACTCCCGCTTCCAACAGGTCCTCCGGCGACATTGGCAGGGTTCGCTGCGACCCGTCGCCGCGCGCAAACAGCGAGGCAATGCCGTGCGACAGCGCCCAGATGTGCAGCGCCATCATCAGTGCGGGCGGACGCTTCGTCTGCGGCAGCAGTTCCGACAACGCTTCACATGCCCGCCGGACGATGGCGAAGGCACGGTCGCCGGCGGCACGGAGTTCCGGACTCGAGTCCGGCGGAACCCCGGCCTCGAACATCGCCGAGTAGAAGGCTGGTTCCGTTCGCGCGAAGTCCAGATAGGCCTTGCCGAGACGCTGGAAGGCGGTTTGCGGATCTGGCTTGCCCTCGTCCCACGCTTTCAAAAGCCGCGCGGTAAATTCGTCGAAACCGCGCCGCGCAACATCGGAGAGAAGTTCGTCGCGGTCGCGGTAGTGCCGGTACGGCGCCGCCGGGCTGACGCCCGCCCAGCGCGCAGCGTCCGCGAAGGTGAAACCCGCGGGTCCCTTCTGTGCGATCAGATCGAGCGCCGCGCGTACGAGAGCCTCCTTGAGGTTCCCGTGGTGATAGCCGCGCTCACTGCCGCCGCGTTTCCAGCTCATGTGAAGGGGGTTAACATGCGGCGGAAACGCTTGCCACCTCCGCCATCAGTACGGAACGGCAGCGAGTCCCGGCAACGTCGTCCGGACGACGACCCGGCGCATCGTCTCCTTGGCTGGATGCAACGTCAGACGCTCGCGGCGTCCTGGTCCGCCTTCATCGCGATCCGCAGAGGCTTCGGGATCGGCTTGGCGCGCCCGCCTGAAATGAAGGCGACCCGCACATCGGCCTGCACCAGCACATCCTCGCCGCGCATCACGCGCTGGCGGATCGTGACGGACGCGCCCTTCACCTCATTGGGCTCGCTGACCACCGTGAGGATATCGTCCATGCGCGCCGGCTTGAGAAAGTCGAGCGTCATCGAGCGCACCACAAAGGCAAAGCCCGGCGCCTCCTCCTCGGTCTGCTCGAACAGCACGCGATGATCGGCGCCGATCAGGCGCAGATAATTCGTGCGCCCGCGCTCCATGTAGCGAAGATAATTGGCGTGATAGACGATGCCGGTGAAATCCGTGTCCTCGTAATAGACGCGCACGATAAAGGTATGGCGTCCGTCACGCAGTTCGCCATCGAGAGGGACCGAGGTCATTGCAGGATCGTCCAATCAACTCATTCTCGCGATAGCCGGAATCCGGAAACGCTTGCCGCAGTCACCTTGTCCGCGAGGAGAGAAACGGCACTGGCTCATGTCTAGACGCGAAAACAGCCGCTTCGCAAGACGGCCCGTCTACCGGTGCTTGTTGCCGATGGCATCGCCATTCGGCGCCTTGCGCTGCTCCCCCGATGGCCGGCCGCGCCGAACCGGCATGGAGAACGGACATTGCTCGCCGTGGGCGAAGCATGCGACTTCGCCATTGCAAAAAGAACGCTGCGTCGTGCCGGCGGCACGATCCCCCGACCTCAGCGAGTGCTTCGCCCCTGCCCCGCCTGCTCCACGACAGGATCGAGCCGGTACAGCGCCCCTTCGGCGGCATCGGTGATCACATAAACTAGTCCGTTCGGCCCGATCCGTACATCACGGATCCGTCCCAGTTCTTCGTGCAAGAGCTTGGTCTCGCGCCAGCCTTCGCCATCGCGGTCGAGCCGCAGCAAGGCCTGACCCGCCAGCGTACCGACCCACAGAATCGGCGTTGCGCCCGCGCCATCGATCGCGAGACCGGACGGCGCCTGGGCCGGCGGCTCGCCGAAAACATGCGACGGCTGCATCATGCCCTCCTTCGCCTTGCCTTCCCCGATCGGCTTGCCGTCATAGCCGATACCATGGCTGATCACGGGCCAGCCGTAATTGGCGCCACGCTCGATCCGGTTCAATTCATCGCCGCCCATGGGCCCGTGTTCGACGCCGTAAAGCGCGCCACGCTCTTCGTCGAAGGCGAGTCCCTGCGAAACGCGATGGCCGAAACTCCAGATTTCCGGCTTCGCATCCTTGCGGCCATGAAACGGATTATCGGACGGCACGCTTCCATCGGTGCGAATACGAACGACCTTGCCGAGATGATCGTCGAGGCGCTGCGCGCGATCCGGCTCCCAGCGGTCACCGACGGTGAGGAACAGATGACCGTCACGTGTCAGCGCCAGCCGCCCGCCATATTGCTCGTCCTTCGCGGCGGCGGTCGCCTCGAAGATCACTTTGGTCGCCGTGAGCCGCACGCTGTCGCCACTCAGGCGCGCGCGCATGATCCGCACCGCTGACCGCTTCTCATTGCCGTGGATATAGGAGAAATAGATCTGGCGGTTCTTCGCAAAGTCCGGATCGACGGCAACGTCGAGCAGCCCGGCAAGCCCGCCTGTGAACATCGGCGGCAGGCCTTCGATCTCGCGTGCAGTTCCATCGAAACGGACATGCTGAAGACGACCGACCCGTTCGGTCAGAAGCAGCGACCGATCCGGCAGAAATGCGATCGACCATGGGAATTCGAACATGCCGCCGATCCGCACCGTCTCGTATTCGACCAACTCGGTTTCGGTGTCGTCCTGATCGGGCGCGGTGCGAGCGAAAGCATCTTGCGGCATCGACGACATCACGATGACACACGCCATCGTCGCAATCACAAGCCGCGCAATCATGCACCGCCCGCTCGAAGTTCCATTAGCCTTCATGAGTCACCCCGCATCATTGCCTTGCGGGATAAACGCCACGCCACCGCGATTCTTGCGGTAAATCGGGCGCGTGCGACAATTCGTGGCAAATTGAACGGTGAGACCAGGGCAACGTCCCAGTGCCGAAGCTCAGTCTTCCTGACCGAACATCCCGAATTGCGCGGCATCGCGCGCCGGCTCGGCAAGGCCGAGATGGCGGAACGCGTGGCCGGTCAGCAGACGCCCGCGCGGGGTGCGCTGCACGAAGCCCTTCTGGATCAGGAACGGTTCGATGATGTCCTCGATCGCATCGCGCGGCTCCGACAATGCAGCCGCGATGGTCTCCACGCCCACCGGACCGCCGCCGTAATTGAGCGCAATGGTCGTGAGGTAGCGGCGATCCATCGCATCGAGCCCGGCACCGTCGACTTCAAGCGCACGGAGCGCCTTGTCGGCGACAGCGCGATCGATCGCCGCATCACCCTGCACATCGGCGAAATCGCGCAGGCGCCGGAGAAGACGTCCGGCAATGCGCGGCGTGCCGCGTGCGCGGCGTGCAATCTCGTTCGCGCCGTCTTTCGTAATCGCGACACCGAGCACGCGCGCACCGCGTGTCACGATCTGCTCCAGCTCGCCCTCGGTGTAAAAGTCGAGCCGCACCGGAATGCCGAAGCGGTCGCGCAACGGATTGGTGAGAAGTCCCGCGCGCGTGGTCGCGCCGACCAGAGTGAATTTCGACAATTCGATCT
>CAZIKZ010000141.1:0-11084 GCA_964539845.1 uncultured Hyphomicrobiales bacterium
CTGGGCTACTGGATCGGCAGCTGCGTCGGCAACGTCTCATACTGGGTGCTGATCAAGTCGACTCTCGGTGCGTTTTTCCCTGTGTTCGGGGACGGCAATACGATCGCCGCCATCCTGGTCGCCTCGATCGGCATCTGGGCCTTCCATTTCACGATTTTGCGCGGCGTTCAGCAGGCTGCCTTCATCAACACCGTGGTCACGATCGCCAAGATCGTCCCGATCATCACCTTCATCCTGATCCTGTTCTTCGCCTTCAAGTTCGACGTCTTCCGTGCGAATTTCTGGGGCGGCGTGAACATGCCGGAGACGAGCCTGTTCGATCAGGTCCGTGCGACCATGCTGGTCACCGTGTTCGTCTTCCTCGGTATCGAAGGTGCAAGCGTCTACTCTCGCTATGCCAAGGAACGGTCGCACGTCGGTATCGCGACAATCCTCGGCTTTGCCGGCGTGACGACCTTGATGGTTCTGGTCACCATGCTGCCCTACGGGCTCGAGCCCCGCGCGGAGATTGCCGGCATGCGGCAACCGTCGATGGCCGCGGTGCTGGAAGCGGCCGTTGGCCATTGGGGCGCCGTGTTCATCAGCATCGGACTGATCATCTCGGTGCTGGGTGCCTATCTCGCGTGGTCGTTGATCTGCGCCGAGGTCCTCTCCGCCGCGGCGCGGACAAAGGACATGCCGAAGGTGTTCGCGACCGAGAACAAGAACAGGGTGCCGTCGGCGGCTCTGTGGATGACCAATATCGTCGTCCAGTTGTTCGTCATCAGCACCTATTGGTCGACCGATGCCTTCAGCCTCATGCTCAATCTGACAAGCGTGATGGCGTTGATCCCGTTCTTCCTGGTGGCGGCCTATGCGTGGAAGATCATCAAGCGCGGTGAGACTTATGAGCAGCGGCCGCAGGAACGCACGCGTGACTTCGTCATCGCGAGCATCGCCGTTGTCTACACGGCGTTCCTGCTGTTCGCAGCCGGGCTGAAATTCACACTGCTGTCCGCAATCCTCTACGGGCCGGGAACGATCCTGTACATATGGACGCGACGTGAGCAGGGCCGGTCGTACTTCACACCGGTCGAGTGGATCATCTTCATCGTCGCAATAGTCGGCTGCGTGCTCGGCATCGTCGGGCTCGTCAAAGGCTACATAACCATTTGAAATACGGGAGGTGGCTGAAATGGCCGGGAATATTCAGTTTGGCGTCCATTCGGAAGTCGGTCAGCTACGCAAGGTGATGGTCTGCGCGCCGGGTCGTGCACACCAGCGGTTGACGCCGAGCAATTGCGATGCGCTGCTGTTCGACGACGTGATGTGGGTCGAGACCGCCAAGCGCGATCATTTCGATTTCGTGCAAAAGATGCGCGACCGCGGGATCGACGTGGTCGAGATGCATAATCTGTTGGCCGAAACCGTCGCTGTCCCTGAAGGCAAGAAGTGGATCATCGACAATCAGGTGGTGCCGAACCAGGTCGGTCTTGGACTTGTCGACGAGATCAAGAGTTATCTCAACGGCCTGTCTAACCGCGAACTGGCTGAGACGCTGATCGGCGGTCTCTCGACCGAGGAATTCCCGGAAACGATCGGCGGCGGGATGCTGAGCCTGATCAAGGACGCCGCCGGCGTGACCGAGTATCTGCTGCCGCCGTTGCCCAATACGCTCTACACGCGTGACACCACCTGCTGGATCTACGGCGGATGCACCGTCAATCCGCTTTACTGGCCGGCCCGTCATGAGGAAACCATCCTCACCACCGCGATCTACAAATTCCATCCGGACTTCGCCGGCAAGGTGACGGTCTGGTGGGGCGATCCGACGCAGGATCACGGCCTCGCCACGCTGGAAGGCGGCGACGTCATGCCGATCGGCAAGGGCAATGTGCTGATCGGGATGAGCGAGCGCACCTCGCGTCAGGCGATCAGCCAGCTTGCCGCGACACTCTTCAAGCAGGGCGCGGCCGAGCGCGTGATCATTGCGGCGATGCCCAAGCTGCGTGCCGCAATGCATCTGGACACGATTTTCACCTTCGCGGACCGCGATTGCGTGCTGCTTTATCCGGACATCGTCAACAGCATCGAAGCCTATTCCTATCGCCCTGCGGATAATCCGAGCGGCATCGAATTGCGCAAGGATGAAAAGCCGTTTGTCGAAACTGTCGCGGACGCGCTCGGCGTCAAAAAAATGCGTGTCGTTGAGACCGGAGGCACCGCGTATATGCGCGAGCGCACCCAATGGGACAGCGGTGCCAATCTGGTCTGCGCCGCGCCGGGCGTGGTCTATGCCTATGACCGCAACACCTACACCAACACGTTGCTGCGCAAGCAGGGCATCGAGGTCATCACAATATCCGGGTCCGAACTCGGCCGCGGACGTGGCGGCGGTCATTGCATGACCTGCCCGATCGCGCGCGATCCAGTCGACTTCTGAACGGAACGGACGGCCGCCTTGTTGGGGAACGAGGCGGCCGATTGAATAAAGGTGGGAGGCGGATATGCGTCAATACGGCCTGTGCCTCGCTCTTCTATGCGTTGCCACCGCCGCGACTGAAGGTCGCGCGGCGGATTATCCGTTGCCGCCGGGCCAACCGAGCTACGCGCTGCAACCTGTGTCGTGGGCGCCGAGGCTGAGCGTGGTCGGTACAGTGTCGGGAACCTGGACCGACAACGCGCTGTTCAGCAAAGATGACCGCAAGAAGGATTGGTTCATAGAACCTGACGTCTCGGTGCGGCTGGACGGGCGTCTGACGGAGGATCTGACCTACCGCATCTACGGACGCACTGAATTCGACCGGTTTTCGCGCGTACGGGATGCGGACGGAGCCTTCGCATTGTGGGGCGCGCGGCTCACCCGCGATGTCGGGGGCTGGGCGACGAGCGTCATCTACGAAAACCGCTATCAATATGCCGGCGTGTATGACGAGCGTCTGTTCAGTGCAAACGACGCGAAGATTTCGTTCGCGAAGAATTATACCTTCGGTTCATGGGTGTTCTCGCCGTTCGCACAAGGCCGATATCGCTTTTCGAATTTGGAGGAAGCCGAGTATTATCGTCTCGACCTTGCGCTTGGGATCGAGGCACAACTGACGGAGCGCTGGTCGATCGTTTCGGAACCCTTCTTTGAGTCCTACTGGTTCACGGGCGGGACGAATAAGGGGCGGGACGATCAGATTTATTCGGCGTCCATCGGGCTGAAATACAATATCGCTCCGAACGTATCGCTCGTGACCATGGTAGCCTACGAAGAGCGCTTCTCGAGTGACGCCGACCGCAAATACAAGAGCTGGGAAATCGGCCCCAAGCTCAACTTCGCGTTCTAGCGCGGAACAGTGGAGAGCATCATGAGATCGCTATTTGTTGCGGCAATCGCTACGGTCCTTGTGCTGTGCTTTGCGGCCGACGCGTCCGCGCAGCGGAGTGGAGCGGATCGGGCCGACCGGGGGCAACGCCTCGATTCCGATGCGTTTCGCAATGACATGCTGCAGGATCAGTTGAGAGTTCCGGCGCCTCAGCCGATGCTGCAGAACGCGCCGCCGCCGAGCCCCGCGAAGAAGCCGAAGTCGACCAAACGTGGCCAACAGAAGCCCGGCCAGTAGTTTCGGCGGGTAACGGTTTTAATTGATGAACGACGAGGTCGATCAGACACGCGCGCCGACCTTCGTCGAGGCGATCATTCCGATCGCGAGTCTGATTATCCTGGTCGCGTTATCCTATTATCTGTTCGGCGACGCCGGAGCCTTCGGCCCGAACCAGATCGCGCTGGTGGTCGCCACAATGATCGCGGTGTTCGTGGCCTGGCGACGCGGATTCACGCTCGACGAGCTGAGCGAGGCGGCAGCGGCGAGTGTCCATTCCGGCATCGGGGCGATCTTCATTCTGCTCGCAGTCGGAGCGCTGATCGGCACCTGGGCACTCAGCGGCACGCTGGTCGCGATGGTCTATTACGGGATGCAGATTCTCAGCCCGACCTATTTCTACGTCAGCGCTGCGATCATCTGCGCACTGATATCCGTAAGCATCGGAAGTTCGTGGACGACAGTCGGCACCATCGGCGTCGGCCTGATGGGTATTGCGCAGAGCATGGATCTTAATCCGGCGATCGCCGCCGGCGCGATCATTTCCGGAGCCTATTTCGGCGACACTACGTCTCCGTTGTCGGATTCAGTGAATCTCGCCGCGGGCGCTACGGGCGTCGATCTGTACCTGCACATCCGGGAGACTCTTCTCGTTTCGAGCATGGCGCTCGCCGGTGCTCTGTGCGTGTTCTGGTTCTTCGGCTCCGACGGCGCATTTGACTCCAGTGAAAAGCTTGCGGCGATCGAGCGATCGATGACGATCTCGCCGCTGTTGTTCGTGCCGCTCGCGGTCGTGGTCGTGCTCGCGTTGTTCAAGATGCCGCCGTTCAGCGCGATCTTCATCGGTGCGCTGGTCGGAGGACTGCTTGCAGTGCTGGTCGCTCCGGACCGGGTGATCGTCTTTGCGGGAGGCGACGGCCTGTCCTCTCCTCTTGCGCTTCTCAAGGGCGTCTGGCTCGCGCTTGCGAGCGGATACAAGTCGACGAGCGGCTTCGCGCCGGTCGATGAACTGGCGTCCAGAGGCGGCATGTCCAGCATGTTGAATACGGTCTGGCTGATTATCGCGGCGTTGGCGTTCGGCGGCGTGGTCGAGAAGTCGGGTGCGCTGCAAAAGCTGATCGCGCCGATCATCGCAGCCGCAAAGCGTGTCGGGTCGCTGGTCCTGTCACTTGTGGCTGCCGTCGCGACGACCAGCATTGTGACCGCCGATCAGTATATGGCGGTCGTTCTGCCGGCGCGCATGTTCAAGAACGCCTTCTCGAAGCGCGGATTTGAGCCGGTCGTATTGTCGCGTGCTGTGGGCGCGAGCGCGACCCCGACGTCCGCGCTGATCCCGTGGAACAGTTGCGGAGCCTATATGGCTGCAACGTTGGGTGTAGCGACCTTCAGTTATCTGCCCTACGCGATTTTCAGCCTGCTGAGCCCGCTGCTTGTGATTGCCTTCGCATATCTGAATGTGAGGATGCCCATGCAGAAACAGGCCGCCTCAATTCCAGCCTGAGCGAAGCCGCGCGCGCGGAGCATCTCGCCACCACCTGAAAAGAGCGCGCTCGCGGGCTTGCACATCATCCCTACGTCGCACAAAATAGACCTGCCCGAATCCGCCTCGGCAGCGGCACCTCCCAGACCCTCGACAAATGGCGGGGGTGCCCCTAAAAGGTCAGTATTGCTGACCTATCTGCCATGTTGCTCAAGTTTAACGAGCCGCCCGGGCTAGCTATCACCTGTCCCGGTGCGCACATGAGGCATAAAGGATCGCGCGCATGACCCTGCGGCAGGTCAGTCTCGACGATAAATATGATCTGACGAAGCGAGACATCTTCGTTACGGGCTACCAGGCGCTGGTGCGGCTCTGCCTGATGCAGAAAGAGCGCGACCGTCGCGCCGGCCTCAACACGTCGGGCTACATCACCGGCTATCGCGGTTCCCCGCTTGGCGGGCTCGACAACCAGTTCATGCGTGCGAGCAAGTTCCTTCAGCCGAACGACATCCTGTTCCAGGGCGGATTGAACGAAGACCTCGCGGCCACCGCGCTGTGGGGCAGCCAGCAGGCGGAACTGCGCGGCGAAGGCAAATTCGATGGCGTATTCGGCATCTGGTACGGCAAAGGCCCCGGTGTCGACCGCACCGGAGATGTGTTCCGGCACGCGAACTTCGCCGGCTCATCCCGGCATGGCGGTGTCCTGGCGCTCATGGGCGACGACCACACCGCGGAATCCTCCACCACAGCGCACCAGTCGGAATATCATTTCGTCGACGTCATGATCCCGATCCTGAACCCGGCCGGCGTTCAGGAAATCATCGACTACGGTCTTTACGGCCTTGCGATGTCGCGCTTCTGCGGCACCTGGGCGGCGCTGAAATGCATGCACGACACGGTGGAATCTACCGCCGTGGTGGATGGCTCGATCGATCGCGTCCAGATCGTGATCCCGCAGGATTTCGTCATGCCCGAAGGCGGGCTGAACATCCGGCTGCGTGACACCATTCTCGGGCAGGAAGCGCGGCTCTACGATTACAAGCGCGACGCGATGCTGGCCTTTGTGCGCGCCAACAAACTGAACAAGATCATCACGTCCGGCGGTCCGAACGCCCGGATTGGCGTCATCACCACGGGCAAGGCCTATCTCGATGTACGCCAGGCGCTGGACGAACTCGGTATCGACGAGGTCCGCTGCAATCAGCTCGGTCTTCGCATCTTCAAGATTGGCTGCCCCTGGCCGATCCCGCGCGACGAGCTGATCGACTTTGCGAAAGGTCTCGATCTGATCATCGTGGTCGAGGAAAAGCGTTCGCTGGTGGAAGTGCAGGTGCGCGAAGAGCTCTACGGCACCGCAAACCAGCCGGTCTGCATCGGCAAGAAAGACGAGCGCGGTAACTGGCTGTTCCCGATCAAGGGCGCGCTCGACCCGAACGAGGTCGCGATCACCATCGGCGACCGCTTGCTCGCGCACAGCCATGACGACGCGATTGCGACCAAGGTGTCGCAACTCAAGCAGGCGCAGCATGCGCTCACCGAATTGCAGGAGGTCGCGGCGCGGTCGCCGTATTTCTGCTCAGGCTGTCCGCACAATACGTCGACCAAAGTCCCCGACGGAATGCGCGCCTATGCCGGCATCGGCTGCCATTACATGGCGCAGTTCATGGATCGCAATACCCTCGGCTACACGCATATGGGCGGCGAGGGTGCGAACTGGGTGGGTGAGGCGCCGTTTTCGACCCGCAATCACGTCTTCCAGAATCTGGGCGACGGCACCTACAATCATTCCGGCTATATGGCGATCCGCGCGGCGATCGCGTCGGGCGTCAACATCACCTACAAAATTCTCTACAACGACGCGGTGGCGATGACCGGTGGTCAGGCGCCGGAAGGTTCGCTGACCGTGCCGATGGTCGCGCGGCAGGTTTCGGCCGAAGGCGTGACGCGGATCGCGGTCGTCAGCGACGAGCCGGATAAATATCCCCCCGGTATCGACTGGCCCAAGGGCATCACCTTCCATCACCGCGACGATCTCGATGAGGTGCAGCGCGACTTTGCGACTGTGCCGCGTACGTCGGTGATCATCTACGACCAGACCTGTGCAGCGGAGAAGCGCCGCCGCAGAAAGCGCGGCGCCTTCCCCGATCCCGACAAACGCGTGATCATCAACGAGCTGGTTTGCGAAGGCTGCGGCGATTGCGGCGTACAGAGCAACTGCGTTTCGGTGCAGCCGCTTGCGACCGAATGGGGCCGCAAGCGCACCATCGACCAGTCGAGCTGCAACAAGGACTATTCCTGTGTGAAGGGGTTCTGCCCGTCCTTCGTCACCGTGCATGGTGGCAAACCGAAGAAGGGCCGGGCCGTTGCAGAGGGTGACGCGCCGTCATTGCCGGCGCCGGTGCTGCCGAAGATCGGCGAGCCCTACGGCATCATTGTCACTGGCATTGGCGGTACCGGCGTCGTCACCATCGGCGGCGTGCTCGGCATGGCTGCGCATCTGGAAGGCAAGGGTGTCGGCATCATCGACATGGCCGGGCTCGCGCAGAAGGGCGGGGCGGTCTACAGCCACATCCGGATCGCGAACAAGCCCGAAGATATCCACGCCATTCGTATCGCCGCCGAAGGTGCCGATCTCGTGCTCGGTGGCGATATCGTGGTCGCCGCCAACAAAAAGGTGCTGGCCGCGGTCAAGCGCGGCGCGACCCGGATGCTCATCAATCTCGCCGAATTCCTGCCGGGAGACTTCACGCGCGACGCCGATTTCTCGCTGCCGACCGAGCGGCTGAAGCGCGCAATCACCGCGGCGGCCGGACGAGATCAGGTTTCGCTCATCGATGCGACGCGACTCGCGACCGGGCTCCTGGGCAATTCCATCGCGGCCAATATGTTCATGGTCGGATACGCGTTTCAGAAGGGTGCGCTGCCGCTCGCGGCTGAATCGATCGAGAAGGCCATCGAGATGAATGGCGAGGCGGTCGCGATGAACCATGCCGCTTTCCGCTGGGGCCGCCGTGCCGCGCTCGACACCACGAATATCGAGAAACTAATTCCGAATGCGGCGGCGGAAGACGAGAACCGCAAGCTGTCGCAGACGCTCGACGAAATCGTGGAACGCCGCGTCGCGTTCCTGACCGCGTACCAGAATGCGGCCTATGCCAAGCGCTACGCCGATCTCGTCGCAAAGGCCCGTGCGGCGGAGGAGACCAGGACGCCGGGCCGCACCGGACTGGCCGAGGCGGTTGCGCGCAATCTGTTCAAGCTGATGTCCTACAAGGACGAGTACGAGGTCGCACGGCTTTACACCGACGGCACTTTCGCAAAGCAGATTGAATCGACATTCGAGCCCGGAAACCTGCGGTATGAATTCCATCTCGCGCCGCCTCTTCTGGCGCGCGTGGACAAGATCACCGGCGAGCCGCGCAAGATGAGCTTCGGTCCCTGGATGATGAAGGTCTTCGGCCTGTTGCGGCGTTTCAAATCTCTGCGTGGCACGGCCTTCGATCCGTTCGGTTACACCGCCGAGCGGCGCACCGAGCGAACACTAATTGTCGAATATGAGGCTGTGCTGTCCGAGGTGTTCGGCAAGCTCGATGCGGATAATCATCCGCTCGCGGTCGGGCTCGCCGTCATCCCCGAAAAGATCCGCGGCTTCGGTCATGTGAAGGCGCGGAATCTCAAGGCGGCCAAGGCGGACGAGGCTGCGTTGCTGGAACAGTTCCGGGCCGGCGGTTCGCAGATGCTGAAAGCGGCCGAATAGTCAACCGCCCACTCCCTACGATCCGCGGGCTTGACCGGCCCATCGCGCTGATTTCTTATCGAGAAAGCGGCACAGCCGGGAAACGGTGGCCGCCGCGCGGGCAGGCGCGATGTGGGAGGACGCATTGGCAACGGCGCAAGACGCTGCTGCGGACACTTTTCCGAAGCTGTTGCTTCATCATGCACGCGTGCGGGGCGGTCATCCCGCATTGCGGCATAAAGATATGGGCATCTGGCAGACCTGGACCTGGGAGGATATCGCGCGCGAGGTTCACGCCATTGCGCTTGGCCTCTCGAAACTCGGAATAAAGCGAGGCGACACGGTCGCAATTGCCGGGAACAATCGGCCCCGCCTGTATGAATCCATCCTCGCGGCGCAGGCGCTCGGCGCCATTCCCGTCCCGGTTTATGCCGACGCGGTTGCGACCGAGATGTCCTATGTGCTCGACCACGCCGATATCGCGGTTGCGATCGTTCAGGACCAGGAGCAGGTCGACAAAATTCTTTCGGTTCAGGAACAGCTGCCGAAACTGCGGCACATTGTGTACGACGAAACCCGCGGCTTGCGCGATTACGATCACAGCCGGCTGCATGATCTCGGCGCGATCATCGCGGAAAATGAAGCGATCATGCGCGGGGATCCGGAAGCGGCAGCCCGGATCGATCGCGAAATTGCAGCCGGAAGCGCGGCCGATCCGTCCATCATCCTCTACACGTCAGGAACCACAGGCCGCTCAAAGGGCGTGGTCTTGTCTGCGGGGCGTTGCATCACGGCAGCGCAGGACACGGTTACCTTCGACAATCTGACCGATCAGGACGTGGTGCTGGCCTATCTGCCGCTTGCCTGGGTCGGCGACCATTATCTGAATTATGCGCAGGGACTGGTGGCGGGCTTTTGTATGGCCTGCCCGGAATCGCCCGACACCGCCCAGCAGGATCTGCGTGAAATTGGGCCAACCTTTTACTTCGCGCCGCCGCGCGTGTTCGAAAATCTGCTGACGCGAGTGATGATCCGTATGGAGGATGCGAGCTACCTGAAGCGACGGATGTTCCACTTTTTCATCGGGGTGGCACGGCGCTACGGCGAGAAAATCCTGAACAGGCAGCCGGTGCCGCTGGGTGGACGTTTGCTCTACGGCCTCGGCGAGATCCTGATCTATGGCCCGCTGAAAAATGTCCTCGGCTTTTCGCGCGTGCGTGTTGCCTATACGGCGGGCGAGGCGATCGGACCGGACCTGTTCTCGTTCTATCGCTCGCTCGGCCTGAACCTGAAACAGCTCTACGGGCAGACCGAAGCGTTTCTCTATGTCACCTGCCAGGCCGATCGCGATATTCGCGCGGATACCGTCGGTCCGGCGGCGCCGAATGTGGATATCCGCATTTCGGAGTCGGGTGAGGTGATGTTCAAGTCGCCTGGCATGTTCCTCGGCTATTTCAAGGAGGATGAAAAAACCTCAGATGCGATGACCGCGGATGGCTATGTGAAGACCGGCGATGCGGGTTTCTTCGACAAGACCGGCCACCTCAAGATCATCGATCGTGCGAAGGACGTCGGAAAACTATCGAACGGTGCGCTGTTCGCGCCGAAATACATCGAGAACAAGCTGAAATTCTATCCGAATATCCGCGAGGTCGTTGGCTATGGCGACGGGCGGGATTTCGCGACCTGCTTCATCAATATCGACATTACGGCGGTCGGCAACTGGGCCGAACGCAACAACGTCGTTTATGGCTCCTATCAGGAGCTCGCGGGCAATCCGCGCGTTTCCGAACTGATCGAGCAGCATGTCGCCGAGGTCAATCGCTCGCTGGCGAGCGAGGATGTGATGGCGGGCGCGCAGATCAAGCGCTTCCTGATACTCCACAAGGAGCTTGACGCCGACGACGGGGAGATGACGCGTACGCAGAAGGTCCGGCGCGGCTTCGTTGCGGAGCGCTATGCGCCGTTGATCACGGCGCTTTATGACGGATCGACAGAAGCCGACATCGCAACCGAGGTGACCTTCGAGGACGGCCGCAAGGGCACGGTCCGCGCGCGCGTGAAGATCGTCGACATGAAAACCGAACCTGTTTCCGCGCGCACGGAGAAGGCGGCGTGATGTCTTCTGCGTGGCAACGTGTTCCCTTCACCTCCCCCTGGAGGGAGGAGGTCGACGCGCGCAGCGCGTCGGGAGGGGGTGATCTTTGTGACGCCACCCCACCCCGGTTCGCTTCTCGCTTCACTCGAAACTCACCGACCCTCCCCCTCCAGGGGAGGGTGAAGGAGAGCGGCGAGTTTTTCC
>CAZIKZ010000142.1:0-6764 GCA_964539845.1 uncultured Hyphomicrobiales bacterium
AGCGGAAAAGCAGCCGGGCAGGTCTGGAAACCAGACCCCGATGGCTTTGTCCGGCTCCGCATCTTCGATGATCGCGATGTAGTGCGGCATGGTTGCTTTAGTCTCTCGGCCATCCGGCCTGTTTGTATATGGCGCGTACAAGACCCAATCCCAAGTCCTTCTTCGGGTGCGGGAGGACAATGGTATCGCGTCTCGTCGGATGCTTGAAGACATGATGAGATCCAACAACACGCTCCAGTAGCCAGCCATCCTGTTCGAGACGTCGCTTAATATCCCGGCTGCTGGTCAACATGCGCTGTCGGCCTACCCCCGCATCAGCGCTGTGACATGCGCGTCGACCGAGGCGGCGAGTCCCTGCAGGTCATAGCCCCCTTCCAGCGCCGACACCACGCGCCCGCCCGCCCTGCGGTCGGCGAGTTCCATCAGCTTTTTGGT
Source organism: uncultured Hyphomicrobiales bacterium (assembly GCA_964539845.1). Taxonomy (GTDB): domain Bacteria; phylum Pseudomonadota; class Alphaproteobacteria; order Rhizobiales; family Xanthobacteraceae; genus Pseudorhodoplanes. The sequence continues at coordinate 436 of CAZIKZ010000142.1, forward strand.
GGCCCAGGCAAAATCGGCCTCGGTAAAATTCAGGCTCGCCAGCGGATCGCGGATATGCGCGTCGAAGCCCGACGAGATAATGACGAGATCGGGCCCGAACGCCTCCAGCCGCGGCAGGATCACGCTCTCCATCGCTTCGCGGAACTGCTCGCCGCCGTCGCCGGCCCGCAGCGGTGCATTGACGATGGTGTCGTGATCGCCGCGTTCGGATTTCGCGCCGGTGCCGGGATAGAGCGGCATCTGGTGCGTCGAGCAATACATTACGGTCGGGTCGCTCCAGAAAATCTCCTGGGTGCCGTTGCCGTGATGCACGTCGAAATCCACGATGCCGACACGGGTCAGCCCGTGCGTCTTCTGCGCGTGGCGGGCCGCGATCGCGACATTGTTGAAGAGGCAGAAACCCATCGGCCGGACGCTCTCGGCATGATGGCCGGGCGGGCGGGTGGCGACGAACGCGTTGACGGACTTTTTGCCGACCACCTCGTCAACCGCGAGCACCGCGCCGCCGACTGCGCGCAGCGCCGCCTCCAGCGAACCGGTCGACATCGAGGTGTCGCCATCAAGCGAGATCATGCCCTCGCGCGGCGCAGCGTCGCGGATCGCCTCCACATATTGCCGCGGATGCGCGAGCGCGACCGTCTCGATGTCCGCCATCGGGGCCTGTTCACGCGCGAGGTGCGCGAATTTCTCGTTCTCCAGCGCGCGGTCGATGGCGCGCAGCCGGTCCGGCCGCTCCGGATGGCCGGGCGGCGTCACGTGATCGAGGCAGGCGGGATGACTGATGAGCAGCGTTGTCATGCGTTGGAATGTCCGGGGGTCACGGTTTTGCGCGCGAGGCTTCAAGGTCACGGATATCGCGCCTTGCGTCAATGACAACGCCGGGTGGTGGCGGCGGTTCACTCGGCGTGAAAAACACTTCGGCGAGCTTTTGTGTCCGATCGACGCGGTATTGATCGAAGTCGCGCACACCCTCGCCATAGAGGAACGTGTCGTCGATCAGGAAATGCCCGGTGAAGTTGCGCGCAGGTTTGTTGAAAATTGCATGCGCCGCGTCCGCCATGATCTCCGGCTTGCGCGACATCCGCATCACCTGATCGCCGCCGAGCAGATTCTGGATCGCGCTTGTTGCGATCGTGGCGCGGGGCCAGAGCGCATTCACCGCGATGCCCTTCGGCCGTAATTCGCCGGCGAGGCCGAGCACCACCATGCTCATGCCGAACTTCGCCATCGAGTATGCCGTGTGCGGCGCGAACCAGCGCGGCTCCATATCGAGGGGCGGGGAGTTCATCAGGATGTGCGGGTTCTCCGACTTCTCCAGATAGGGGATCGCGAATTTCGACACCATGAAGGTGCCGCGGGCATTCACCCCGTTCATCAGGTCGAAGCGCTTCATGTCGGTCTCGACCACCGGCGTCACCTGCACCGCGCTTGCATTATTCACCACGATATCGAGGCCACCGAACACCTCGGCGGTGCGGGCGAGCGCGGCCTTCACCTGTTCGTCGTCGCGCACATCGACGGCGAGCGGCAGCGCGCGGCCACCGGCTTTCTCGATCTCGGCCGCCGCGGTGTGGATGGTGCCGGGCAGTTTCGGATGCGGCTGATCGGTCTTGGCGGCAACCGCGATATTGGCGCCGTCACGCGCGGCCCGAAGCGCGATCGCCAGGCCGATCCCGCGCGACGCGCCTGTTATGAAAAGGGTCTTGCCTTTCAGGGACATGATCAGGTTCTCCGCTCTAGTGCTCCGTTTCCGAAGTTCGTGATACATTGCAGTACATTCCGACACGAACTTCGGAAACAAGGGGGCACTAGTACCTCTATGATTCTGGTGCCGCTTTTCGATTTGAAGTTCCTAATCGAACTTGCGGCAAGCGGTGTAGGAACTTCAAATCGGCGGCACCAAGGGATGGGACAACCTGCCGTCGCTTGAGTCAACGCGGACCGGGACGGGCGCGAACGAGGCGTGGGGCTTTTCTTTTCGTCTCAGCCGCATATCTAGAGGGGCGAAGGCCGGCCGTTGCGATGGTCGGCTTTGCGGTTTCATCGCTGCGAGGCCTCATGCATCTCACCGGGATTCACCATCTCACAGCGGTATCGGCCAACGCTCCGGGCAACCTGCGCTTCTACACGCAGGTGATGGGGATGCGCCTGATCAAGAAGACTGTGAACCAGGACGATGTCTCGGCCTATCACCTGTTCTACGGCGACGGTCTTGCGTCGCCCGGCAGCGATCTCACCTTTTTCGATTTTCCTACCGGCCCGGAACGGCGCGGCAACCACACCATCGCGCGCACGGGTCTGCGTGTCGCGGGCCATGACAGCCTGATCTGGTGGCACCGCCATCTCACGGCAGCCGGCGCAAAGGTCGGCGAGATCGGCGAACGCGATGGCCGCTTCACGCTCGACTTCGAGGATCCGGAAGGCCAGCGGCTGAGCCTGATCGATGATGGCGGCGCAGGCGCGGCGCATCCCTGGGCCAGCAGTCCCGTTCCGGCCGAACATCAGATCCGCGGGCTCGGGCCGATCACCATGTCGCTTCCGGATCGCACCGCGACCGACATCGTGCTGCGCGAGCTGATGCTGATGCGGCATGTGCGCGATTATCCGGTGCCGGACTCCGACAGCGACATCGTGCATGTCTACGAGATGGGAGAGGGCGGCCCTGCGGCCGAGTTGCACGTCGCGGTGCGGCCGAAGCTTCCGGTGGCGCAGCCGGGCGCCGGTGGCGTTCATCATGTCGCCTTCCGCACGCCGAACCGCGCGGAATACGACGAATGGGCGGAGCGGCTGCGCAAGCTGCGCGTGCCGAACAGCGGCAAGGTGGATCGCTTCTATTTCGAGTCGCTGTATTTCCGCGAACCGAACGGCGTCCTGTTCGAGATCGCCACCGACGGGCCAGGCTTTGCGACGGATGAGCCGATGGAGACTCTCGGCGAGAAGCTCGCGCTGCCTCCGTTTCTGGAAAAGCGTCGCGCGGAAATAGAGGCCGGGCTGAAGCCGCTGACAGCGTGACGTTGCGTCTGTAGGGCGGATTAGCGAAGCGTAATCCGCCATGCGTTGCCAAAGACTTGCGGATTACGCCCTGCGGGCTAATCCGCCCTACGTTTCTGTTGGCTGGTCACTACAAAAATAAAGCGGGGGAGGGACGACCAAGTACCTCCCCCGCATGACATCGATCCTGCTGACATCAAGACCGAAGCCGGGATCGAAGCGTTTTCGAGCGAAATGGATACAGGTTCGCGCGAAGAAAACGCCGTAACTGAAAACTCTGCGGATGCGCGCTCATGCGACCGCGCATCCGAATTGGGTGAGGCTTACGCCGCGGCAGCCTTGGCGCCGATCGGCACTTCCGAGATCGTCTTCAGGATCTGCGAAGCGATCTGGTAGGGGTCGCCCTGCGAGTTCGGACGGCGATCCTCGAGATAGCCCTTGTAGCCGTTATTGGCGAAGGAATGCGGCACGCGGATCGAAGCGCCGCGATCGGCCACGCCGTAGCTGAACTTGTTCCACGGCGCGGTCTCGTGCTTGCCGGTCAGACGCTTGTCGTTGTCCGGGCCGTAGACGTTGATGTGGTCATGCAGGTTCTTCTCGAACGCTTTCATCAGCGCCTCGAAGTATTCCTTGCCGCCGACTTCGCGCATGTACTTGGTCGAGAAGTTGGCGTGCATGCCGGAGCCGTTCCAGTCGGTGTCACCGAGCGGCTTGCAGTGGAATTCGATGTCGATTTCGTATTTCTCGCACAGACGCAGCATCAGGTAGCGCGCGATCCACATTTCGTCAGCGGCCTTCCTGGAGCCCTTGCCGAAAATCTGAAACTCCCACTGGCCCTTCGCGACTTCGGCGTTGATGCCCTCATGGTTGATGCCTGCGGCAAGGCAGAGCTCGAGATGTTCTTCCACGATTTCGCGGGCGATCGAGCCGACATTCTTGTAGCCGACACCGGTATAGTAGGGACCCTGCGGCGCCGGATAACCAGCTTCCGGGAAACCGAGCGGCCGGCCGTCCTGGTAGAAGAAATATTCTTGTTCGAAGCCGAACCATGCGCCCTCGTCATCGAGGATCGTGGCGCGCTTGTTGGACGAATGCGGGGTGACGCCGTCCGGCATCATCACTTCGCACATGACCAGCGCGCCGTTCTTGCGCGCGGCGTCCGGATAAACAGCGACGGGCTTCAGAACGCAGTCCGACGAATGACCTTCGGCCTGCATCGTCGACGAGCCATCAAAGCCCCAGAGCGGGAGTTGCTCGAGCGAGGGGAAAACGTCGAATTCCTTGATCTGGGTCTTGCCGCGAAGACTCGGAACCGGCGTGTAACCGTCGAGCCAAATATACTCGAGCTTGAACTTTGGCATTGGTCTCTCTTGATCTGGCGACGCGGAAAGAGGTGGCCCGATGGTGAATCGGGTGCCGGCTCGCGCCCGGCTACCGGCAATGTGCCGATTCAAAGCATTTTGCGTGCCAATCCGCGCGCCAGAGCCTCGCGACCGGGCAATTGCTGCGGCGCGGCAATTTGTGTGCAGTGCGCTTTTGACGGCCAAAGGAGCAAAAGCTCCAACGCACATATTCTATGCATGCGGTGATTTTATGAGAGGCATGTCGAGCAATTCGCGGGCAAATCGCTATATTGAGTTTAAGGACTTGAATCGCGCAGAACGCGTGAGAGCTCAGGGATTAAACCGATGACACAGGCATCTGCGGACATCATCGCCTTTCCCCCGCGCGGCCGTTTCGCGGCTGCCGAGCGGCAGGACGATGCAAGCGATCTGCGCGCAGCGGCGCGCGTCACAAAAGCCGTGAGCGGCAGCTCGTGGTATCACGAAGAAGCAATCCGCGAAGAGCGGAACTTGAAGAACTGAGATTGCACACCGCCGGGTGTGTGCGAAGAGCGCGCGTCGCCGGGACGTGCGCTCTTTTTTTTGCTGTAATTCCGTGATTTGTTCGCTGTCATTCCGGGGCAACTTTATTTTCTGTCATTCGGGGCGCGGCCGAAGGTCGCGAACCCGGAAATCCAGGGTGGCGAACGCTGTGTCTGTTGCTCTGGATTCCGGGTTCGCTTGCTGCGCAAGCGCCCCGGAATGACGAAGGACTGATTACGCCCCGAAGATCGACCAGCCCATCCGGCGTGTGAGCGCTTCCAGCGCGATGCGGCCGAGATGCGAATTGCCGCTGTCGTCGAGACCCGGCGACCACACTGCAATCGACGCCCTGTCCGGGGCAACGGCGAAAATGCCGCCGCCGACGCCGCTCTTGCCAGGCAGGCCGACCCGGTAAGCGAAGTCTCCCGACCCGTCATAATGTCCGCAGGTCAGCATGATGGCGTTGATACGCCGCGCCCGCTCGGGCTGCACCACCGCGTATCCGGTCGAGGGATTGCGGCCCTGATGCGCAAGGAAACGTCCGGCCATTGCGAGTTGACGGCAGGTCATCGCGATCGCGCAGTGATGGAAGTAGACGCCGAGCGTGTAATCGACCGGATTCTCGATCACGCCATAGGCCTTCATGTAGTTCGCGAGCGCGACATTGCGGAAGCCGGTGCGCTGCTCGGACGCCGCCACGGCTTCGTCGATCATGATCGACGGATCGTCGGCGAGGAACTGCAGGAAGCGCAGAACGTCGCCCAGCACTTCGCGCGGCTTGTGCCCGGACAGGATCGCATCGGTGACGGCAATCGCGCCGGCATTGATGAAGGGGTTGCGCGGAATGCCCTGCTCATATTCGAGTTGCACGATGGAATTGAAAGCGCTGCCGGATGGCTCGCGGCCGACGCGGCGCCACAGACGGTCGCCGATGCGCCCGAGGGCAAGCGTCAGTGTGAAGACCTTCGAGATGCTCTGGATCGAGAACGGCTCCTCGCTGTCGCCACCGACGGCAACGCGCCCCTGCGCGTCAACGACGGCAATGCCGAACTTCGAGAGGTCGGCCCGTGCGAGTTCGGGAATATAGGTCGCCACATCGCCCCGGTCGGGCCGTTGGCGCATCTCTTCGGCGATCTCGGTGACGACCTGCTGGAGATCGGGGGTGTCTGTCATGTCGTTTGATCGCCGAAGTTGCTGTCATGCCCGCGCTTGCGGTCAAGCTTGCGCAGACTGCGTAAACTTGTCTGCGCGGGCATCCAAGTCTTGAAATGCAAGCCTAGTCTAAAGGCGTGGATGGCCGGGACAAGCCCGGCCATGACCCTGCGTATACGATCGGGATCAACGATGGCGGTGCGTCATTTCTTCCGCGTGAAGAACGCCTCGAACGCCGCCTGTGCTTCGGGCGATTGCAGCCGCTCGCGGAAGCGCATTGCGCCCCCAGCATCTCCATACGGTGGATCAAGGATGTTCTGG
>CAZIKZ010000142.1:6864-10921 GCA_964539845.1 uncultured Hyphomicrobiales bacterium
GCGGAAGCGCATTGCGCCCCCAGCATCTCCATACGGTGGATCAAGGATGTTCTGGCAAAATAGCTGCGTCCGGGGGCCGTCGCCAACCTAAATACTCCGAGAGACACTATAAGATGGCGCAATGCGCTTTCGCTTATTGCTACGGGCTGATTTTTCACCTGGCGGCGGTTAAAGCATCGGCCAACGTGCGCTGAGATCGGAACTTTGGATCGCCGGAGGTTAGATTTTCCAGCCTCCATGACGTCTGCAAGTTTGACAACATCGCGGTTCAGCACAAGAGATTTTAATGAGTCGAATTCCATGCGCGGCCGCAATTCTCTACGGCGTATTGTGTGATACTACCAGCAGCGCTCGGGTCGGATGTTGAAGGAATCGACACCCGAACTATTTTGGCTGCCCGCCCAAAAACCCTTTGTGAAAATGAGACGTAAGGGCCGAGGTCACCACTGTTGTGCTTCTCAAACGTGCAGCAGTCTGGATGTGCATCACGGAACGACCGTGCATCACTCAGTGAAGGCGAGGGATTGGCTTGGTAATTTTTCGCTAGACGAATGCCGCCAGGCATTAGGGCCACGCGAAGAGCAAAATCAATAAATTCTGTGTTGGAAAGAAATCGATTCTCCGCAAAGCAGTATCCATTATAATTAAGTGTTGCCGCGACAATCGGAACCCCAAACGCAAGTACTAAGGTAGATACTACAATGCCTCGACCGAGCTTCGATTGATATATAATGCGCAGATTTAGAATGCCCCGCATCAGCGCCACGCGAGGCAGTGTTTTACTATCGGATTTTTCGCGCTCATGGCCGTCAGTCATTGTGTCCTCGCGGCTTCAGATCTGACAGCCCGTAGGGCTATATTTTCGGCCAGTCGCGACGGCCCGGTAACGCGGGTTCGAGTTCTCCAGACTGCGGGAGTCAGGTCTTCTTCCGCGCGAAGAACGCTTCGAACGCCGCCTGGGCTTCCGGCGATTGCAGCCGCTCGCGGAAGAAGTCCGCCTCGAGATCGATGCGTTCGGCGAGTTCTTCGGGTTCGCCGCGGATCATGCGCCGCGACGCGAACACGGCTTCCGGCGGCAGCGCGGCGATCCGCTGCGCGGCCGCGAGCGCCTGCGTTTCCACGTCCGCGCTGTCGGTGACAGCGTTGACGAGGCCGATGGTTTGCGCGCGCTCGGCATCGAGGGGCTCGCCCATGACCAGCATTGCGAAGGCGCGGCGCGGTCCCATGAGGCGCGGGGCGAGCAGGGTCGAGGCGGCTTCCGGAACGAGGCCCAGCCCGACAAAGGGCGTGGTGAAGCGCGCATTACGCGACGCGACGACATAATCGCAATGCAGCAGCATGGTGGTGCCGACGCCAACGGCGATGCCGTCCACCGCCGCGACCAGCGGCCGCTCACAATAGGCAAGCGCATGCAGGAAGCGGAGCACCGAGTCGCCAAGACCTTCGCCCGAGGCAGCAGCCTGCCGGAATTCGTCAAGGTCGTTGCCGGCGCAGAACGCGCCAGGCACGCCGGCGATTACGACGCAGCGGATCGCGTGCGTCGTCTTGGTGCCGGTGAGCGCCGTCGCCATCGCGTCGTACATCGCGGCGGTCAGCGCGTTCTTCTTGTCGGGACGGTTCATCCGCACAATGCGGATTGCGCCGTCATCCCTGATGTCAACGAGATCCGTCATGTTACGCCGCTTCGCCGGGCAGTGGCGCTGTTGTGACCGACTCGGCTGCTTCCGTCACGGTGATTTCAAGGCCGCCGTTTTGCACTGCGATGTTTTCTGCAAAGAAGCGTGCGGTTGCAATGCGATCCGCGCTGCCGGCATCGGCAAGACGGATCGCGGCCAGCGCTTCGTTGGCAAGCAGCGTGCCGCCTGCGGCATGGCCGAACAGCCGCAGATACGGCGTCGCTCCGGTCAGTGCCGCTCGCGTGTCGGACGGCAGGCGCGCGAGCAGCCACGCCGTTGCCCGTTCGAGTGCGTCGATCGCCTCGCTCAGCCGCAGCGCGGTCGCGCCGAAGGCTGGATCGTTGGTCGCCTGCACCCGTGCAACGATATCGCGCATGTCCGCGATGAAGGCATTCACCGTCGCGCCGACATTCAGCGGTATCTTGCGTGTGACGAGATCGATCGCCTGGATGCCGTTCGTGCCTTCATAGATCGCGGCAATGCGGGCGTCGCGATAATGCTGCGCGGCGCCGGTCTCCTCGATGAAGCCCATGCCGCCATGCACCTGCACGCCGAGCGATGCGACTTCAATGCCGATATCGGTGGAGAAGGCCTTGGCCACCGGCGTGAGCAGGGCGGCGCGTTCCTGCGCGGTTTTGCGCGCGGCCGCATCCTTGTCGAGATGCGAGCGGTCGAGTGCGATCGCGGTGGCGTAGCAGATCGCGCGCGCCCCCTGAGTGAGCGCACGCATGGTGAAAATCATGCGCCGCACATCGGCATGGTCGACGATGGCGACCGAGGCGGGACCGGCCGGCTGATCGCTGCGGCCCTGCTTGCGGTCACGGGCATAATGCAACGCCTGCTGCATCGCGCGCTCGGCGATCGCGACGCCCTGCAGACCGACGGCGAGCCGCGCCTCGTTCATCATCGTGAACATGCAGGCCATGCCGGCATGTTCCTTGCCGATCAGGTATCCGACCGCGCCACCTTCATCGCCATAGACCATGGTGCAGGTGGGTGACGCATGGATACCCATCTTATGCTCGACAGAATGGGCGTACACGTCATTACGTTTGCCGAGCTTTCCGTCTTCTTCGAGCATGAATTTCGGAACGATGAAGAGAGAGATGCCCTTTGTGCCGGGCGGAGCATCGGGCAGGCGTGCGAGCACGAAATGGATGATGTTGTCTGTCATCTCGTGTTCGCCGTAGGTGATGAATATCTTTTGCCCGAAAATACGGTAGCTTCCGTCATCGGCGCGCTCGGCGCGGGCGCGGAGCGCGCCGACGTCGGATCCCGCCTGCGGCTCGGTGAGTTGCATCGTGCCCATCCATTCGCCGCTGATGAGCTTCGGCAGATAAGCCTTTTTCAATGCGTCGTTGCCATGCAGCGCGAGCGCATCGATTCCCGCCATCGTCAGCACCGGGCCGATGCCGAACGCCATGGATGCGGCATTCCACATCTCGATGCAGGCTGCGTTCAGCGCGCGCGGCAGTCCCTGTCCGCCCCATGCGGCGGGCGAGGCGAGGCCATTCCAGCCGGCTGCCGCCCAGTCGCGATAGGCCTCGGCCCAGCCCGGCGGCATGATGACCCGGCCGTCCTTGAACGGAGTGCCAAACTGGTCGCCTACGCTGTTGAGCGGGCCGATCACATCGGTCGCGAAACGCCCGGCTTCGGACAGGACGGCATCGATGTCGTCTGCCGATAACTCGCCATAGAGACCCGCGCTCAGCGCCTCACCCATTCCGGCGCCGTGCTTGAGTGCAAAGGCGATATCGGAAACCGGCGCGCGATAGGACATGGTTCCCCTCCGGAATGCGGCTTTAAAAGCGATTTCCACGGCTAGTCCACGACGCGGGAGGCGTCAACGTCGTGCGCCGTGAGGCCCCTGAAAAGCGCCGACATTAGACATTGCGGGAGGCCGGGGGCGAGGCTATGAGGAAGCCCTTCCTGACAGAGTTGGGGCGTCGCCAAGTGGTAAGGCACCGGATTTTGATTCCGGCATTCGGAGGTTCGAACCCTCCCGCCCCAGCCAACGACTAAGTAATTGATATTACATAATAATTTTGATTTTCGCCGTGCGAATTTCGCCCGATTTTGCGCGACATTCTGGCGGTTTGATAACTCCCAATTCTCAACAGAGACGTTTTCTCGCGTTACCGCGGTTGAACCACGAGCGTGGTTCTTCACGAGCTATTACTCGATCAGTCCCGGAATGGTGTTGCAGGCACCGGGGCAGGGTGCTGCATACCAGATCGCCTTCAATGACTCCGATGGAGCAGCACTCATTGGCGATAGGTCGACGTTACTTGTTGCGTAGCTTGGCTGACATCAGCAGGCAATTGGGATGCCTCGCGTGCAAAATCGTCCGCACCATCTTCGCTCCTTCCTCAGGATCGGTA
>CAZIKZ010000143.1:0-8107 GCA_964539845.1 uncultured Hyphomicrobiales bacterium
CTGACGATAGACGCGCGGTTGCAGCGCGCGCTGGAAATGCTGGCGCTTGAACGCACCGTATCGTTCGGTGCCGGGATTTCGGTTGCGATCCTCGCGGTCGATCATGCGAGCGGCGAGGTTCTCGCGCGCGTTGCATCGCCGGATTACTTCGACAAGAATCGGGCAGGGCAGGTCGATCTCACGCGCGCGCTGCGGTCGCCCGGCTCGGCGTTGAAACCCTTCATCTATGGGCTGGCGTTCGAGGACGGGCTCGCGCATCCGGAGACGCTGATCGAGGATCGTCCCACTCGCTACGGCGATTACGCCCCGGAAAATTTCGACCTGACGTTTCAGGGCACGGTTCCGGTGCGCAAGGCATTGCAATTGTCGCTGAACGTGCCTGCGGTGGCGTTGCTCGATCGCGTCGGTGCTGCGCGTCTGACTGCGCGCTTGTCACAAGCCGGCGGCGACATGGTGTTCCCGAAGGGCGAGGTGCCGGGGCTTGCGATGGGGCTTGGCGGTGTCGGTGTCACGCTGTCGGACCTGACCATGCTCTATGCCGGTCTGGCGCGGCAGGGCATGACGATTCCGCTGATCGAGCGCCGCAGCGAAACCGCGTTCGCGCGCCCGCCGCGCCGTCTGCTTGATCCGGTCGCAGCATGGTATGTCGGCAATATTCTGCTCGGTACGCCGCCGCCTGAGAACGCCGCGCGCAATCGCATCGCGTTCAAGACCGGCACATCCTACGGTTATCGCGACGCCTGGGCTGTCGGCTTCGACGGCCGCCGCACCATCGGTGTGTGGGTCGGCCGTCCGGATGGTGCGCCGGTGCCCGGCATTCTCGGGCGCACGGCCGCAGCCCCAATCCTGTTCGATGCCTTTGCGCGCACCGGCGACCTTCCGGTGGCGCTACCGCCCGTTCCCAAGGGCGCCATTCTGGCCGCGAATGGCAAACTGCCCGTGCCGCTGCAGCGGTTCAACCCGGACGGCGTTGGCATCAGGCAGAGCGAGCGGGTGCGCATCATGTTCCCGCCGAATGGCGCCCGGCTCGAACTCGGCGCGGTGGACGGCCGGCCGGAGCCGGTGGCCCTGAAGATCGCCGGCGGCATCGAGCCGCTGACCATCCTGGTCAATGGCAAGCCTCAGGAGCGAGGCACCGGCCGCACGATTTTCTTCGATCCGCAGGGGCCGGGTTTTGTGCGCCTGACCGTCGTCGACGGAAAAGGCACAGCCGACAGCGTCATGGTGCGCCTGCAATAGCGCACGGCCCCGAAAAGTGGACACCGGTTTTCGGGCGGCGGTCATGCGCAATCCTGACAATCGGCTTCTTCCCGCCCGCCACCTTTTTCCCTATGGTCCCGCCCGCATGGCGACCGGCTGGGGTGATGACAGTTTCACAAAGCGCAATCCGCGAGACACCTGGCAACGGGGGCTCGGCGGACTGCTCGACTACGCGTCGGCAACCGACACGCGCGCGATCGTTTTTGTTCTGATCTTTTCGCTGCTGGCCTTCCTGCCAGGGCAGTCGAAGGTTCCCCCGATCGATCGTGACGAGGCTCGCTTCGCGCAAGCCACCAAGCAGATGGTCGATTCCGGCGACTACGTTGACATCCGCTTCCAGAATGACGTGCGCTATCAGAAGCCGATCGGCATCTACTGGATGCAGGCTGCCTCGCTGCACGTCGCGGAATTCATCGCGCGGCGCGACATGACGACCCGTATCTATGTCTATCGCGTACCCTCGCTGATCGGCGCCATTGGAGCGGTGCTGGCAACGCTGTGGGTCGCCGGCATGCTGGTCAGCCGGCGCGCGGCGATTCTCGCGGCGATGATGATGGCGGCCTCGATCATGCTCGGGATCGAAGCGCGTCTTGCCAGAACCGACGCCATGCTCCTGTTCATGGTGGTGCTGTGCATGGGCGTGCTGGCGCGCGCCTATCTGCCGCGCGCGGAGGACGCGCGTGACCATCCCGCGCTGCCTTTTGTGTTCTGGATCGCGCTCGGCGTTGGCGTGCTGCTCAAGGGGCCGCTCATCCTGATGTTGATCGGATTGCCGATCGTGACACTGGTCGCGATCGACCGGTCGGCGTCATGGCTCAAGGCGCTGCGCCCGCTGGTGGGGATTCCGGTCTTCCTTCTTCTGGTTCTTCCGTGGTTCGCGGCCATCACCATGCGAACCGGGTCGACGTTCTTCTCGGACTCGATCGGCAGCGACATCCTCAAGAAGGTCTATAGCGGCCAGGACGGGCATGGCGCGCCGCCGGGCTATTTCCTGGTCCTGTTCTTTCTCACGTTTTGGCCGGCTTCGCTGCTTGCGGGCATGGCAGTCCCGGGCGTGTGGCGGGAGAAGTGGGAGACGCCGGTCAAATTTCTGCTGGCCTGGGTCGTCCCGTCCTGGATCGTGTTCGAACTGGTCGTGACCAAGCTGCCGCATTACGTGCTGCCGCTCTATCCGGCGATTGCGATCCTGCTGGCACGCGCGATCGAGACCGGCCAAATGTCCTCCAAGACGTGGATGCAGCGGGGCACGTTCTGGTGGTTCGCCGTTCCGGTTCTCGTGTTCGTCGGGGCGTTGTTTCTGCTGTTGCGCTACGAAGGCGAACTCGGCTGGCAGGCATGGCCGTTCCTGGCCGCGGCGATGGTCTTCGGCTTCCGCGCCTGGTGGCTCTACGAGGTCGACGGGATCGAGCGTTCGCTGCTGCGCGCAGCGGTCACGACTGTGCTGTTGTCGATTGCGGTCTATTGGTCCGTCATTCCAGCGCTTCAAGGGCTGTTCCCGAGCGTCGCGATCCAGAGCACCATGAATGTGTCCGGATGCAAGGCGCCGAGGATCGCGGCAGCGGGCTATCACGAGCCCAGCATCGTGTTTCTCTCCGGCACCGACACCGCGCTGACGAGCGCGGCCGGAGCCGCGGACTTCCTGAAGGGAGGCGACGATTGCCGCTTTGCGGTCGTCGAGCAGGGGCTGGAGCGAACCTTTGCCCGGCGCGCGGAAGCGATCGACCTGCGTTATGTGCAGACCTCGCGCTTTCGAGGATACAGTCTCGGAAGCGGCGGGCGGGTGTCCTTCACGATCTATCGGTCGCTCGGCGACCGGTAACGTCGCGGCCGCTCAGGCCCGCTCTGCCGCGTGGAGCGCCGCAAAGCCATGTTCGAGATCGGCGATCAGATCGCGGGTGTCCTCCAGGCCGATATGGAAGCGCAGGCACGGGCCGCCGGGATGATATGGGGAGGCGGTGCGATAGTCCGTGCAGTCGAAGATGATCACGAGGCTTTCATAGCCGCCCCAGGAAAAGCCCATGCCGAACAACGCCAGCGCGTCGCAGAAGGCGTAAAGCGCCTGTTCGGAGACCGGCTTCAGCACGATGCTGAAGAGGCCGGAGGCGCCGGTGAAGTCGCGTTTCCAGATCGCATGACCGGGATCCGAGGGCAGGCCGGGATGCATCACCCGCAGCACCTCCGGGCGCTGCTCGAACCAGTGTGCGACTTCCAATCCGGCACGCTGGTGGCGTTCCAGCCGGACCGACAGCGTGCGTAAGCCGCGTTGCGCGAGATAGATGTCGTCGGGGCCGGTGCAGAGCCCGTAATTCCCGACCGTTTCGTTGAGTTTCGGCCAGGTCGCCTCATTGGCCGACACCGTGCCGAACATGATGTCGGAATGCCCGCCGATATATTTGGTGCCGGCCTGGATCGAGAGATCGGCGCCGTGCGCGAAGGCCGAATAATAGAGCGGTGTCGCCCAGGTATTGTCCATCAGCACCACGGCGCCCTTGTCATGAGCAACGCGCGCTATCGCTGGAATGTCCTGGATCTCGAAAGTCTGTGAGCCGGGCGCTTCGACAAAGACCGCGCGGGTGTTCGGTTTGAACTGGCTCGCGATATCGGCTCCAATCAGCGGATCGTAATAGCTGGTCTCCACGCCATACCGCTTCAGAATCGAATCTGCGAAGGTCCGGGTTGGGCGGTAGACGCTGTCGGTGATCAGAAGGTGATCGCCGGCTGACAGGACCGAGAGCAGCGCGGTCGAAACCGCGGCCGCTCCGGACGGCAATAGCGCGACGCCCGCGCATTGCGGTCCTTCCAGTTCGCGCAGGGCATTTTCCAGAGCTTCCGAGGTCGGCGTGCCGCGCCGGCCGTACCGGTACCGGGCCCGGTGCGCGACCATGTCGGCGGCGGTCGGATACAGCACGGTCGAGCCGTGATACACGGGCGGATTGACGAATCCGTGGTACTCGCGCGGGGTGCGACCGCCGGTCACGATTCGGGTGTCCGTTTGGTAGTCACGGGGCTCGTTCGGCTTGCTCATGGGAAGTCCTTGGCCGTGCCGGCCCGCGGGAGTATCAGGCTGGCGAATATCTAGGGTCGATTGCAGACAAACCGGCGGCTGTCAGTCAAGCCCTTGACCTGTCAGTGCAATCGTTCTCAGATGGCGTCAATTGCGGGATTGGTGATGGCGGCCTAGGGTGAAGCACGTCTGCGGCCTTTGGCGCGAGCGGGCAGGCTTGCGCTGGATGCATTAGGTGCCGTACGCCTTGATCACGCAAGCCATATCATCTCCGTCCGGTCGAGTTTGGGGACACATCATGAAGCGCAGCCTTTTCACCTTCGCCCTCGCAACCCTGGTCGGTCTCGCGGGCTCTGCCGCGGAGGCCCAGACACTGAAGCAGGTGCAGCAACGCGGCGTCCTCAATTGCGGCGCGAACGGCAATCTTGCCGGTTTCGGCCTCCCGGACGCGCAGGGCAACTGGACCGGTTTTGACGTCGATTATTGCCGCGCCATCGCCGCCGCGATCTTCAACGACCCGACCAAGGTCAAGTTCGTACCGCTGACCGCCAAGGATCGCTTCACCGCGCTGCAATCCGGCGAAATCGACGTGCTGATCCGCAACACCACCTGGACCTCGTCGCGCGATACCACCAACGGACTGAACTTTACCGGCACAAATTACTATGACGGACAGGGCTTCCTCGTCCGCAAGGCGCTGAAGGTGAATTCCGCGCTGGAACTGAACGACGCCGCGGTCTGCGTGCAGCAGGGCACCACCACTGAACTCAACCTCGCCGACTTCTTCCGCGCCAACAACATGAAGCTGAAGACGGTGACCTTCGCCACGTCGGACGAAGCTGTGAAGGCCTATGACGCCGGTCGCTGCGATGCCTACACGACCGATGCCTCCGCCCTGTATTCGGAGCGGCTGCGCACCGCGACACCCGACGATCACGTCGTCTTGCCGGATATCATTTCGAAAGAGCCCCTCGGCCCGTCGGTCCGTCATGGTGACGACCAGTGGTTCGACATCGTGCGCTGGGCGAATTTCTGGCTGGTCAACGCCGAAGAACTCGGCGTCACCAAAGCCAATGTCGATTCGCAGATGAAGTCCGACAATCCGGATATCCGCCGTCTGCTCGGCATCGAGGGCAAGTTCGGCGAGGCGTTCGGGCTGACCAACGACTTCGGTGTCCGCATGATCAAGCATGTCGGCAATTACGGCGAGATCTTTGAAAGGAACCTCGGGCAGGGCTCGCGGCTGAAGATCTCACGCGGTCTGAATGCGCTCTGGACCAAGGGCGGCCTGCAATACGCTCCGCCGGTACGCTGACCGGCGCGGCAGGCGCGTGATGGCGCAGGCCGCACCGTCCAAAATCTCCCCGTTCTACGATCCGCGCTGGCGCAGCATTGCATTCCAATTGCTGCTCTGCGCGGTCATCGTTTGGCTGGCCTACAGCGCGGTCACCAACGCGGCGGAAAACCTGGCGCGTGCGCGGATCGCGTCGGGCTTCGATTTCTGGAACTCGACCGCGGGCTTCGACATCAGCCAGCACCTGATTCCCTATTCGGCGCAGTCGACCTACGGCCGCGCCTTTTGGGTCGGGTTGTTGAATACGCTGCTGGTTTCATTTCTCGGCATTATCCTCGCGACCATCATCGGATTCCTGATCGGCATCCTGCAATTGTCGAAGAACGTGCTCGTGGCGAAACTTGCCGCGGGCTATGTCGAGGTGATCCGCAATCTGCCGCTGCTGTTGCAGTTGCTCTTCTGGTACAATGCGGTGCTGAAGGCGCTGCCGGTGCTGCGGGACAGCATCTCGATTCCCGGCGGCATGCTGCTCAACAATCGCGGGCTGTTCCTGCCGAAGCCGGTTTTCGGACCGGGCTTCGAGGCTGTGGCGATCGCACTCGTACTGGGCATCGTAGGCGCGTTTGCGTTCCGGTGGTGGGCGCGGCGGCGTCAGGAGTTGACCGGAGAGCAGGCGCCGGTCTTCGCAGTCGGCGCATCGCTGGTCCTCGGGCTTCCGCTCCTGGTGCTGGCGATGACCGGCTTCCCTGTCAGCTTCGATTTTCCCGAGATGGGTCGCTTCAACATTCGCGGTGGCATCGAGATTCTTCCGGAATTTGCCGCACTCCTATTCGGGCTGTCGATTTACACCGCGGCCTTTATTGCGGAGGCCGTACGCGCGGGCGTCCAATCGGTCGCGCATGGTCAGACCGAGGCCGCGTATTCGCTCGGTTTGCGACCGCGGCCGACATTGCGGCTGATCGTGGTCCCGCAGGCGATGCGCGTGATCGTGCCGCCGCTCACCAACCAGTATCTCAACCTGACCAAGAACTCGTCGCTCGCGGTCGCGATCGGTTATCCGGACCTGGTACAGGTCTTCACCGGGACGGTGCTGAACCAAACGGGGCAGGCGGTCGAGGTCGTGGCGGTCACCATGGCGGTCTACCTCACCATCAGTCTCGTCACCTCGGGCCTCATGAACCTCTATAACCGGCGCATCGCGCTGGTGGAGCGCTGACGATGAGCGCGCCCGCCTTCGTCCGCACCGAGCCGGTGCCTGCGCTGCCGGCGCCATCGCGCGAGCGCGGCATCATCGGCTGGATGCGTGAGCATCTGTTTTCCGGGCCGCTGAATATTGGCCTGACCCTGGCGTCGCTGCTGGTGATCTGGTGGATCGTTCCACCGCTTCTGAACTTCCTGATCTTTGATGCCACCTGGGCCGGCGACGACCGCGTGGCCTGCGTGGTGACGCCCGAGCGCCCGCGGGTTGGCGCATGCTGGGCCTTCGTGACCGAGCGCATCAATTTCTTCATCTACGGATTTTATCCGATCAACGAACGCTGGCGCGTCGACGTGTTCTTTGCGCTGCTGGCGATCGGGATTGTCTGGCTGCTTGCGTCATGGGCGCCGAACAAGCGCGCGGCCGCAGTCTATTTCTTCATCCTGTTGCCGATCCTGTCGGTGATGCTGCTGCTCGGCTTCGCGCCGCTCGGTCTGTCCTACGTGCCGACCTCGCTGTGGGGCGGCATTCTGGTGACGGTGGTGGTGTCGGCGGTCGGTATCGTGTTCTCGCTGCCGCTCGGCGTGATCCTGGCCCTCGGGCGCCGCTCGACGATGCCTGCGGTGCGCCTGTTCTCGATCATCTTTATCGAGTTTGTGCGCGGGGTACCTCTCATCACCGTGCTGTTCATGGCGAGCGTTATGCTTCCGTTGTTTGTTCCGGAAGCGTGGTCGCCCGACAAGTTGCTGCGCGCGCTGATCGGGGTCGCGCTGTTCGCTGCGGCCTATATGGCCGAAGTGGTGCGGGCGGGCCTGCAGGCGATTCCGCGCGGACAATATGAGGGTGCGCAGGCGCTGGGCCTGAGTTACTGGAAGATGATGGGATTGATCATCCTGCCGCAGGCGCTGCGGATCACCATTCCGAATATCGTCAACAGCAACATCGCGCTGTTCAAGGATACGACACTGGTGTTCATCGTCGGCATTTTCGACTTCCTGCGCACCATCGAGGCCGCCCGTATCGATCCGAAATGGGCAACGCCGGTCACTTCGACCACGGGCTACGCGTTCGCCGCCATCTTCTATTTCGTTTGCTGCTTTATGATGTCGCGGTACGCAAAGGGCGTCGAGCGGCGACTTGCGACCGGGCACCGCCGATGAGTGACGTTTCCCGCAAGCCTGAAAAGACTTCAGACGTTCCGGCGGTTGAGATCGCCGGCATGCACAAGTGGTTCGGTGATTTCCACGTGCTGCGTGACATTAACCTGCGGGTCGAGCGCGGCGAGCGCATCGTGGTCTGTGGGCCGTCCGGCTCCGGCAAGTCCACCATGATCCGCTGCATCAACCGGCTG
>CAZIKZ010000143.1:8117-10875 GCA_964539845.1 uncultured Hyphomicrobiales bacterium
GGCTGGAGGATCATCAGCGCGGACGGGTGGTGGTAGACGGTGTTCTGCTCACCAACGACCTCAAGAGCATCGATGAGGTGCGGCGCGAGGTTGGTATGGTGTTCCAGCATTTCAATCTGTTCCCGCATCTCACCGTGCTGGAGAACCTGACCCTTGCGCCGATCTGGGTGCGTAAGATGCCCAAGAAGCAGGCCGAGGAGGTCGCTCGCCATTACCTCGAGCGCGTTCGCATCCCCGAGCAGGCGAACAAATATCCGGGCCAACTCTCAGGTGGGCAGCAACAGCGCGTTGCGATCGCGCGCGCCCTCTGCATGAGCCCGAAGATCATGCTGTTCGACGAACCGACGTCCGCGCTTGATCCGGAGATGGTCAAGGAAGTGCTGGAGACCATGGTCGAACTCGCCGAAAGCGGTATGACCATGCTTGTGGTGACACACGAAATGGGCTTTGCGCGGCAGGTTGCTGATCGCATCGTGTTCATGGACGAGGGGCAGATTGTCGAAATCAACGCGCCCGCGGAATTCTTCGCGCATCCAAAGCATGAGCGGACCAAGCTCTTCCTGAGCCAGATTCTGAACTGATATTTCGGGTGCGAGACCGCGCATCGCCGCGGCACGCGCGAACGCCGTTGCTCCATTTTGATTGGTCAGGTTCCATCAAAGGCGCTAAGTTTTTGTCGCCTGCGGAATCGCAGTCGCGTGGCGCCGGTGTAACGGGGCAGGCAGGCACAAATCGCGATTGCTGGTTTTTTCGAGGAGACATGCCATGAGCACTCAGGTTCAACCGGCACCGGGCCCGCTCGCGGGCGCGGTGATGCTGAACGCGCTGGCTGACCATTGGTGGGTCCTGTTGCTGCGCGGGATTGCAGCGCTCATCTTCGGAATTCTGACATTCCTGTGGCCCGGCATCACGTTGCTGACGCTGACCCTATTCTGGGGCGCTTTCGCTTTGGTCGACGGCGTCCTCGCCCTGTGGACCGCCTTTTTCGGGAAGGGCGGTACGGTAGCTCCGCGCTGGTGGCTCGCCATCGCTGGCGTTGCCGGCATCGCAGCCGGCATCCTCGCCTTCGCCTGGCCGGTCAAGACAGCGTTCATCCTGCTGCTGTTCATCGCCTGCTGGGCGATCGTTGCCGGTGTCATGGAGATCTGGGGCGCGATCAAGCTGCGCAAGGAGATCGAGGGCGAATGGTTGCTCGGACTCGGCGGTCTGCTGACGGTGATTTTCGGCGTGATCCTGATCGCACGTCCAGCGGTTGGCGCTCTCGCGGTCGCCTGGATCATCGGCTGGTTCGCGATGCTGCTCGGCGTGACCTGGATCGCGCTGGCCTTTCGGCTGAAGAAGCATAAGCGGGTCTGAAACCGCATCTTCCGGCGCGCGCTGTCTCTTGCGTTCATTCCCGCCTTGGCGCGGGAATGAACGGTGAGAGATTTATCGTGAGCGATAGGTGCGCTCAGAACGCGTCGAGCGGAATTTTCAGATAGCTGCGGCCGTTGTCTTCCGGCTCCGGCATGCGGCCGCCGCGCAGATTGACCTGCAGCGCCGCGAGCATCAGTTCGGGCAGGGGCAGTGTCTTGTCGCGCGCTTCACGTAGTGCGATGTAAGACGCCCGATCGCGGCCGCGCCCGACATGGGTGTTGTCGCGCTTCTGCTGTGCGACGGTCGACTCCCATTGCGCGGGCCGGCCATTCGGCCTGTAGTCGTGTCCGGTGAACAGCCGCGTTTCGTCCGGCAGCGTCAGGATGCGCTGGATCGAATCGTACAGCGTCGCCGCACTGCCGCCTGGAAAGTCCGTGCGCGCAGTCCCGGAATCCGGCTGAAACAGCGTGTCATGGACGAAGACGGCATCGCCCACGATATAGGTGACGGATGCAAGCGTGTGACCGGCAGACAGCATCACGCGCGCGTCGAGAGAGCCGATCTTGAACGTGTCGTTATCGTTGAACAGCCGGTCCCAATATCGCGTGGTGTAAGGCGGCAGGTTATAGATCTTTTCCCAAAGCTTCTGGATGTCGGCGACCTTTGCCCCGATTGCGGTCGGTGCGCCGAGCTTGCTCTTCAGATAGGCGGCGGCCGAGAAGTGGTCGGCATGCGGGTGCGTGTCGAGTATCCATTCGACGGTCAGACCGCGTTCCGAAATTGCTCTCAGCACCGCGTCTGCTGACGCTGTCGCAACCCGTCCGGCGCGCGGGTCGAAATCGAGCACCGGATCGATGATCGCTGTGCGCCCCGTGGCGGGGTCCGTGACGAGATACGCGACGCTCCCGGACGTCTCATGATAGAACGCAGTTACCTCCGGCGAGGCCGAGTTCGTTGGAGAGCGGGGTTGGGACAACGCATTCATGGTCATGCAGGCGTTTATCATGCGCCTTGACGCTGGACCAAGACCCCAACGGCTGCGCGGGAGCGACCCTCTGTCTCAGCCGTTCGTTTCGATTGGCAGATCGCCGCGCGAGGCCCATTCGGTCCAGGAGCCGTCATAGAGCGCCTTCGGCTCCTTGCCGATGGCGTCGAGCGCAAACCACAGCACCGCCGCGGTAACGCCTGAACCGCAGGTCGTTACGACCGGCTGGCCCAGATCGACGCCGGCAGCTGCGAATTTCGCCCGGATATGCTCAGGGCCGACCAGGCGGCCATCCTCGAGCAGCGTATCGAAGGGCAGGTTGAGCGCGCCCGGCATATGGCCGGACTTCAGCCCCGGCCGGGGCTCGGCCGCCGTTCCGGCAAAGCGGCCTGCGCTGCGCGCATCGACCACCTGGAT
>CAZIKZ010000144.1:0-10802 GCA_964539845.1 uncultured Hyphomicrobiales bacterium
GTCAATCCGAGAAAGCCGTAGATCTGGCCCATCCATTCGGCGTCGCGCTTGGCGAGGTAGTCGTTGACGGTCACGACATGCACGCCGCGACCAGCCAGCGCATTGAGATAGACAGCGAGCGTTGCGACGAGGGTCTTGCCCTCGCCGGTTTTCATCTCGGCGATACCGCCCTCGTGCAGGATCATCCCACCGATGAGCTGGACGTCGAAATGGCGCTGGCCGAGGACCCGCTTGCCGGCCTCGCGGACCGTGGCGAAAGCCGGCACCAGAATGTCGTCGAGGGTCTTGCCCTCCGCCAGTTGCTTCTTGAAGTCGTCGGTGCGCGCCCGCAATTCGTCGTCGGACAGCTTGGCAAGTTCAGGCTCAAGCGCGTTGATGGCCTGGACACGCGGCTGGTAGCCCTTGATCCGCCGGTCATTGGCGGAGCCGAACAGCTTGCGGGCGACTGCGCCAAGCATGCGAAATCCTTTTTCTTCAGATCGTCTTTGGTCGGACGATTGGAACCGCGGTTCGGTCCAAGGGGTTCAAGACACGAAGTTTTGACACCGCGGGCGAACCCCCGGTCATCCGACCGCAAATCCACCCCGGAAACGCTTCTGGCCGCGCACCCAATATAGCGGATCATGCGCAAATTCGGGTGCTGCGGCCGGAAATATCTGGAGAAATAGGAGGGGGTCACACCCTTGTCAATCAGAGGCCCGGCTCCGGCGATTGCAGAAAATTAAGGGGGTTCGGGCATTGCCAAGCCACAAGGCCTGCGTAAGTGTCCGCCACGATTTGCCGCGGCCAATCTCGCCCGAAGGAAACCCCGATGACTCCGACCCGCCCCTCCCGCTTTCCGTCCGGCTGGCTGCCGACACTGACCGCGGCCGCGATGTTCGCCCTGGCCGGCCCTCTGGCCACGACCGCGCAGGCCCAGGCCGACCCTGTGGTCGCCAAGGTCAACGGTACCGAGATCAAGGAGAGCGACCTGAAGGCGGCCGAAGAAGATATCGGCACCCAGCTTCCCCCGATGGCGCCCGAGGCCAAGAAAGACTACCTGACGACCTACGTCGCGGACATGATCCTGGTGGCGAAGGCCGCCGAAGCCAAGAAGCTCGGCGACACCGACGACTTCAAGCGCAAGCTGGCCCTCGCCCGCACCAAGCTGCTCATGGAAGCGCTCCTGCAGAACGAAGCCAAGACGTCCGTCACCGATGACGCAATGAAGAAGGTCTATGCCGATGCCATCAAGGACGTCGGCAACGAGCAGGAAGTGAGTGCCAGCCATATCCTCGTCGAGTCGGAAGACGAGGCGAAAACGATCGCCGGCGATCTGAAGAAGGGCGGCGACTTCGCCGCAATCGCCAAGGAAAAGTCGAAGGATCCCGGCTCGAAGGATACGGGCGGCGATCTCGGCTTCTTCACCAAGGACCAGATGGTGCCGGAATTCGCCGAAGCAGCGTTCAAGCTGGACAAGGGCCAGGTCTCCGACCCCGTGAAGTCGCAATTCGGCTGGCACGTCATCCGCGTGGACGACAAGCGCACCAAGCAGCCGCCGGAATTCGACCAAGTCAAGGAACAGATCGAAAACTACGTGCAACGCAAGGCACAGGCCGAACTGATCCAGAAGCTGCGCGCCGACGCAAAGATCGAGAAGGTCGGCGAGAAGCCGGCTGATCCCGCCCCGGCCGCCAAGCCCGACACCAAGGCTCCGGCCAAGAAATAGTCCCGCCTCCCGCGCGAGGACTTCCAGAACGGGGCGCCAAAAGCGCCCCGTTTTATTTTTGCCATTGCCCCGCTATGACGGGCGCGCCCGCGTGTCGCCGGGCCATGAGGCCCACAATGTCCAGCGCCGTGTCCCCGCTCGCCCCCACCCATGTGCCCGATATGCCGCCAGTCGACGGCGTCCGGATCGCGACCGCGCAGGCCGGCATCCGCTACAAGAACCGCACCGACGTCCTGTTCGCTGCCTTTGACAAGGGCACGACGGTGGCTGGCGTCTTTACCCGCTCGAAATGCCCCTCGGCGCCGGTGGAATGGTGCCGCGCGCGGCTGAAGGGTGGCAGCGCTCGCGCTCTGGTGGTGAATTCCGGAAACGCCAATGCCTTCACCGGAAAGTCGGGCCGCACGGCGACGCAGCTGACGGCGAAGCTCGCAGCGCAGGCCAATGGCTGCGGCGTGAACGACGTGTTTCTCGCCTCCACCGGAGTGATCGGCGAGCCGCTCGACGCCACGAAATTCGACGGCGTGATACAGACGCTGGTGGAGGACGCAGCCCCCGGGCGCTTTCTCGATGCGGCGAATGCGATCATGACCACCGATACCTTTCCGAAGGTCGCGACCGCTCAGGCGCGTATCGGCAAGACCACGGTCACGATCAACGGCATCGCCAAGGGCGCCGGCATGATCGCCCCTGACATGGCAACCATGTTGTCATTCATCTTCACTGATGCGCCGATCGCGGCACCGGCGCTGCAGAAGATGCTGAGCGACGGCGTGACCAGCACATTCAACGCCGTGACCATCGATGGCGACACATCCACGTCCGACACGCTTCTCGCCTTTGCAACCGGGGCTGCGGCGGCGCGCGGTGCGCCGAGGATCGCACGCGCCAGCGATCCGCGTCTCAAGGGCTTTCGCAAGGCGTTGCAGACCGTGCTGGCAAATCTGTCGGAACAGGTTGCCCGCGACGGCGAAGGCGCGCGCAAGCTGGTCGAGATCAAGATCGAGGGCGCCGCTTCGGACAAGTCGGCGCGGCGGATTGCCATGTCGATCGCCAATTCTCCGCTGGTGAAGACTGCGATTGCCGGAGAAGACGCCAATTGGGGCCGCGTGGTGATGGCAGTCGGCAAGGCGGGCGAACCGGCCGACCGCGACAAGCTGTCGATCTGGTTCAACGGCATCCGCGTCGCTACTAAGGGCGCACGCGATCCGTCCTATGACGAGGCCCAGGTTTCCGAGTCGATGAAGAAGCCCGAGATCGAATTGAAGGTTGCACTCGGACTCGGCAAGGGCCGGGACCGCGTGCTGACCTGCGACCTCACCAAAGAATATATCGCCATCAACGGCGACTATCGGTCGTAATCCCGACTTAATTTTTAAGCGGCCGTTAACGCCGCATTTTCTAGAGTGAACGACGGACGTGAGCGCCAAACTCCTTATTGTCGCTGCCTGCGCCCTTATCGATGCCGATGGCCGCGTGCTGATCGCGGAGCGGCCGGAAGGCAAGGCGATGGCAGGTCTCTGGGAATTCCCCGGCGGCAAGGTGGAAGCGGGCGAGACGCCTGAACAAACGCTGATACGCGAATTGCAGGAGGAATTGGGAATTGTCGTCAGGGAAGCCTGTCTCGCACCCCTGACCTTCGCGAGTCACACCTATCCGGACTTTCACCTGTTGATGCCGCTCTATGTCTGCCGGCGCTGGGAAGGTCAGGTTACAGCACAGCACCACGTGCGCCTCGCCTGGGTCTGGCCGAACAAGCTACGGGATTATCCGATGCCCGCTGCGGATGAACCGCTGATCCCTCACCTGACATCCCTTTTGTAATCGCGAGAGAGGAACGTCGATGGATACGCAGAAGCTGTATGACCGGACTTTCCGCCGCTTTCTCCGCGATGAACGCGGCGCGACCGCGATTGAATATGCGTTGATCGCCGCTGGCATTGCCGTTGCGATCGTAAGCGCCGTGAATTCGCTCGGCGTGTCCGTCAAGGGCATGTACGACTCGGTCAGCGCCGCGATGGGCTAAAGCCTTTCGGACTTTCACGGAATCCAGGCTCTGACTTTCTTGTTTTGACGCTCTAGTCGCCAGCCTTTTCTCCAGCCGGCAGTTCAATCGTTTTCAGCGCGTCGGCGAGACGCGCCTTTGCCGATCCCGGCCGCAGCGGCTGCTGCTGGCTTTCATGCGGCGCCCATCCCGACAACCAGACGATGTCGAAACTTGCGCGCAGGCGCCCGTCGGGATCGCTGAAACGTTCAGCATAGATCTCGGCCATTCGCACAAGAATTTCCCGCTTCAACGGCACGCGGCGGCGTTCGGCCAGCGCATTGGTCGCACCCATGCCGCGCAGGTCGCGCATCAGATCGAATGGCGTCGCATAGCGCACCGTCAGACGATCGGCATCGACAACCGGGAGCGCGAAGCCCGCGCGCTGCAATAGCGCGCCAAGATCGCGCACATCGGCAAACGGCGCGACGCGCGGCGACACGCCGCCATCGATTTCGGCCTCCGCTGCGGCGAAGGACTGGCGCAACTCGGTCAGCGTCTCGCCTCCGAGCAACGCGGCAAGGAAGAGGCCGTCCGGCTTCAGCACACGCCTGATCTGCGCGAGTGCACCCGGCAGATCGTTGACCGATTGCAGCGCGAGCGCCGAGACCGCGAGATCGAGCGAGCCGCCGGCAAAGGGCAGAGCCTCCTCATCGGCGGCAACAAGCAACGGCTCGCCGAAATGCGGACGAAACGCCAGCGGATCGACCGCAATGACATCGGCGGCAATTCCTTGCGAGCGCATCATTGCGCGCAACGCAACACCGGGTGTCCCGATATCGGCCGCGAGATGGAAAGAGCGCTTCACCACGCACAGACGCTCCACCAGCTCCTGCGCGACATGCTCCAGCAGAAAATCGACCGGCTCGCCGCGCAGCGCGCGCAGGCGGCGCCGGCGCTGCAGATCGCGGTCGAATATCCGGGGCGGTCCTTCCACTTTCACAGCTCTCCAGCTGGCGCTACGCTGGTCCCGTGGTTGGGACCAGCACATGTCCGGCACCGCTATAGACGAACGCATATCCCGGCGCCTGTCGCAAATCGCGGCCGCGTTGCGGATGCCGTTCCGGATGATGCTCGATGTGGGGCTCCCACCACTCTGCCCTTCCTGCCGCGATCCGGTCGGCGATGGCACCGGATTGTGCGCGCCCTGCTGGTCGAAGCTGTCACCGATCGAGCGGCCGTTCTGCGAGAGACTGGGCATTCCCTTCACCTATGACCCCGGCCCGGGCATCCTTTCCATGCAGGCGATTGCTGATCCGCCGGCCTATACCCGCGCCCGCGCGGCCGTTCGTTACGACGAGATCGCCCGCACCATGGTTCATGCGCTGAAATATGGCGATCGGCTGGATCTCGCACCGGTGATGGCCCGTTGGATGGCACGCGCCGGAACCGAGGTGCTGGAGGATGCCGAGGTGGTGGTTCCGGTTCCCCTGCACTGGAAGCGGATGTGGGCACGCCGGTTCAACCAGTCAGCGGCGCTCGCCAAGCTTGTGGCCGGACCGCTCGGCATACCGGTGAGCCATACGGCGCTGAAGCGGGTGAAGGCGACCCCGCAGCAGGTGGGACTGTCGAAAAGCGAGCGCGCCGCCAATGTGCAGGGCGCATTCCGTATCGAGCCCGCCAACCGCTCCGAGATCGCGCGCCGGCACGTCGTGCTCGTGGACGATGTTCTGACCTCCGGCGCCACCGTGGATGCCTGCGCCCGCGTGTTGTTGCGAGGCGGCGCCCGGCAGGTGGATGTGCTCGTCTTCGCGCGGGTTGTCGACAGCGTGCGGACGCCCATATAGTGGTTTCGACGAAACGAAATCCCATGCCTCCAGTTGAAATCTACACCACCGCCTATTGTCCCTATTGCGCGTGGGCGAAAGACCTGCTCGCAAAAAAGGGCGTCACCTACAAGGAAATCGATGTGGGTGGCGACTCGACGCTCCGTGCCGAGATGACAGCGCGAGCCAGCGGACGCACGACGGTGCCCCAGATCTTTATCGGAGCGACCCATGTGGGCGGCTGCGACGACCTCTATGCGCTCGAGGACGCCGGCAACCTCGATCCGCTGCTGGCGCAGCCCGGACCTGCGGCATGACCAGATCAGACGGCAAGTTTCACGCGGGCCTGGTCCAGATGCGGACGAGGCGATCGCCGCAAGCCAATCTGGATGAGGCTGCAGCCCTGATCCGCGAAGCCGCCGCCGCCGGCGCGCAATACGTGCAGACGCCCGAGATGACCAACATCATGGAGCTGTCGCGCGAGAAGCTGTTCGCTGCGATCACGGACGAGGACAAGGATATCTGTGTCGCCGCCTTCCGCGAACTGGCGCGCAATCTGAAGATCCACCTGCATATCGGCTCGCTCGCGATCAAGGTCTCGCCTGAGAAGGCGGCGAACCGCGCCTTCATGATCAGTCCGCGTGGCGATATCGTCGCCCGCTACGACAAAATCCATATGTTCGATGTCGATCTGGCCGGCGGCGAGAGCTACCGCGAGTCCAACAACTTTCGTCCGGGCGACAGCGCGGTGGCGGTCGACCTTCCCTTCGCCCGACTCGGGCTGACCATCTGCTACGATTTGCGCTTTCCGGCTCTGTACCGCGCGCTCGCCGAAGCCGGCGCCACCGTGCTGACAATTCCGGCCGCCTTCACGCGCCAGACCGGCGAGGCGCATTGGCACACGCTGATCCGCGCACGCGCGATCGAGAACGGCTCGTTCGTGCTGGCCGCCGCACAAGGCGGCGCGCACGAAAATGGACGTGAGACCTACGGTCATTCACTGGCCGTCGATCCCTGGGGCCGCGTCGTCGGCGAGCTCGGGAGCGAGCCCGGAGTCCTGATGGTGGAGATCGATCCCGCCGCAGTGACGGCCGCGCGTGCTAAGGTGCCGTCGCTGCAGCATGGCCGCCGTTTCGACATCATCGAACCGATGGCGGAGCCGGCGCACCTGCATGTTGTTGGTGACGCGACATGATGAAGTACACGCTCGTTTGCGAGCGGAAGCACAATTTCGAAGTCTGGTTCAGCGACTCGTCCGATTACGACAAGCAACGCAAACGTGGGCTCGTGACCTGTCCGGCCTGCGATTCCAGGAAAGTCGAAAAAGCAATCATGGCGCCGGCGCTTGGTCGCGGCACAAAGAAGCGCAGGGCTTCCGCTCCTGCCGTGGCACCGGAGATTCCGTCCGCGCCTTCGCAGGAACCGGTCGCGATGATTTCGCCGCAGGAGCAGGAACTGCGCACCAAGCTGAAGGAATTGCGCGAGCACCTGACCAAGAACGCCGACAATGTCGGCAAGAAATTTCCAGAAGAAGCGCGCAAAATGCACTACGGCGAGATCGAACATCGTTCGATCTATGGCGAGGCCTCGCCGCAAGAAGCCAAGGATCTGCACGACGAGGGCGTCGAATTTCATCCGATCCCGGTTTTGCCGGACGAACGGAACTAATTTCCACATCGACAGACGCTTTTGGGCTCTCCGCACGCACAAATTGCGGATTGAGCCGGGCATTCATTGAAATTTCGCCTCGGGCGAGAATCCGGGCTTGCCATACCGAGGTCGTATTCGACCGGCAAGCGCCGCCGCATCACAAACAAAAAGGGACTATTTTGGATGCAGGCTCGAGCCTACGCATTGGCGTTTGCAGTTTGTCTTTCCTTCGCAGGGGGCGCTCAAGCTGAATCAGGGATCGCATCGGTCTATGGCAACGGCGACGGATACGCCGGCAAAAAGACCGCCAGCGGCGAACGTATGAATCCCGGGGCGATGACCGCCGCCCACAAGAGCCTCCCGTTCGGGAGCCGTGTTCGCGTCACCAATAAGAAGAATGGCCGCAGTGTTGTGGTCCGGATTACGGATCGCGGGCCATTCATACGCGGGCGCGTCATTGACCTGACGCCGGCCGCAGCAAGTGCCCTTGGCTTTGCCGGGCTTGCGCCAGTGACGCTGGCGCGGAATTGAGTTCAGGAGGCCCCCTTCATCGTGAAGGGGGCTCCCGCCTTGCACACAGCGCAAGCCAATTCCCGACATCGGATCAGTGCGTCCAGATCAGCAGCACCACTCCGATCACAATCAATGCGATCCCGAGTCCTTCGCGCATCGTCGTCTTGTGCCCGAACACGAAGCTTGAGATCGCCTGCGCGAACAGCACTTCGACCAGAGCGAGTGTGCGCACGCTCGCAGCCGTCGCCAGCGCAAACGCAAGAAACCAGAATTGCGAGGCGGTCGCCCCCATGAAGCCTGCGAACAGCGACGGCCGCCATTCCTTGATGATGGCCCGCATCACCTCCGGACTGCGCACCATAAGCAAGGTTGTCAGCATCGCAGCCTGCATGATGAGGCCGACTGTCAGCGTGAACGTGGCGGCCATCACGTAGTCGGACAAGCCGAGACTGAGAATTCCGCCACGATAGCCGATTGCGGAAAACGCGAAGGCGGCGCCTGAGGCAAGGCCCAGCATCGTTGGCCGCCAGCTGTTGTCGGCGGCCGCTCCACCCGGCTTCAACGACATCACAATCACGCCCGCGGTCGCGATCAGGATGGCAGCGATCATGCCGGCGGTCAGCTTGTCGCCGAGAAAGATCAGGCCGAACAGCGCCACCTGCACCGGCTCGGTCTTGATATAGGCGATGGTGACGACGAAGGAGCGCTCGCCCATCGCCATCAGCATCAGCGCCGTGGCGAGCGCCTGCGCGCCCATGCCGAGCAGCACCCAGAGCCAGAATACAGGCGGCGGGTTCGGGAGCGATGCGCCGGTGACGAGCATCAGTCCGCACAAAAACAGAATCGCGAACGGAAAGCCGAACAGAAACCGCACATGGGTCGCACCGGCAGTGCCGAGCGTCGCGGTCAACTCGCGCTGCATCGCGTTGCGGATGGTTTGTCCGGCGGCCGCGAGCAGCGTGAAGACAATCCACAACCAGCCGGTGTCGGGCATGCGGCTTCAGAAATCGTTTCGTTCGAAGCGATTTGCATGATTTCCGTTCGTCCCCGCGAAAGCGGGGACCCAGGGCCACAAAAAGATCTGGGTCCCCGCTTTCGCGGGGACGAACGGGGAGAGATCGGCGCAGCACACCACCGGCAGCCTCACACCGGCTCGCGTTGGCGCGTGTAGTCGCGCGCCTTACCATTGGCGTCCCATTCGGTGATCGCGCCGTTTTCGTTGTCGACGAGCGCCATCAAGTCGAAATAGCGGATGGTCGGATAACCGCCGGTGCGCTTCTTCACCGCCTCCCGCCACTCGTCGCCATGGGAACGCTCCGCCGCTTCGATCGATGGCCAGATGTAGAAGCCGGCGCCGGTGCCTGCGTCCTCGCCGACGCCCCACAGGAAGTGCTTGCGCACCAGATCCTTGTTGGCCGCCCATTTCTCCACCACGCCGCGCACGGCTTCAAGTTCGCTCGCGCGATCATGGCCGCTGGGAAACGTGAAGGTGACAAGTTCGACGATCATCGCTAGCTCCTCAATCCAAATCCGGGATCCATCTTCGCACGGCAGCAATCAGGGAGGATAACTTTTCTGACCGCCTTGCAGGGCTGTCTGTCATGCACCGCGTGCAGCGGTGAGCATGTAGTTCACGTCCATATCGGCGGAGAGTTCCCAGCGGTCGCCCATCACGCGATAGACTACACCGCGCTCGTCCACCACGTTGAGCCCGGCGGTCTGCATCGCAGCCTCCAGTTCGGCCGGCGTGACAAACTTGTCCCAGCGATGGGTGCCGCGCGGCAACCAGCGCAAGACGTATTCCGCGCCGACAATGGCGAGCGCGAAGCTCTTCATGGTGCGATTGAGGGTCGCCGCGATCATCATGCCGTTCGGACGCACCATGTCGGCGCACCGGTGCACGAACAGCGAAACATCGGCGACATGCTCCACCACCTCCATCGCCAGCACGACATCGAATGTCTCGTTGTTGCCGGCGAGGTCCTCGGCGGTGACGGCGCGATAGTCGATGACCAGATCGACCTGGGCGGCATGTTTGCGGGCCACCTCGATATTGGCTTCCGAGGGGTCGGCACCGATCACGGTGGCGCCGAGCCGGGCCAGCGGCTCGGACAGGATACCGCCGCCGCAGCCGATATCGAGGATGCGGAGCCCCGACAGGCAGCCGATCTGCCGCGGGTTCCGGCCGAAATGGGTGGAGACCTGGTCGCGGATATAGCTGAGCCGCACAGGGTTGAACTTGTGCAGCATCGCCATCGGGCCGCGCTCGTCCCACCATTGCGCGCCGAGCCTCGAGAATTGCTCGACCTCGGCCCGGTCGATTGTGGTCTCACTCCGCTTCGGCATTGCCCACCCGCATTCCAGAGGCCCGGCGATCCGTGCGCCGATCGGCAGCCCGGTCCGGACGAATGCTCCTTCTAGCCTTATGCCGCTGGCCAGCCACATCAATTTTCGCTGACTCCGGTGCCTTGCAGGAGCGACACCGCATCGCTATGACTGCGCCCGCGCTGGGCGTCCGCCCTAAGCTCCGCGCGTTAACGTTTACCCGGGGCGCCGATCCTTTCATGTCACGTCTAGTGCTGAAATTCGGCGGAACGTCGGTCGCCGATATCGACCGCATCCGCAACGTCGCGCGGCATGTGCAGCGCGAATACAAGGCCGGCCACGATGTGGCGGTCGTGGTTTCTGCCATGGCCGGCAAGACCAACGAGCTGGTGTCCTGGTGCAAGGACGCGTCGCCGATGCACGATGCGCGCGAATACGACGCGATCGTATCGTCCGGCGAGAATATCACCGCCGGCCTGCTGGCAATCGTGCTCCAGAACATGGGCATCAGCGCGCGCTCCTGGCAGGGCTGGCAATTGCCGATGTACACCTCGAACGTCCATGGCTCGGCACGCATCGCCGACCTGAACGGTTCGGAACTGGTGAAGCGCTTCCGTGAGCGCAAGGAAGTCGCGGTGATCGCCGGCTTCCAGGGCATCCACAAGGAGACCGGCCGCATCACCACGCTCGGCCGCGGCGGCTCCGACACCTCGGCGGTCGCCGTGGCGGCCGCGATCCAGGCGGACCGCTGCGACATCTACACCGACGTGGACGGCGTCTACACCACCGACCCGCGCGT
>CAZIKZ010000145.1:0-10725 GCA_964539845.1 uncultured Hyphomicrobiales bacterium
ATATCCGGCGTCTATTTCGTGATCTTCACCTTCGGTCTCGCCGAACTGGTCCGCCAGCTCGTCTCCTATGCGCAGGTCAAGCTTTCGAGCCGCATGGGCCTTTATGTATTCACCGATTTTACCGAGAAGCACATCTACTGGATGCTGCTCGCGCTGACTGCCGTGGTGTTCATCACCGGATCGCTGATCAAACGTTCGCGGCTCGGCTTCGCAATGCAGATCATTGGCAATGACGAAACCGTGGCACGCCACTCCGGCATCGACACCGCCAAACTGAAGATCGTTCTGTTCATGATCTCGGGGGCTTTCATCGGCATCGCGGGAGCAATTCTGGCGCCTCGCTATTCGTATGTGGAGCCGCCGGCCGCCTTCAATCCGATGATTTCGTTCCTCGTTGTCATCATGGCGCTGCTCGGCGGTACGAAGCGGCTGTGGGGGCCGCTGGTCGGGGTGATCCCGTTCACGATCCTGATGGACTTCGTGTCGGTGCGGTTTCCGAACGACACCTCGATCGTCATCGGCATCGCGTTCCTCGTGATCGTCTACCTCTTGCCTGACGGCATCACAGGACGGCTGGAGCAACTCTGGGCGTATCTGCGTAAAGCACGATCGGAGCCCGTCCCCGTACCGGCGGAAGAGCGAGCATGACCGCTGCGGCTCTCAGCGTCAGTGGTGCGCGCAAGGCCTTCGGCGGTCTTGTCGCGGTGAATGACGTGAGCTTCGAGGTGCGCAAGGGCGAACTCTTCGGACTGATCGGTCCGAACGGCTCCGGCAAGACGACGATGCTCAACCTGATTTCCGGCGCGTTGAAGCCGGACGCTGGCGAGATCGTGCTGTCGGGCACGCGGATTTCCGGGATGCCGGCGCACAAGATCGCGCGCCAGGGCGTCGCGCGTACGTTTCAGCTCGTGCGTATGCTTCCGTCGATGGATGCGGAGCACAACGTGATAGCAGGTGCGGTGTTTGGACATCAGCGGCTGTGGGGCGCTCAGGCGCGCGAGGTCGCGCATGAATTGCTGGCTCTCGTCGGTCTAAGAGGCCGTGAGCATGTGCCGGTAGCGGCCATGACCTATATCGACCAGAAGCGTGTGGAACTGGCGCGCGCGCTGGCGTCGAATCCCAGCGTGCTTCTGCTCGACGAATGGCTGGCGGGTCTCAATCCGAGCGAACTCAACATTGGTATCCAGCTCATCGAAAAGGTGAGCCACCAGGGTTGCACCATCATCATGGTCGAGCACGTGATGGATGCCATCCGTTCGCTTTGCGGCCGCTGCGTTGTGATGAATTCCGGTCGCAAGATCAAGGAGGGCGACGTCGAGGAGGTGCTGTCCGATCCCGAGGTGGTGGAAGCCTATCTCGGAGATGATGACGATGCTTGAGGTCAGAAATCTCAGCATCCGATACGGCCGGCATCAGGCGCTCGACCACGTCTCGGTGAAGGTCGACAAAGGGGAAGTTTGTGTGATCCTCGGCGCCAACGGCGCCGGCAAGTCGAGCCTTCTGAAGGCGATCGCCGGAACGGTTCGTGTTGAACCGGGATCCGAGATTGTCATGAACGGCAGGCCGATCACGGGCATGAAGGCGCACCTGATCGTCGAAGAGGGCGTTGCGCTGGTCCCGGAAGGACGCGGCATTTTCGGAGAATTAACGGTCGCGGAAAATCTGGAGCTCGGCGCATTCCCAAACCGCGCTCGTTCGCGGGAGAAGGCAACGCTCGAACAGATCTACTCGCTCTTCCCGCGTCTCGCGGAACGCAAGTCGCAAATCGCGCGAACGATGTCCGGCGGCGAGCAGCAGATGGTGGCGATCGGCCGCGCGCTGATGTCGCAACCCGAAATCCTGATGCTGGACGAGCCCTCGCTCGGCCTGTCGCCGGTGCTGACCAAGGAACTGTTCCGCTCGCTCGGCAAGGTCGCAGAAACCGGCGTTGGCATCCTGCTGGTGGAACAAAATGCCCGGCAGAGCCTGAAGATCGCGGGACGAGGCTACCTGATCGAAGTCGGCCGTATTACCGGGGAAGGTACTGCGCAAAGCTTGATGACCGATCCCGCGGTGGTCAATGCCTATCTTGGTGGCGCGAGGCGCGGCGCGAAGGGGGCGGTGACAGCAGTTCGTTTGCCAGCGCCATTCCCCCTGCCGGTCGATCTTGCGTCGGTCGGTCGGCTGATCGGAAGCCTCGCGTTGCGCGCGGGCGCGATCCGGACTGCATTCGTGCGCGCGCTTCGTCAGTCCGCGCCGCTGCCGAGTGCGTTCGCTGGACGTTACGATCCCAGGAAGGCTGGCGATCCATGGGCGGAAGCCGCCACGGCGGCGCGGCAAGCCGTGTTGCCGAACACGCGAGTCGCTCCTGATGGCAAGCGTTTGGCAGACCAAGCGCGAGACCTCGCGAACGCGGCTGCGCTCCGGCATGCACGCCACGTCCGCTCACTGCGGGCGTCTCGCGACAACCCTTCAGCCTTCTTCGGCGTCTACGATCCTACGACCGCGCTGATCGAGATCGATGCGCTCGATCCCGCAGGGCTTGCCCGTGCTGCATCGAGCCGCATGGCGGATCATATCCGGCAGCGGCGCCTGGCAGCGCCGGTCCCCAGCGCGTTCCCGCGCAGCGGCGAGATCGCGTCGTCGGCCGATCAACAGAATGCCGATCATCCCGCGCTCGGACACAATAGCCGCGGGGTCGATATCGATGCCGAGGAACAAGGCGCCACAGCATCGCCGCCGGCGAGTGGGGGCATCAACATCGACGCGCTGGTGTCGCGTGCGGCCTCGATCCAGTCGCAGCATGTCGCGGCGCGACGCAAGCGTCTCACCATGGTCACGTTGAAGCCCGGCGATCTGTCGGGCGAAAGTGGACCGGATTCCAAATAGCGGCCGCAAGGCCTAAGATCAGGGCAAGGGCCCAAAGGCAAAGGCTTAAGGGAGATTTGACATGGCACGCGTATTCGAAGGCCAGTTCATCGGTGGCCGTTCGTCCACCCGCAGGATGTTCAAGGATCTCAATCCCGCTGACGGCTCGGTCTGGGCCGAGGTGCCGGATTGTGGCCGCGCCGAAACCGCCGCGGCGATCGAGGCTGCGCATGGCGCCTTCGCAGAGTGGTCGGCGCTGCCTTTCACCAAGCGCGCGCACTACCTAGAAAAGGCTGCCGAGATCCTCGAGAAGCGCCGGATGGAAATCGTCGACGCGCTGCAGGGCGAAGGTGGCGGCTGGTTCGGCAAGGGCATGTTCGAGACCGGCTATACCGTTGAAGTGTTTCGTGCGGCCGCAGCCTCTGTCTGGCAATCGACCGGCGAGGTAATGCCGTCCGAATATGGCAAGCTGTCGATGGCGGTCCGGCGGCCGATGGGCGTGGTCTCCATCGTCAGCCCATGGAATTTCCCGTGCATTCTGTCGTCGCGCGGTTTCGCGTTTCCGCTGGCTGCCGGCAACACCATCGTGCTGAAGCCGTCGGAAGAGACGCCATACTGCGGTGGGCTTCTGTTTGCCGAAGTGTTCGAAGAGGCCGGGTTGCCGAAAGGCGTGTTCAACGTCGTTACCTGTTCGCGCGACAATGTGCAGGAGGTCGGCGACGAGTTGATCGAGCATCCCTACGTGAAGGGCATATCCTTCACCGGCTCCACGGCGGTCGGCCGCCAGATCGCGGCCAAGGCCGGTGCGCACCTGAAGAAATGCTGCGTGGAGTTAGGCGGCAAGGATTCGCTGATCGTGTGCGAAGACGCCGACATGGAGCGCGCGACACAGGCCGCGAATTTCGGCTCCTTCATGCATCAGGGTCAGATCTGCATGTCGGTTGAGAAGGTGCTCGTGCACGAGAAGATTTTCGATCACTTCCTCAAGCGCTTCGTCGAGCGCGCGAAGCTTTTGAAGGTCGGCGATCCGACCAAGAACAAGGAACACATCATCGGGCCGCTGATCAACGACAAGCAGGTCGCGAAGGTGCGCGAGCAACTTGAAGACGCGATTGCCAAGGGTGCCAAGGTCGTGCTCGGCGGAAAGATCGAAGGCCGTTTCGTCGAGCCGACGATTCTGACGGGCGTCACGCCGGACATGAAGCTCTATCAGGACGAGACCTTCGGTCCGGTGGTGCCGGTGATTCCCTTCCGCACAGACGACGAGGCGATCCAGATCGCGAACGATACGGAATATGGGCTGTCCGCCGGCGTGATGACCCGCGACGAGGGCAGGGGGCTTGCGATCGTCAACAAGCTCGATACAGGCAATTGTCACATCAATTGCTCGTCGGTGAACGACGAGCCCCATGTGCCGTTCGGCGGCTTCAAGGCGTCGGGCGTCGGCAAGCATGGCGGGCGCTGGTCGCTCGAGACCTTCACCGAGACACGCTGGATCACCCTTGATCGCGGTGGCCGGCCATTTCCGCCAATGTTCTGAGGCGCTAACATATTTTTCACGCTGTCATCGCCCGCGAAAGCGGGCGATCCAGTAATGCAGAACCGTGCTGGATGCCCCGCCTCCGCGGGGCATGACAGAAGCGAGAGCCCAACGGAGGACATTTGTGCTGAGTGTGGCGATTGGCAATTACCCGCATACGCGCCTGCTGAAGGAGCGGCTCGCCTCGTCGCCGACCTTCGATTTCGTCGAGGTGTCGCCGATCACAAAGGCGTTCGCGCAGATGGTGCGGCAGGGCACATACGACATCGCCGAGATGGCGCTCGTGACTTTCTTGCAGGCCAAGGCTTTCGGCAAGCCGCTGGTGTTGATCCCGGCCGCGGTCGCTGCGCGCTCGCAAGAGATCAGCCTGATCCGGCTTGCGAAGAATGACACCATTCGCGGGCCGGCCGATCTGCGGGGCAAGCGGATTGGCGTGCGGGCTTACAGCCAGACCACCGGTGCGTGGGTGCGCGGTATCCTGGCAGAGAATTTCGGCATCACGCCGGAATCCGTTCACTGGACGACATTTGAGGATCCGCATGTCGCGGAATATTCCGATCCGGCGTTCGCCTCGCGTGCGAAGCCGGGGAGTGTGCTGCTTGACATGCTGCGCGCAGGCGAACTGGACGCGGTGATTGTCGGCAACGACAAGCCAGCCGATGCCGATCTCGCGGATGTCTATCCCGATGCCGTGTCCGCCGGACGAGAGTTCGTACGCAAGCACGGCTTCGTTCCGGTCAACCACGTGATCGTTGCGAAACAGTCGGTTGTCGATACGCAGCGCGACGCCCTCATGGAATTCTGGGCCGCAGTGAGGGCGGCGTGGAAAGACTGTCCATCGAGCGGCGATCTGCCGATCGGCCGCCGCGCGATCGAGTCGAGTGTGGCGTTGGCGCTGACATACATTTCAGCGCAGAGCATGCTGCCAAGGCCGATGACCGAGGCAGATGTTTGGGCGGGCCTGCCGGACGGCTTTTGACGCGACCCCTATGCGAACGAGACTGTGACACTACCGATCGGGCGGAGTTCCCACGACAGCGTCCTGTCGTCCGCGCCGAGCATCAACGGCGGCGTGACCGATCCAGCGATGACGACGTCGCCCGCACGCAAGACTTCGCCGAACGCGGTAAGTGTCGCCGCCACTTGACGCACCGTATCCAGCAAGCGTCCGGTATTGGCTTCTAGATCGGAAGGGACCGGCACGGGCTGCCCGGATCGCATCACCTCGCCAGCGAGGGCGGATAATCCGCCGGGTAGTGTAATGGGCCGGCGCGGGCCGAAGATCACATTCCGCTGGAAGATATCTCCCGCGAGGATGGACACCACGTCATCCATCGGGCCGTCGATATCGGCGAGTTCGATCGCAGGTCCGATCGCCGCGATGCACTGGGCAGCTTCCTGCTCGCTCGCTGACGCCGGAATATCGCGGCCGATCTCGATCGCGATCTCGGGCTCGGCAACAGGCTTGGTCCACCCGGCGAGCGACACGCTCGCGCCATCCGGCAGGATCGCGCGGTCGAGCAGAAAGCCGACGAGCGGCGCGCCGATCTTCAGCCTCTCTCGGGCAGCCGTGGCGCCGAAGCCCACCTTCCAGCCGATCCGGCGCGCGCCGGATCGCTTCCGCTCTTCGAACAACGCAAACTGTCGCAGCATCCCCTCATGGATGCGCGGGTCGGTTATGCCGGACGATGTCATGTGTGGCTCTCGGGATCGACTTCGTAACCCGACGCTTCGATCGAGCCTGCGCCCATCCAGCCCCAGACCAGCACCACGTCTTCGTTCGAGGTGTTGTTGAAGCCGTGCCAGCAGCCACGCGGGGAGTAGATCACGTCGCCCTCGCCTGAAGGCTTGTCACCTTCGTCGGTGTAGATGTGGCCATTGCCCTTCAGCACGATGAAGAATTCGTCGCAATTGTGGTGGCGGTGGCTCTCATGCCGCGCACCGGGCTTCAAAACGGTCCAGCCGACGACATGGTCCGCGCCCGCGGATTTTTTGTCGATCAGGAATTGGACCTGCATCTCGACCCAGCCGTCCTTGCGGGCAAGGCCTTCGACCTTGGGGACGTCGCGGATATTGGTGCGGTACATTTTCGGCGCGGTCACTTCGGGTGTCCTCCAAGGCGGCGATAGACTTGATGCGCGACCACGAAATCGTTCTGATCGATCCCGAGCCCGCGACAGGCATTCATCAGTTCGTTGGCGGCAGCTGCGAGCGGCACTGGGCTGCCGAGTTTGCGGCCCATATCGAGCGCAAGGATCATGTCCTTCTGCTGCAGCGTAACGTCGGCGAGCGGGACCTCGGGCATCTTGCCCTCCAGGATAAAGGGACCGCGATAGCCAAGGACGGGCGCGGCCGCGACGCTTTTCAGGATCGCGTCTACCGCTGCTTCCCGTGACACGCCGCCCTTTTCCGCGAGCGCGACCGCCTCACCGAAGGCGATGACCTCCACCATGAGCAGAAGATTGACCGCGATCTTCATCTTCACGGCAAGGCCGCTGGCGCCGATGCGTGTGACCTTCGGGCCGATCGCAAGCAGGATGGGCTTCACCTTCTCGAATGCGGCCTCGTCGCCGCCGACCATCACCGAGGCGTTGCCCTGTGCGAGCGTAACCGGAGAGCCGGAAATCGGCGCGTCCAGCATCACAAAGCCTTTCGCCGCGAAGGCATCGGCGACTTCGCGGGTGATCTCCGGCGCGATGGTGCTCATATCGATATAAATACTGCCGGGCTTGAGGCCGGCCATGATCCCGTCAGGTCCGAGTGCGACCTCCTTCACCGCCTTGCCGTCCGTGACGACAGTGAACACCACGTCCGATATCTCGGCCACTGCTTGCGGCGTGTCCGCCCAACCCATGCCGGCATCGATCAGCGATTGCGCTTTTGCCTTCGTCCGATTCCAGCCGGTGACCTTGTATCCTGCGGCCTGCAGGCGTGGCACCATGCCGAGACCCATCACGCCAAGACCGACAAACCCAATTCTCACGCTTGCTCTCCTGCAACTGCGGTCATTTTCTTTCTGGTGGTTCCGCGACATCGCGCGGTCGAATTGCGCACGACGGTTTCAACCGGCAGCACCAGATGGTGCGGCTTGGACGCTTCGTTCTCGATGAGATCGACCAGGACGCCGGCAGCCTCGATGCCCGCTTTGTAATGCTGCACCCGAACCGTGGTCAGCGCCGGTGATAGCCGGTCCGCAAGGGGCATGTCGTTGAAGCCGGTGACCGAAACGTCGCCAGGGCAGGCGACGTCGTGACGCCGGAAAGCCGAGACCGCGCCAATCGCGAGCCGGTCGTTGGCGCACACGACGGCGGTAAAGGGCAGTCCGGCCGCGAGCAACTCTTCGGCGCAGCGCTCGCCTTCGGTCTCGTTGAAAGCTTTGGCGAAGGAGACGAGAGGGGCGCGGCCTTGCAGCCCGGCCAGATCGCGGTGCCGGAGAAAGGCGTTGTAGCGGTTGAAGCCGGTGGACACTGTCTGCGGGCCGGCGATACAGGCAATATCGCGATGACCGAGCGAGACAAGGTGCGTGATGAGACGCCCGATGCC
This sequence comes from uncultured Hyphomicrobiales bacterium, assembly GCA_964539845.1. Lineage (GTDB taxonomy): Bacteria > Pseudomonadota > Alphaproteobacteria > Rhizobiales > Xanthobacteraceae > Pseudorhodoplanes. The sequence goes on from CAZIKZ010000145.1 coordinate 7,931, forward strand.
GTCGTCCTCGTCATGCACGACCGAGGAGAAGCGCGGATCGTCGGTGCGGCGGCTCACTGTCACAACCGGCAGATCCGCGGCCAGACGCGACACCAATTTGTCGCTGCGCAGCACGCTCGCAAGGATCAGCCCGTCGACGCCGCGCGCGCGCATGGTCTCCAGCACCTTGACCTGACGCCGCGTGTTGCCGTCGGTATTCGCCAGCATCGCGACATAGCCATGCTGTGCGAGCCCATCTTCGATGCCGCGGATAATCGGAGGGAATACCGCGTCGGTGATGTCCGGAACCACAACGCCAATCGTGCGCGAGCGGTTGGTCTTGAGTGAATACGCGGCGAGGTTTTGACGGTATCCGAGGCGCTTGCTGGCCTTGCGGATCTGATCGATCAGTTCCGGCGCGACCGGATGCCCGCTCTCCGGATTCAGCGCACGCGAGACGGTGGAGACATGCACGCCAACCTCGCGTGCCAGATCCTTCAGCCCGACCCGCACTTGCTTGCGGGATTTCACCGGTCTGTCCTCATCGTCTCGTGGAGACGGATCCGGGCGGAGCGCCGCCCGAATCCACGTTTTGCTATCGAAGCACGTCTTCTCATCGCTTTATTTCGTTGCATCCGCGAAAGGATAGATCACCTCGCCGGCCTTGAATTCGGACGGGTAAACGACGACCTGTCGCGACCAGTCCGTGAACTGGCCAATGTCGTTTCCGTTCACGCCCTTGAACTGGATGCAGATGATGCGCGGTGATTTCCACTCGCCTTCGGGACCGAACGAGATTGGGCCAATCACGGTGTCGAAAGTGTTGGCGGCCAGATATTTCGCAAGAGCATCGTCGTTCAGCGATTTCGTCTCCGTGACCGCCTTGGCGAGGATCTGTCCCGCGGCATAAGCATAGGGGGGATAGGTGTAACCGAGCGGATCGAGGCCGAGATCCTTCGCGCGCTTCTGGTATTCGGCCATCATCTCCTTGGTCCCGGCAAATTGCAGGCTCGGAGCCGGGATATAAAACTCGTTGCTGATATAGCCGTTCACCATCGGTCCGAGCTGCTGCTTGATACCGGTGACGAGCAGGCCAAGCATCGCGCCGCCAATCATTTTTGGTTTGAACTGGATTTCGTTTGCCGTGCGGATGATGCCGGCTGTGTCGATCGGGAGTGTTGCCGCAAACACAACATCCGGATTCGCGGCCTGCATCGCACGCACGACCGATGTGAATTCCGTGGTCGAGGGTGGATAGGTCCGGTCAAATACGATTTCCATGCCGTGCTTCTTGGCATTCGCGCGCGCGCCATCGAGCGCGTTACGCGAATATTCGACATCGGCGCCGATCAGGGCGACGCGCGTCGGTTTCGGTTTCTGCTGGGCAGCAAGGTCGAACACGCATTTTGAGTAATTTCCGGTGTCCGGACCTTGCGAATTCATCGAGAAATAGCGTGGATATTTGAATTCCTTGTTCGCGCCGAGCCCAAAAATTCCGATTGTGGTGCGGTTTGCCTGAATGATCGCGGGCATCGTCGCTGCGATCACGTTCGTGCTGTAGGGCCCGATCAGGAGGTCGACCTTGTCGACGCTCATGAGCTTCGCGTAAATGCCGGGCGCATTGGCCGGGCTGCCTTGATCGTCGTAATAGACGAACTCGACCGGACGGCCGAGGAGGCCGCCCTTCGCATTGACGTCGCTTCGCCAGATTTCAAGCCCGGCCAGCACCTGCTTACCGGCGGGCGATGTTGGGCCGGTGGCGCTGATGCTGAAGCCGATGCGGATCGGGTCGGCAGCAATGGCTGCCTGTGGAAAAAGTGCAAGCGTGATCGCTGCCGATATACCTGCTGCAAAAGCCGCGAGTCCGCGGCGATAAGTATGAGCCATGGATGTCCTCCCGATTTGGCCTTGTTTTTCGGCCTTGGACAAAAGCTAGCGCGAACGGCAAAACTTGGCAATCGTTTGCCATGATGCTAGCACTGAAACCTGTTACCATTGGGAATGCGGCGTGTATGGCACGCCGCGCCGATCCGCGACCAACAGCGGACGGAGAGGGAGGACAAACATGTTCAAGGCCTCGGCCGGCGTCATGCTGCCCACGTCGATCATTGGATCGCTACCGCGTCCGACCTGGTACACCGCGGCGCTCGGCTCGACTCCCTTCCTCGAAGCGATGGTGAACTCCCGCTATCGTGAGCAATACGAGGATGCGGTCTCCTGCTATCTGCGCGCACAGGAAACGGCCGGCCTCGACATCGTCACCGATGGTGACGCTCATTACGACGAGCAGGTCGGCGGCATGAGCTGGCAGAGCTATCCCCTGACTCACATGGAAGGGTTCTCCAAGGAGTCGATCCCATCGACCTATAAGGTCGGCGCCGTTGCCTATCCGCGCGGCCACATCCTGCACGACTTTCTCGAAGCCCGGGTATTTCCGAAAATCACCGGTCCGGTCGGCCGCGGCAATCTGCAATACGCGCCGATGTGGAAGGTCGCGCAGCGCATGACGACCCGGCCTGTGAAATTCGGCACCATCCTCCCCGAACTGCTCGCGGCATCCTGCGAAGACAGCTTTTACAAGGACCCGATCGAGCGCACATGGGCGCTGAGTGATGCGATCAACGAGGAGCTGCACGACCTCGCGGACGCCGGATGTCCTGTGCTGCAGATGGAAGAGCCGCAGATCCACATGGTGCCGGTGCGCGGAAAGGCGTTCGGAAAGCTCGACGTGGCCGATCTTGTGAAGATATTCAACAACACGGTGAAGGGTCTGCGCGACAAGACTGAAATCTGGTGCCACACCTGCTGGGGCAATC
>CAZIKZ010000146.1:0-10721 GCA_964539845.1 uncultured Hyphomicrobiales bacterium
CTGTTGCCGATATTGGCGTTGATCTTCACGAGAAAATTGCGACCGATGATCATCGGCTCAAGTTCGCCGTGATTGATGTTGCACGGAATGATTGCGCGGCCGCGCGCGATTTCATCGCGCACAAATTCCGGCGTGACGAAAGCGGGCAGCGATGCCCCGAAGCTCTCGCCGTCAGCGAGAGCGGCTTCCGCGCGCTCCAGGATCACCTTGCGGCCGAGATTCTCGCGCGCCGCGACGTAGATCATCTCCTTGGTGATGATGCCGGCGCGGGCGAACTCATACTGCGTGACGGGAGCATCGCCGATGCCGCGTAGCGGCTTCGGCGTATTCGGGAAGTTGCGGGCGAGATATTTCCCCGTCGCATTGCCGTTATCGACCGCCTTGATCGGCCGGCCCTCATATTCCTCGACGCCGCCACGCTCTTTCACCCATTGAATGCGCGCGCGCGACAGGCCCTTTTCGACATCGATGGTCACGCTGTCATCGGTGTAGGGTCCCGACGTGTCGTAGACCGGCAGCGGCGCCTCGCCTGACGCTTCCGACAGCACGATCTCGCGCAGAGGCACCCGCAGATCCGGCGCGGCTTCGGGCGCGATGTGGATCTTGCGCGAGGCCGGCAAGGCACCGGTTGTGACTTTGGGTGTTTCCAGATTCGGATTGTGGATGTTCATCTTTGCTCCGCGCCTCGCTCTCGATCCTCATGGTGAGGAGCGCTGCGAAGCAGCGCGTCTCGAACCATGAAGGCCCGTTTCGCTCATCCTTCGAGACGCGGGCTTCGCCCGCTCCTCAGGATGAGGTCCGAATATGTGACTGATCGGGGCAAAAGACGGAGAGATAGCAAAGTCCCTGTCCCTTCGCCGGCATGACCCGGATCAGGTTCAAAGGGTTACCGCCACTCGCGGAATCTCAGCCCCCTTCGGGACTCCCCTCGGAACAACCTCAATGTAGGCCGATCACCGCGACTGTCAACGCGGCGCACCCGTGTTCCACCGTCCAACGAGAGGCATGGTGCGCCCACGGTGCAGGCGTCCGTGCGGGCGCTTGCCCGCTCCTAGTCCTGCGCGGTTCCGCGCAGACCCGCGCGGGACACCGCGGCTTTGACCAGGCCCTCTTTCTTGATCGCATCGGTGAAACTGCGCAGATAATCGAGGGCTGCTTCGTGCCCCTTCGGGATCGCGATGGCGTGCCGCTCCAGTCCCCAGCGTCCGTCCGCGGTCATTCGTCCGAATGACTCGAGTGACTGCATGTCGTTCCCCCTTGTCGATCTTATGATTTCTTTATCGACCCGGCAGTTTGGTTACCACGACGCGCGCGGTCCCGTCGATTTCGGCGGAGACGCGTACGATGTTCTGATCGAATTCGACGCCGACGAGACGCAGGCCGGTAACCTGTACGTCAGTCTTGATGCCGTCGCCCTGCGTGCGAAAATCCGCCAGCGCGCGGTCGATGCTTTTCCGTGCATTCGCGAGCGCGGGCCGCAGATCCATGACGGTGTGGCGCGCGAGCGCGCTCCGCAAAGCCGGACCGGCCGTCTTGGCTGCGACTCCGAGCAATCCGAAGGCTGCATCCGACTCAACCATGAAGGTGAGGTCGTCGAGACGCAACGTCTGGCGGTGCTGGTCGAGCACAGGCTTGCCCGAAATGTGAAGCGTTGCGCTGCTGCCGAAGCCGAACCAGCTCTTGCGCTCCTTGGCCCTGACCAGCATCGACACAATAATCCGGTCGCCCGCGGCGGCCGCCGCCGCGCTCAGCACGGTCACCTCTGCCGCTCCCGTTCCGTCCTCCGGAAAGGTTTTGTCCTTGAGCTGAGTTTCGATGAGCCGGTTGATCTCCGCGAGCGGCACATCGATCGGTACGCCGATGGCAATTTTGCCCTGATCCATCGACGGTACGAGATCGAGCTTTGCCGGAAACGGGCAATCGGGCTTGGTCTGTTGCGGCACGATGCGGGTATCGGCCTGCACGCCGAGCGTGATCGTGATGTTGCTGGCGTCCACGCGTGGTTGTGATGCGAAGGCGCGGGTCGGACGGGTTTCGAGCCAAAGCGCGGGCATTCCCGCAGCCGAGGCTTCGAGCGGGATCGAGCGGCATAGTTTCGTCCATTCGCGGCGAGCGGCATTTTCAATGAAGAGATCGTCCCGGACGCGCGCGGAGAGCGCCAGCATCTGATCCGACATGGCGCGGTCGACCAGGAATTTGACCTCGCGCGCGCCGTTCATTTTGACGCCGGCGACCTGAATATTGGCGTCGTCGAGATCGGTCCGGCCGACGAGATTGGCCTCCAGCCGCCAGCCGGTCGTGATCTTGGGCCGCGAGGTGACAGCGACACGCCCTTTCAGGTCGGCGCGCAGGTCCAGCGGGCGAGCTTTCGCGCCGTTGGCCTGATTGTTCGTGTTGCCAGTCAGTGCATCGACAACGCCGCTCAGCTTCTCCGGAAGCTGGCCGGTGACGCGCAACGCGCCGTTCAGGTCGGCGCCGATGATCAGTCCGTCGGCGCGGCCGGTGACGGTGAGGGGAGAGCGCTCGAGCGTGTAATTGACGTCAGCCCTGGACAGCAGTTTTGCGATCGGACTGTCCGGCTTCCCGGTCAGGCTGCGGGGCGCAGCCTCATCGAGGGCCTGACGGATGGCCGGCAAAGCGATCGACGCCGGCGCGATGATGACCGACGGCAGTGTTGCCGGCGGAAGGGGCGGGGTCTCTGCAAGCGCCGGCCGTTCGGGCGTGACTGTTGGCGTCAGAAAGTTGAGAGCCCACAGTGATCCGAAGAAAAAGACGACACCAACCACGACCGCTGCTGCGATCGAGAACGCTCTCTTGAGCTTGAGCATGATGCGATGGACCCCGGCGGACCAAATCCGATCTCTGGATCAGACGGAAAGACTTTAGCTCTTCCACCGAATGATACCAGACTGGCCGTGTCCCCGATCGCTTATCGCAAGACGCCCGGGACAAATTTATGGCGTAACGGGGGGCATCCCGGGACGCGAACGCCCCGGGACGCGCAGGGAAGCGGAGGTTGTCAGTTCGTGCGTGACGCCATCATCGCCTGAAGGCGATGCGGCGCCTCAGACGAACCAAGCGCCCGGGCACGTTCGTACCAGAACTCCGCTTTCACGATATCCGGCTCGAGCCCGCGCACCTTGAAGCGCGCCAGCACGATCGGATCAAAGGTGGATGCAATCGCAAAGGCCGCGGAGGCGTCGCCGGCATCGGCTGCGCGCTCAAGTACGCTGCGTGCACCGACAAAGTCTCCGTTCGAGATATAGTCGTCTCCCATCTTGCGCAGCATCGCGATTTCCTCGGCGTTCAGTGAGCGCGACGATGCAGCGTTGTTGCTCGCAGGACTGGACGCCGCCGGAGCCGCTTGCACCGGCGTTTGCACGGATGCTTGCGCCGGCGTTTGCGAAGGCGACGACGACTGCCATGCCGCGGGATCAGATCGTCTCGTCGCCTCCGGAGCAGGCCACGGCGGGACCACCGCATCCCGCCGCTGGTCCGGCGCGCGTCCGACAGACTCTGTTCTCACCGTGATGGGACGCGCCTGCGGGTCGGCACTCGCGACGGCATAGCGCAGGCCCGGTTCGCCTGCGCGCTCCTGCTCCTTCTGCGCCATGTCGATGCGGGCCTGCAGGGACGATGCCTTGCCTTCGTTGAAGACGGCTGCGGCGTTGCTCGACAGATCGGAAATCGACCCGCCGATCGTGTTCATCACCGCGGACGGGATATCCTTGATCGCAATGACTGCAACGATTGCCGCACCCATTGCGGCGAGGCCGAAGCGAAGAAAGATCTTGTTCGCTCCGCCGCGACTGCGTTTGCGCGGCTGCGGCCAATGCTCGCCGACCGGCTCGGGGATCGGCTCGGGGTCCAGCGCGCGCGCCAGCAGCCAGGGCGGCGTGCGCGGATCGCGAAATGCGTCGCGGACGGTCTCCATGTCGCTCGCGATCTGATGTGTATCGGGCCGCTCGATGTGCTGGCCGATTGGATCCGTCGTCGCGGGAGGCTGTTCTTCGTCACTTTCGGCCTCTTCCTGCGACTCCCATTCGAGTTTTTCGGCGGCGGCCTGGTTCACATCGCCCAGGCGCCCCGGATCCTCGCTGCAGTGACTGGTCTCGATCATTGCACGAAGGCTCGCCTCGATCTCGTCGAGGATCCGCGCATCGTGGTCGGTCTCGATACCGTTCGGGCGGTTCGCGGCGGGCCCCCCCGCCGGAGCCTCGGTGTTCTGGTCGCGCGCCCAGCCGTGTGAATTGGGCGAAACCTGGTCGAAATTATCGAGCGATGTTCGGCTCGGTTTACTCATGACGCAACTCCCTTACTGGTCAACGCTTGCGACGGCCGGCTTATTTGCGGCTCTTGCTGCGAGCGGCGGCAGGTTTTGTCTCCGTGGGTTGGGCCTGGTTGTTGGCTGACATCGCTTCCTGTCGATCGCGCCATGCCAAGAATTCCGCAAACAGCGCGTCGCGAGTCTGCGGCGTGCGTTGTGCGTCGCGTTTCGAATCGGCGCCCTTCAGATACGCCTGAAATTCACGATTGAGATCCGACGAGGCGTTGACCGCAGGCGCTTGAGCTTCGAGCTTCTGCAATTCGCGTTCGGCGGAATCGAGCCGCGTCCAGCCAGGTACGGTCGCTGCGAGATTCACGTCGCGCCATTTTGGATGGAAGGGCGGCTTCTGGAATTTGCTCCAGTTCGCGAACATGCGCTCGGTCAGCCGCTCGATTTTTTTCTGGCGTTCGGAGCCCTTCGACCAGTTGAAGGCAGCGAGCACAGCCGGCACCGCGATGGTGTCGACCTTGGTCTGCCCTTCCGGAATCAGGTTCGGGTATTGATCGGCGGTGAACTCACCGATCGTGTAATAGTCCGCGAACTTCTTCGAGAACGGGATCGGCAGCAGATGCAGGTTCGCATCGGCCGGGATCTTCGAGAAGAAGTCGATCGGCTTGCCGACGAGGCGCACGAGTGCGGAGATCTCGCCGGATCGCAGCTTCTGCATCGCGCTTGAGGTGTCGATATTCGCCTGCTCGACCTCGATGCCGAGCCGCTGGAAGATGATCGTGCCGGTCAGGCTCGATCCAGCACCGGCCGGGCCAAAGCTCACCTTCTTGCCACGCAGATCCTCGAGGCTCTTGATATCGCGCCTTGCGAGGATGTGAACCTCCGACACCGGCAGCCGGATGATGTAGTGAATCCGGTTGTTGAGATTCCAGATCTTGCGATCGTTTTTGAAATACTCGAACACGTCGGACTGAGTGACGGCAACATCGATGCCACGCAGATACAAAAGATCGTCGATGTTGGAGGCCGCCCCATAGGTAACCATCGGCAATACGCGCAGATTGTCACCGTCGTCGAGAGCCTTCGCCAATTCGTCGGCGAAGGTCATGTAGGTGCCGGACATCAGTCCGCCGGCGACGCCGACAGTCCAGGCATTCCGCTTTTCCTTGATGGTAGCCTCGGTACTTCCGGACTGCTTCAGTGTTTCCGGAATCTTCTGAGCGTGGGCCGGCACCATGGCGACCGGCGCGGACAGAACGCAACATGCGGCCAGTGCCGCAATCAGAGTACGCATAACGACTTCCCCCTTGTTATTGATGTGACCGCGCCGTTTCAGGCGCCTGTTATCTCCATCCGGAAACAAGAACAGCCGTCAGCGTGCACCCCCGTACGCGCTGCCGGCCGCCCAAAATTTTTCGACAAACGTAGAATTCATGCGTGGAAACGCTGAATTCAGGCGAGTGCTTGGTCGCCGTCCCTTGCGACACCACTCTCATGGTACCCTCACACTTTGGCGCGATCAGAGATCGCGCGTACGCCACAACCTCACTTGCATTCCCATTCCACGTGCATTTCCAGGTTCGTCGCCGCTCGCATCGGATGATCAAGCGAGTGCGGTCGCGAAAACTTGTGTGGATTAGTGTCACGAATGAGGCAGATAATTTTAGAGCGTGGCTTCAATGCACCGCCCTCAAAATTCGCGTTGCAGGCGAGCAACGAAATTGTTGCTACTTTGCAAGGACACGGTAGCGACGTAACGCTGTGCGGTAGCGATGTAATGTGATGCCGGTAGTTACGTAGCGCGATTGTAAAGTCGGGCGAGTTCAAATTTTTTTTGCATCACGCAAGTTTATGCGCTGAAGAATCCGTCGCGCGCCATCAGTCAACACACTCCGCTACCCAACGCGCGAGGCACGCGCGATCGGACGACGCGACGTCACCAAGAGCAAACAAAAAAAACCGCCCGGCTTTCGCCGGGCGGTTGAAGCAGTCTGGTTCAAATCTGCTGCTTCGTTCTGGTCAAAAATAGATGGTGGAGACACCCGGCTGGATCGTGACCGATACCCGGCCGGTATTGCTGGCCGGTTCGCTCATGATGGCCGCTTCCGGAGCCCGCAATGAGACCGGCTGCGGTGTTCGCCTATTCGCCTGCCGTGAAGCTCGGGGCTCGGGCGCTGCCGCGATGTCGCGAAGGCGTCGCCCGCCATCCGGCAGGACCACCACTCTGCTGCCGACCTTCACGCGCCCGTAGAGATCGACCACGTCCTCGTTGAGCATGCGAATGCATCCGGATGACACGCGGCCGCCGATGGTGGATGGCGCGTTGGTGCCGTGGATGCGGTAGATCGAATTGCCGAGATAAAGTGCACGCGCGCCGAGCGGGTTGCTCGGGCCGCCGGCCATGAAGCGCGGCAGGTAAGGCTGGCGTGCGACCATCTCTGCCGGCGGATGCCAGTCTGGCCATTCCGCCTTGCGGGCGACGTGCTGTGTCCCGGACCAGCGGAAGCCGTCGCGTCCGACGCCAATGCCGTAACGAACCGCCTGGCCGTTGCCGAGCACGTAATACAGATAGGTATTCGGGGTATCGACCACGATCGTACCCGCCGGTTCGCGCGTCGGATAGGACACGATCTGGCGGCGCAGGCGCGATGGCACATCCACGCCGATGTCGGCGTCCTGCGCTGCGTCCGGCTGCGGCGAGATCCGGGCGAAAGCGGGCGGTGACTGGAAGGAGGGATTGGCAAATGCTGAGGAATATTGTGCCGAAGCTGGGCTCTGGGGGATCAGGAGGGCGACTGTCAGGGCGCCCAAAACGTACGCGGACCTGGTCATGGCATTCGCTTTCTGCCGGTCTTTCCGCATCCCCCGATGCGACAAGAACGCCGGACTGGTTGTGACTTCTGACGATATCCAAGTACGAAAACGCAAAAGCGTTCCTTCACGATTTCGACCACCCGCGGCCATGCCTAGAGCACGGGTGTTTCGGTACGCTTTGGCGGATCGCTAAAATTGAGGCGAACTTGCCGAAAAGGCGCGCCATACTTGGCTTGCGACCTTGGCTTGCGACCTTTTGCCCTGCGAGGGCGACGGCGCGGCGGCCGCCCAAGCTTTAAACTGCGAAAGGCGCAGATCTGAGCTTGCGGAGTGGTATCAGGCGCTGTTCCATGCTGGTCTGAGATCGGCGGTATCGCCGGGCGCCGGGCCCTGTGGGCCGTCCGCGTCTTTGAAGGAGGGATACAGGATATGCTTCGTCGTGTTGCAGTTTTTGGTTTGGCGCTCGGGGCCATCGCGGCCGCGGGGACCGCCGCCGCCCAGACCATTCCAACCATCCGGGTCGGCTGGACCATTCCGGCCGAGGAAGCCAAATACTGGATGATGAAGCGCCCGGAGAAATTCGCGGGCCTCGGGAAGACCTACAATATCGAATGGTCGCAGTTTAACGGCACCTCGCCGATGACATCGGCGATGCAGGCCGGCGCGCTCGACTGCGCGACCCAGGGCGTGCTTCCGATCGCTCAAAGCATGGCGGCTGGCAATCTCGATCTCTACGTGATCGCGCAGCATGTCGGCGAGCGGCCCGGCAGCTTCTCGGTTTATTGGGCGGTGAAGGATGACTCGCCGATCAAGTCGGTTGCCGACCTGAAGGGCAAGACGGTCGGCATCTCGGTGATCGGCGGCGGCACGCATGGCCCCTTCAACCTGATGCTGCGCAAGAACGGCGTCGATCCGGACAAGGACCTCAAGCTTGTCGAAGTCGGGTTCGCGCTGTCGGAAGATGCGCTGCGCTCCGGCCGCGTCGACGCGGTGAACATGAACCAGCCTTTCGCGGCGCGCGCGGAAGCGAAGGGCGGAACGCGCAAGCTGTTCTCGCTGTCGGAAGCCGTGCCGAACATCGTGCACATCCTCGAGGCCTGCCGGAAGGACTTCGTGGACAAGAACCCGGCACTGGTGACGGCCTATGTGAAAGACATCACCGCCGGCATGAAGATGGCGGTCGCCAATCGCGAGGAGACGATGAAGGTCGTGTCCGAAGTCATGAAGGCGCCGATTCCTGTGCTCGATACCTACCTGCTGAAGTCGAACGACTTCGCGCGTGAGCCGGGTGCTGCGCCGAATTTCGAAGGCATCCAGGCGATGTTCGACGTCTACACCGACAACAAGATGCTGCCGAAGAAGCTCGATGCTTCGGCTCTGAAGCATCCGAAGATCGTAGCTCCGATGGAGTAGGGCGGTCGTTCGCCGCTTGGTCACCTCTCCACGCTTGCGGGGAGAGGTCGACCGCCGAAGGCGGGCGGGTGAGGGGGAGTTGCCGTATCGCGCGACTCTCTCAATTGCCCCTCATCCGGCTCGCATGCGATCGCCACCTTCTCCCCGCTGAAGCGGGGAGAAGGAATATCGTTGCGAGGCGATCGGTCCCTTACCCCTCAGGCCACTCAGCATTTCCCGCATGGGTGACCGCGCCCTTGTCGGCCTGTCCAACCAGCGTTGCGTATTTCGCAAGCAGGCCCGCCGCATGGCGCGGCTTCGGTGCGCGCCATGCCGCCTTGCGGCGCGCGAGTTCAGCGTCATCGATCAGCACATCGATGGTGCGTGCTCCGCCATCGATACGGATGCGATCGCCGTTTTCGACCAAGGCGAGCGGGCCGCCAACGGCTGCCTCCGGTGCAATATGTCCAATGCACATGCCGCGCGTGGCGCCTGAGAAGCGGCCGTCGGTGAGCAGCGCGACTTTCTCGCCCATCTGCTGGCCATAGATGATCGCGGTGGTGCCGAGCATCTCGCGCATGCCGGGTCCACCCTTCGGGCCCTCATAGCGGATGATCAGCACCTCACCGGCCTTGTAGTCGCGCTTCCTGACGGCGGCGGTGCAGGCATCCTCGCCGTCGAACACGCGTGCAATGCCCTCGAACACCAGTGACTTCAGCCCGGCCACCTTCAGCAGCGCGCCGTCCGGAGCCAGATTGCCCTTCAGCACCGCAAGCCCGCCATCCGGTCGGATCGCATTGTCCGAGCGCCGCACGATCTCGCCATCCGGATCCGGCGCGGCGGCATGCTCTTCCGCCAGCGTGCGGCCCGTGACGGTGAGGACATCGCCGTGCAAATGGCCGGACCGGATCATTTCGCGAATGATGATCGAGACGCCACCGATATCGTGCACGTCCTTTGCGAGGAAACGTCCGCCGGGGCGCAGGTCGCCGATTAGCGGAGTCCGTGCGAACACCGCTTCGACATCGTCGAGCGTGAAGGCGATGCCGGCTTCATTGGCGATGGCCGGCAGATGCAGCGCTGCGTTGGTGGAACCGCCGGTCGCCGCGACGATCGCGCAACCGTTCTCGATCGATTTGCGGGTGACCAGATCGCGCGGCAGCGGACCGCCGCGCTTCAGGATATCCAGCACGATCTCGCCCGCGCGCTGCGCGATCGCCGAACGCTCCGCATAGACGCCGGGCACCATCGCCGAATTCGGCACAGTGAGCCCGAGGACCTCCGAGACCATCGCCATCGTGTTGGCGGTGAATTGCCCAGCGCAGGCTCCGATGGCGGGGATGGCGACCCGTTCCAGAACCTTGAGATCGGCTTCCTTCATCTGACCGGTCTGCACCGCGCCGACGCCTTCATAGGAATCAAGCACGGTGACATCACGGTCGCCGAACCGGCCGGGCAGGGCGGCGCCGCCATAGACGAAGACCGAAGGCACGTTGACGCGGACCATCCCCATCATCGCGCCCGGCAGCGTCTTGTCGCAACCGCCGAAGGCCACGAGGCCGTCATAAGCATGACCCTGAACCACGGCCTCGATAGAATCCGCAATCACCTCGCGGCTGACGAGGGAGAACTTCATGCCCTCGTGATTCATCCCGATGCCGTCCGACACCGAGATGGTGGTGAATTCGCGCGGCGTGCCGCCCGCGGCTTCGATGCCTGCCTTGGCCCATTCGACCTGCGGCCCATGCGTCATGTTGCAGGGGGTGGTGGTGCCCTTCATCGATACGACGCCGATCATCGGCTTTGCGATTGCCGCGTCGTCGAGGCCCATGGCCCGCATGAAGGCGCGATGTGGGGTCCGGTCGAGGCCGTCGCGGGTGATGGAAGAACGCAGGCGCATTCTCGAAGTCTCCAGTCAGGTCTGGTCCTGGTCTTTGGTGCGGTCGCGATGCCAGCCGACGGCCGCATCCGGCTTTGAATCGACCGAGGCGAAATAGGGCTTTATGTCGAGCAGCGGCGTGTTGTCGAGGCAGTCGATATTGCAGATTGAGAGCCGCGTGCCCTCGACCTTCAGAAGTTTCACCACACTGAGCGCGATCGGGTTCGGGCGCACCGGCGAACGCAGTGCAAAGGATCCGCGGCCTTCACCGTAGTGACGCGGCGTCTGCACCACGAGGTCGCGGCGCGCGCGGTCCATCCAGTACAGCACGATCAGATGCGTGCAGGTTTCGACCTTATC
>CAZIKZ010000147.1:0-8618 GCA_964539845.1 uncultured Hyphomicrobiales bacterium
ACCGCACCACCTCGGCATATTTTACCCCTTCACCGGCCCCGCAGCGCGCAACCACGACAGATCATGTCGTATGACGGGCTAGCTGCGAAGCATAATTTTCGGTGCGCGATATGTCGCGGCCACAACGATTGAGCCTCACGGCTCCATGCCTATAAATTGCCACATCAGCCAACCCGTCCGAATCCATCGCGCGCAACCATGCGCCGAGCGCTGCTTCCCATTGCGGATCGTTTCGCAAGGTGCGCAGGACCGACAATGAGGACAGATCTGAATGCAGGCAGCTTTCACCGCAATGAATGAAGCCAAGGCCAATTTCGACCACGTCTATATCGAAAAAGATCCGAGGCAATATTTCAACTATCTCGGCCAGCTCGATTACATCATCCCGCATCTCGCCCAGCCGATCTTCGAGCAGCTGATCCGCGCCCGCGCGGCGCTTCAGAGCGGACCCGTCACCGTGCTCGACCTCGGGTGCTCCTACGGCGTGAACGGCGCGCTGATGAAATACGCGCTCACCTATGATGCCTTGCGCGACCGCTACACCGCACCGGCGCTGCAGGGCCTCGCGCATGACGCCATGCTCGAACTCGACCGCGCATTCTACATGGCGTGGCCACGCGACCGAAGTCTTCAGGTCATCGGCCTTGATATCTCGGAAAACGCGGTGCGCTACGGGCAGGCTTGCGGCACGATGGACATGGCCTTCTGTGCCGATCTCGAAGCGGCCGAGCCGACGCCGGAAGTGGCAGCCGCCATTTCGGAGGCCGACATCATCGTTTCGACCGGTTGCGTCGGCTATGTCGGCAGCAAGACATTCGACCGCGTCATGGCGCTGGCGCGCAAAGGCCGCACCGCCTGGGTCGCGTCATTCGTCTTGCGGATGTTCCCTTATGACCGGATCGCCACCACGCTGGCGGGCTTCGGACTGGAGACCGAAAAATTTCATGGCGCGACGTTCGTTCAGCGCCGCTTCGCCAGCCGGCAGGAAATGGAGGACGCGGTCAAGGCCGTGGAAATGCGTGGCATCGATACCCGCGGTCATGAAACCGAGGGGGTTTATCATGCCGACCTCTATGTCTCGCGTCCGCGCACGGAAATCGAACGTATCCCGCTGCAGCAACTCGTCCATGTGGTGAGCGGCGCCAATAAGCCGTGGACCATCGGCACGAACGTGATGGGGCAACACGGCCCCGGCGCGCGCCAGCGCGCACGGGGCGCGCGGCATCTTACCTTGGCGCCAGGATCATGATCATCTGACGGCCTTCGAAGCGGGCGTCCATTTCGACCTTGGCGAGCAGCGCCAGATCCGTCTTGACGCGATCGAGCAGCTGGGTGCCGAGCTCCTGATGCGCCATTTCGCGGCCGCGGAAGCGCAGGGTCACCTTGACCTTGTCGCCTTCCTCGAAGAACCGCTTCATCGCACGCATCTTCACGTCATAGTCATGGTCGTCGATCATCGGCCGGAATTTGATTTCCTTGACCTCGACAATCTTCTGCTTTTTGCGAGCTTCGGCCGCCTTCTTCTGCGCCTGAAACTTGTACTTGCCGTAGTCCAGGAGCTTGCAGACCGGCGGAGATGCGTTGGGGGAAATCTCGACGAGATCGAGCCCGGCTTCGGATGCTTTCGCGAGCGCGTCCTGGATCGGAATTGCGCCGAGATTGACTCCGGTCTGGTCGATCAGCTGAACCTCACGGTTGCGGATCTCATCGTTGACGCGCGGACCGTCCTTCTGAACGGGGGGCGCGGCTTTCATTGGACGGCGAATGGAGAACCTCCGTAGCTGTTGCGATAACGGTCAGAGGCGGCGTGCATTCAAGGCTTTTGCCAAACTGGCATTGCCAAGCCGCCGCACCCGGGCCGACGCGGTGAAGATCGGGACAAAACGGGTCCAAGTCAACGGCGCAGCCCGGCAGAAACAGCGGATTCCCGCAGATTTAGCCAAAGCGGCCTGTCAGGCCGAGGTTTTTCCGCGCGCCAGGCCGGAGTAAAGCCGCAGCGTCAGGTCGCTCACGGCCGGCTGGCTGAAATGTTCGATGACCCAATGGCGGCCGCGAAGCCCGATTGCCGCCTGCTGAGCGACCGGCATCGAAAACAGGCGGATCAAGGCGGCAGCGAGCGCGCTGTCGTCGCCGGCCGAGAAACGAAGCCCCGTCATCCGGTCTTCCGATACGATCGGCGGCGCGAGCACGGCGTCTGGGCCGGCACCGAGATCCGACACCACCACCGGGCGTTCCATCGCCTGCGCCTCAAGGATCATCCGCTGCAGGCCCTCTGCCTGAATGGCCGCCGACACCACGACCGACGCCGCGGCATAGGCCGCCGGCATGTCGTCGACCGGACCGATCAGCCGGATGACATCGGTCAGATCGTTTGCAAGCACCTGATCCCAGATTTCGCCGGCATAGCGGCTGCCGCCGCCATTCTCGCCGACAAAAACGAACGCGAAATCCTTCAGCCCCATATCCTTGAGCCGGCGCGCGGCCTGCAACGCAACATGGTGCCCCTTCCGGCGCAGCATCCGTCCGACCACGAGAACAACCTTGTCGCTCGCGGTCACGCCGAAAATCCTGCGCGTCTCCTCGAGCCGGTCCGGTGACATCAGCGCCGGATCGAACAACGCAAGATCGACACTGGTTGGCACGACATCGATTCGGCTGGACGGCACGCGATAGCGCTCGCTGATCATTTCCGCGAGTTGATCGCTCACGGTAAAAATGCGATCGCCCCGCGCCATCACGCTGTTGTACAGACGCTTCAGGGAATTCTGCTCGCGAAAGCCCTTGTACCAGCTGGTGACGAACGGAACGCGCGTGAGCTT
The DNA here is from genome assembly GCA_964539845.1 of uncultured Hyphomicrobiales bacterium. Lineage (GTDB taxonomy): Bacteria > Pseudomonadota > Alphaproteobacteria > Rhizobiales > Xanthobacteraceae > Pseudorhodoplanes. Next base: position 2,820 of record CAZIKZ010000147.1, read on the forward strand.
GGAGGCAACCAGCGCACTCCAGGCCGGCGCGCGACCATGCACGTGGATGATGTCGCACTTTCGCGAGCGGACAATTCGCGAGATGATCGCGGCATTGCGAGCCATGATTGCGGGATTCTTGCTCGCAACATCCGCGTAAATCAATTCGGCGCCGGTTGCAGCGACACGCGGCTCAAGCCGACCGCCGCGCGATATCACGATCGCGCGGTGACCCGCCGACGTCAGAATCCGCACCAGATCGACCGCGCCCATTTCAGCCGCGCCGGCCTGCAAGGTCGGCACCACAATCAGAACTGTGAGAGGATGCAGCGTCGTCACGACGCCTGGGGTCTGCGCGGACGAAAAAGCCAGCTCATGTGCGGAATTGTCCATCCTTCGCGCCGCAGAACCGGAATTCACATCGACCTCTTCTTTACGGACTGAAGCGCGGGTTGCGGGTTGCGCAACAAGCGAATACGCGGACAGAACCGGGCCGAATGGGCCAATCACACTTAACACGTGATAGGCCCTCTCCGACCGAGAGGCAAACGGGTTGCAGGATGTCGTCGCCCGATGCGAGGCTGCATCCGGCTTTGCGGCGAAAAGATGGATGGGAGATTGGCGTGGCCATCAGTGACGTAGAATTGACCGCGATCGAGGTCGGCGACGGCAGCGAACGCCGATCGATTGCGGTCCGACATCGAAAAGGACGTGGACCTTCACTGATCTGGCTCGGTGGTTTCAACTCCGACATGAAGGGCACGAAAGCAGAAGCACTTGACCGCTTTGCTGCGGAGCACGGCCGCGCCTGTATCCGCTTCGATTATTCCGGGCACGGCGAATCGGGAGGCACGTTTGCCGAGGGGACGATCGGCCGCTGGCTGGAAGAAAGCCGCGCGGTGTTTTCGCATTTTTGTGACATCCCAACGATCGCAATCGGTTCATCCATGGGCGGATGGATATCGCTTTTGCTTGCGCGCGATATCCGCGAAGGCCGCATCGCGGGCACAGGCACACTTTCCGGTCTCGTTCTGATTGCACCGGCTGTGGATTTCACCGAGGTGTTGATGTGGGAGCGCATGACGCCGGACATAAAGACGCAGATCGAGACAACAGGCTCATGGCAGCGGCCGTCGGACTATTCCGACGAGCCCTATCTGATCACCCGGCAATTGATCGAGGACGGACGCAATCATCTCCTGCTCGGCGGGCTGATCGAAACCGGCTGTCCGGTTCGCATCCTGCAAGGCGTGAAGGATGAGGACGTGCCGTGGGAACATGCGGTGTCGCTGGTTTCGCGGATCGCGCGCGACGACGTGGTGCTGACCCTGGTCAAGGATGGCGACCACCGGCTGTCGCGGCCGGAGGACATCGAGCGGCTGCTGGCCGCGGTTGCCGAGTTCAGTTAGAGCATGAAACAATCCGCGGACGCGGGCATCGATTACGCAAGAAACCGGATAACGCGCGATGACATACAACACCATCCAGGTTGAGACGCATGGTCGGGTCGGACTGATCCGGCTGCACCGGCCGCAAGCGCTGAACGCGCTGAACGCGGAACTCGCGGGCGAATTGAACACGGCGATCCATGCCTTCGAGGCCGATGCCGGCATCGGCTGCATCGTCATCACCGGATCGGACAAGGCGTTCGCCGCCGGCGCCGATATCAAGGAGATGGCAGACAAGAGCTACATGGATACGTTCATGGGTAATTTCGCCGCCGGCTGGGACGCCGCCGCGCGGGCGAGAAAGCCGGTGATTGCAGCGGTTGCGGGCTTCGCGCTCGGCGGTGGCTGCGAACTTGCCATGCAATGCGACATGATCATCGCAGCCGACAATGCGAAATTCGGACAGCCCGAGATCAAGCTCGGCGTCATCCCGGGCATCGGCGGCACGCAGCGCCTCACGCGCGCGATCGGCAAGGCCAAGGCGATGGAGATGACACTGACCGGCCGCATGATGGATGCCGCCGAAGCCGAACGCTCAGGGCTGGTCGCGCGGATCGTACCGGCGGCTTCGCTGATGGAAGAAACGATGAAGATCGCAACCACCATCGCATCGATGTCGCTGCCAGCGGCGATGATGGCGAAGGAAGCCGTGAACCGCTCGTTCGAGACCTCGCTCGCCGAAGGCGTGCTGTTTGAACGGCGCGTCTTCCATTCGCTGTTTGCAACGGCCGATCAGAAGGAAGGCATGGCGGCGTTCGTCGACAAGCGCCCGGCGAAGTTCGAGCATAAGTGAAATGTTTGAGCGCGCATCCTCTTCGGCCTCATCCTGAGGAGCGCCGAAGGCGCGTCTCGAAGGGTGGGCCGACCTCGTCCTTCGAGACGCATTGCTGCGCAATGCTCCTCAGGATGAGGTCGGAATAGCTACTTCCGCACGCAGATCACCCGCACCACCGCATTCTTCGCGGCCTCGATGTCGCCGCGTCCCGCCAGCGGCGCGACGCCGGCGCCGTCCAGGAACTTGCGGATCGTCGCGGTCGGCACGAACGACGTTCTGCCCGCGTCCGCTGAAGGGCCCGCGACGGCCGAAGGCGACACATCGATCATCCCCGCGAGCCGGCCCTCGCCGTCGATCGCAGCGCCGCCGACAAAGCCGCGCGCAGGCTGCGCGTCGAGCAGCACACGCCCGCCGTCGATGCCGCGCAGTTTCGCAGGCGTAACTGTGACATCGCGCCCGCCGGCCTGCGCCTCGGGCTCCGCAATACCCAGCAACGTGAGTTCGGCACTTTTGGGCGGATCAGCGGAAAGCGGCACCGCCTTGAGATTGCGCGCACCATTCACGCGAATGAGCGCGAGGTCCGATGCCGCATCTTCGGCGAGCCGGTCAGCGCGGCCGTACCCGGCAACAATGATGCCCTGGCAATTCTCGGTCAGCTGCCGCTCGGTCACGACATATCCATTGGACGCGACCACGATGCCGGAGCCGTAATTCACCCGGCGCGACGTCGACGCGGTGGCGGGATCGCCGAACGGCAAATACGAACTCGTGATGATGTCGACCAGCGGCAGCATGATCGTCTCCATCGCCTGATCGAACAGAATGGTGATGCCGCGCGCTTCATTGTCCTTCAGATAGACTCGCACATGGAATTTCTTCAGACCCTGCAGGCCCGACAGCGAGAATGAACTCGTGTTGATCGCGTTCTGCTCCACGCGCCGGCTCGACGGCCGCTTCTTCAGCTCGTCGAACAATTCCTGCAGCGACGCACCCGCCATTTTTTCGCGGAACGTCTCGATCTGGATTTCGCCGCGTGCGGACGACCATCGGCTGCCGATGACGCCGATCTCGGTATTCGGAACGAGTTTTGCCGGAATACCGAGCCGGACGCCGGGCGTGGTTTCATCCTCCACCAGCCGCCAGCCATTGTAATCCTTGCGGCCGCGCATCGAGGCGGCGAGCGCCTGCCGGTGTTCGGGCGTGAGGATGCCGGTTTCTTCGGACTTGTTGCGCCGCTGGAAAGATCGCACGGCGGCAATCGCGCGGTCCCCGAAATCGGGATCGACCGAGCCGGACAGGTCGCCGGTCCAGAGCAGGTCGGACTGGATCGAAATGCGTTCGGCGACGGGCATGGCGGCATAGGCCGCGCGCTGCACCGGCGTTGCCACAGCCGCGGCGGGCGGCGCGGGCTTTTGCTTGTCCTTCTTCTCGGCGGCCTTTTTGGACGGATTCGCCTTGGCCTTCGCCGCCGGCTGGGACGCCGGGGCTGATGTCTGGGACTGCGCCTGCGCTTGCGATACAAGCACGAGCGCGATCACGGTGACCCACGCAACCGAACGCATGTCAGCCAGTACCCCCGCCCCTGTGTCCTGGACACGCGTCCATGATGCGCGCGCAATTAGGAATTGCGCAAGGGCTTGGCGGCCAACATAGCTCGGGGCTTGACGACCAGCCCGTCAAAAGACGCAAAATGACGAAGAACTGGGAGTGAGCCGATGCTGAGCCGGGAGGAACTGGAACGCTATGCCCGTCATATCGTTTTGCGCGATGTCGGCGGACCCGGACAGAATGCGCTCAAGACCGCACGTGTGCTGGTGATCGGCGCGGGCGGGATCGGCGCACCAGTCCTGTTCTATCTGGCTGCCGCCGGCATCGGCACGATCGGCATCGTCGATGACGATCTGGTCTCGCTCTCGAACCTGCAGCGCCAGGTCGTGCACAGCACCGGCGATATCGGCGATGCCAAAGTCGATTCAGCCGCGGCCGCGATTGCGCGCCTCAATCCGCATGTCGCGGTCGAGCGCCACGCAGTCCGGATTGTTGCAGGCAATGCGATCGAACTGATCGCGCAATATGACCTCGTGATCGACGGCTCGGACAATTTCGCGACGCGCTATCTCGTATCCGACGCGTGCTTCTTCGCGGAAAAGCCGCTGGTCACGGGGGCGCTTGGAACCTTCGATACCGCACTCACCACGCTGCGCGCGCATGAACGCACGGCCGAAGGCGAGCGCAATCCGACATTCCGTTGCCTGTTCCCGGAACCGCCGCCGGCCGGATCGATTCCCGCATGTTCGGAAGCCGGCATTCTCGGCGCGTTGCCCGGTATCGCGGGCTCGATGATGGCACTGGAAGCCATCCGCGAGATTGTCCGGTTTGGCGAGGGGCTGGTCGGCCGCTTGCTGATGATCGACACGCACACGATGCGGTTCGAAACCATCGCTTATGCGTGGGACAGCAACAACCCGCTGAGCGGCGACAATCCGACGATCACGGATTTGTCGATCCACAAATAGCTGTCAGTTCGCGTCCGCCTGCGTAGCGGACGCCGTAATCGATAGATGTGCGTCGGAGTGACGGAAAAAATCAGAGCTGCGGCTTCGTCCAGCTCGCGACCGTCACGGCCCCCTTCATCACCGACCATTTGGCGTCGTCGAGGGAGTTCGGCACCAGCCGGTAGCAGGTCGAGGGCGAGCCCTGTTTCCACGATGTGCAGAAACCTTCCTTCACGACCTTCCATGTCCCGGCGGTCTTCTCGGTCGGTTCGCCCTGCTTCTTGAGCTGTTCGCGCATCGCCTTGCCGTCCGGCGTGAACACCATGGTGAAGCGCTGGCGCGTCGTCGATGTGGCGACGAACGGCTTGCCGTTGAAGAACGTCGCCTTGATCTGATCGCCGGTCAGCGCCTGCGACTGCGCGGGCGTATACAGCAGCGGAACCAGCGCGAGAGACAGAATGAGACGCATCCGGATGCCTCCTGCACATGAATGAGCCAGGCCACTCTAGGCCAGGATCCGGCCGGGAACCAAGAGACCCGTCGTCACACCGGGACGAGACGCTTGCGATGGTTAAGGCTGGTCCCGCCGTAGCGGCGACTACAGCATCGCCGGCAACACCCGGTCCGGCGGCTTGTGCCCGTCCATGAAGGTCTTGATGTTGATGATGACCTTCTCGCCCATGTCGACACGGCCCTCCACCGTGGCGGAGCCCATATGCGGCAGCAGCACGACTTTGCCATCGCGCGCGAGCTTGACGAGCTTCGGATTGGCGGCCGGTTCGTGCTCGAACACATCGAGACCCGCGCCCGCTATCTCACCCGCGGCGACCATACGGATCAGCGCATTCTCGTCGATCACTTCGCCGCGCGCCGTGTTGACCACATAGGCGTCGGGGCGCAGCAGCTTCAACCGGCGCGCCGACAGCAGGTGATAGGTCGCGGGCGTATGCGGGCAATTCACCGATACGATGTCGACGCGGGCCAGCATCTGATCGAGGCTGTCCCAATAGGTGGCGCCGAGGTCTTCCTCGATCTGGGCCGCCACTCGGCGGCGATTGTGATAGTGGATCTGCAGGCCGAAGGCGCGCGCGCGGCGCGCCAC
>CAZIKZ010000147.1:8628-10670 GCA_964539845.1 uncultured Hyphomicrobiales bacterium
CCAGATGCGGTGGCCGAGCATCCAGGTCGGCGACCAGCCGCTCCATTCCTTGTCGCTGGTCAGAACCTGCGAGCCCTCGGCGAGACGCCGCGGCACCGCAAGGATTAGCGCCATGGTCATGTCGGCGGTGTCCTCGGTCAGAACGCCCGGGGTGTTCGTCACGGTGATGCCGCGCGACAGAGAGGTCGTGACGTCGATATTGTCGACGCCGTTACCGAAATTCGCGATCAGCTTGAGGTTGGGTCCGGCCTGGCTCAGCACCGCGGCATCGATACGGTCGGTCACCGTCGGCACCAGCACGTCCGCGATTCTGGCGGCGTCCGCCAGCTCGGCCTGTGACATCGGCCTGTCGTCGAGGTTGAGCCGCGCGTCGAACAATTCGCGCATGCGGGTTTCGACGCGTTCAGGCAACTTGCGCGTCACGATCACCAACGGCTTCTTGCGGGTCATGTCTTGATCGGAGCCTTGGGCACGAATTCCCTGTTCGGCATGCTGCGGTGCGGTGCCGTTCAGCCCTCCTTAACCGGCCTCACAGACACTGCGCCGTTCAGTACCGGCGTGTTCGTTCCCATGTAGCAGATGACCGCAGCAAGACAAACCATCCGGCCGATCGCACTCGCAGCCCTTCTCCTCGGTTTTGGCGTGAGTTCGCAGGCACATGCGGCCGGCGAGGTCGCGGGCGGCAGCGCGTCCGGCCTGCCGGTGCCACGCTATGTCAGTCTGAAATCCGACCGGGTGAACGTGCGAAGCGGCCCGACCAAGGACCACGACGTGGCGTGGGTCTTCACCCGATCCGGGCTGCCGGTCGAAATTACCGCCGAATTTGAAAACTGGCGCCGTATCCGCGACTCGGAAGGCTCCGAGGGCTGGGTCTATCACTCGCTCCTGTCCGGCCGCCGGACGGCGGTCGTGACCGCACGCGACAAGGAACAATTGATCCCGGTGTCCGACAGCCCGAAATCCGAAAGCGAGGTCACGGCCCAGCTCCAGGCCGGCGTCGTCACCCAGGTGAAGCGCTGCGACGGGAAATGGTGCCGGGTGAACGGCAGCCGGTTCGAGGGCTGGGTGTTGCAGGAACGCCTCTGGGGCGTCTATCCGAACGAGAAGGTGGATTAGCATCAAACGCGTCTACCCTCCCTTGTGGGGAGGGTAAGAAGCTTACGGATCGAGCCGCATCGGCAGCCCGGCTTTGGCCATGTGTTCCTTGGCCTGTCGCACCGTGAATTCCCCGAAATGAAAAATCGACGCCGCCAGCACAGCCGTGGCATGGCCGTCGCGAATGCCTTCAACCAGATGATCGAGATTGCCCGCGCCGCCCGATGCGATCACCGGCACGGTCACGGCATCCGCGATCGCGCGCGTGAGCGGAATGTTGAAGCCCGACTTGGTGCCGTCGCGATCCATTGAGGTCAGCAGAATTTCGCCCGCGCCGAGGCTGACGACCTCCTTCGCATATGCGACCGCATTGATGCCGGTCGGTTTACGGGCGCCAGGGGTGAAGATCTCCCAGCGATCCGTCTCACCATCGGCTGAGACCTTCTTCGCATCGATCGCGACCACAATGCATTGATCGCCAAATTTCTCAGCCGCCTCCTTGACGAATTCACGCCTGTGCACGGCCGCTGTGTTGATCGAGACCTTGTCAGCGCCCGATTGCAGCAGCACGCGGATGTCATCGACCGTACGCACCCCGCCGCCAACCGTTACCGGCATGAAGCAGGCTTCCGCCGTGCGACGCACCACATCGAGCATCGTGCCGCGATTCTCGTGACTTGCGGTGATATCGAGGAATGTCAGCTCATCCGCGCCGGCGGCGTCATAGGCGATAGCGGCTTCCACCGGATCGCCGGCGTCGCGCAGATCGACGAAGTTGACGCCCTTCACAACGCGGCCGTCCTTGACATCGAGGCACGGAATGATGCGGACCTTGAAGGTCATGCGGTTTTCGCCGCACGGATCAGCGCAAGCGCATCCGCCGCATTGAGCCGGCCGTCATAAAGCGCGCGTCCGGCGATTGCGCCTTCCAGCCTGGCCGCACTTGG
>CAZIKZ010000148.1:0-10639 GCA_964539845.1 uncultured Hyphomicrobiales bacterium
AGCGCCATTCTTGATACCCGAGGGGGATTTGGCAGGAATTTTCTGCCGCTTCTGACTCTTCCGCAATCTAACGAGGAAGAGGCAGGCCATGCGAAAGAAGAAGGGCAATGATTTGCCGAAAACGGGCAATGTTTTGCACCAAAGGAAGCGCAATGGAAATCTGGGTGTAGATTGCGCTCAGATATTTGCTGCGGCCCTGAAGAAAGAGCTCGGCCCGACTCATCGGGCAATAAAGCTGGCGATGCGATGGACAGATGCGAGCGAACGGACCGTAAAATACTGGTTCGCTGGCGCCGGCGTGCCCAACGGCGAGCACCTGATCGCGCTCGCTCAACATTCAGACATCGTCTTGGTCACATTTCTTCAGCTCGCGAACCGTCCCTGCCATGCGGCAGCCATACGCATTATCCAAGCTTGCGAGCAAATCCACGATTCTCTCGAAGAGATCCGAAAGTTGACTCGCGATCCATAATTTTCGCGATCGAGGTCCTACGCCGCGCGACGCCGTTTCGGGCCGCGAACTTTGGAAATGCCCGCCATATTGAGCGTTTGCTGAACCTTGTCTTCGGAGACCGGGCTGAATTTCGGCTGACCGTTCCCGCGCGGCAACCCGCCAATGTGGTCGTTGATGTATCCAGTCAGGCTTTTGACGTTCGACTCCCGCATCGTAGGAAGAATGCTGTAGTCGATCCCAATGACTTGATACTCGAGGGGGCTGCTCAGGTCATCACGGCGCGCAAGAACGTGACGCCGCAAGAAAGTGTGTTCCGCCTTGAATGCTTTGATCGTCAACCAGACGATCGCTTCCTCGAGGTCTGTCCATCGAGACGGAAACCGAATCAGATCGAAATTCACCGCGTAGACAGATCTGCCATCGGTCAATTTTGCACTGCTGCGAGCGGCACTGCCATCAACCTTTGCAAGATGAAGCGCCTCAAGCGGCAAGCTCAAAGGCGCGCCAAGTTCGGTCCACCCCTTCACTCCCCGCAACAGCGGGAGGATCAGGCGGACATCGACGCTCCCCTGCTCCGTCGAATAAAAGAGGCTGGCGGATACCGCCGGCGAAGATGCTCCGGGATTTACCTCGAACCAGATGCGGCCAGCTTCCAGATCACAGCCAAGGTGGGTCAGCTGGTCCAAGGCCTCGGCAAGATTGCGAACAGTCGGTTTGCCGTCGGCATCCAAGGCTCGAACGATACGCTTCGGTGCCATTGCTGAACTCACTCGCTGGCGATCTACTATGTCTTGGAACTTAGCCACTCATGCGGCCCATTCAACCGGACCGAAAGAAGGTCAAACGGCCTGCAGATTTTGCAAAAATCGCAAATTCAGCCTGTTCTTTGGCCCAAACCGACCTGCTTTTTGTGAGGCGAATTTGGTCAAGTTAGGCCGATGGAATCGGCACTTCTAGGACTTTGGGTGTCTTGGCAGGGCTCAGAATCGCGAAAAGCCCTGTAAATTTTCCCGAAAATCATTGATCTTGATGCGGAGACCGTTTCGCAAATGACTACGTGCTCCGCCACGCCCCGATAACTAACCGCACCGGGTCTGCCCCATGTGCGGGCTCCGTCCGGACTATAGCAGCACCCTGTCCAGCTTACGGCGGGCCGTGCCGATCGCGCTAATGCTTGCGTGCTTCCGTTGCACCATCGGCGGGCGTAAATGCAGCATCCATCATGGGGTCGGGATATCGACGGCTACGGCTTCTCGCCCTTTCTAACGAAACGCTAAACGCGTCTACGCTCGCGACCTAACTTCGAAGGTTATTCAGTCCTAGTTTTTGGAAAAATACTGAATTGCGAAGTTTGGCGTCTCGCAACAATTTCGCATCCGGAATAATCCTTCGCCATCGAGGGTTGGCTCGCCGTGCCCACGAAGTCTCTTCGTCAGCCCGTCTGTAAGGTCAGCGATTATATAACACTGAAACGACGCGTTCTTGATGTTCGGATTTATCACGCGACCCTTTGCGTCCCGCAATGATCCGCTTGTCTTAAATCTTTCGACGTACTCCAGCACCTGATCTAAAGGATTCTCACCTTCCGGATAACTCTCTCGTTCCGGCCTCTCGAACTCAATCACATTCGCACTATCATCTTCACGCCATGCGAAACACGCGTCGTGCTCCTGCTTCAGCCTGTCGAGCTCACGGCGGATATTCTCCAACCGGCCCCATTGCCGCCTCTCGAGGTCAACCACAGGAGCAGCCTCACCAAGCTTGTCGGCGCGGCATGAGCGAATGCACTGAAGCGACTAAAATTTTGGCAAACTCATCCGATTGCAGCAAGCCGGGGCAAGTGGGAACAGGATGGCCGTACGCGGTGTTTAATGACACGCTGGAATATCTGGGATTGAACGCACATTTGGCGCCGGCAGACAGGACGCTCTCATGATCAATTCACAGCCCCGACATGCCGTTACACTGACGATCAACACGGTTCAGACAAAGCTCGACATCGCGCCGTGGACCACATTGCTGGATGCGCTGCGCGAACACCTTGGGCTGACAGGCACGAAGAAGGGTTGCGACCATGGACAATGCGGCGCGTGCACCGTTCTGGTCGATGGCCGCCGGGTCAATTCCTGCCTGACACTCGCCGTGATGAAGGATGGTGCCACCGTCACGACCGTGGAGGGCCTCGCCACCACCGGAGGTCTCCACCCTCTGCAGCAGGCCTTCATCGATCATGACGCATTTCAATGCGGCTATTGCACGCCGGGGCAGCTCTGCTCCGCCGCAGGCCTGATCGCAGAGGGCAAGGCAAAGAGCCCGGACGAGATCCGCGAATTGATGAGCGGCAATATCTGCCGTTGCGCGGCCTATCCTAACATCGTGGCTGCCATCCAGCGGGCCATGGCGGTCATGGGAGGCAGGGCATGATCAATTTTGAATATGCGCGTGCAGACAGCATCGCAGACGCGGTCGCAATGATCGGCGCCGATTCGAACGCCAAATTCATCGCGGGCGGCACCAACCTGATCGACCTGATGAAGTACGAGGTGGAACGGCCGACCCGGCTCATCGACATCTCGCATCTGCCGCTGAAATCCGTTGAGGCAACCGCCGACGGCGGCGTACGGATCGGCGCGCTCGTCCCCAACAGCGATCTCGCCTATCACACATTGATCGAGAGCCGCTATCCGCTGCTCGCAAGCGCCATCCTAGCAGGCGCTTCCCAGCAGTTGCGCAACATGGCATCGGTTGGCGGAAATCTTCTCCAGCGGACGCGCTGTTCGTATTTCTACGACGTCGTCACACCGTGCAACAAGCGCAGCCCGGGCAGCGGTTGTTCCGCACGAGACGGAATCAATCGCGGGCACGCCATCCTCGGCACCAGCGACGCCTGCATTGCGACCCATCCGTCCGACATGTGCGTCGCGCTGGCCGCGCTTGACGCCACCGTGAATGTGACCGGTCCCGATGGACATCGGAGCATCCCGTTTGCGGACTTTCACCGCCTGCCTGGAGACCAGCCGCAACAGGACACCAATCTGGGTCCGCAGGAGATCGTGACCGCGGTCGAACTGCCGGTGAAGGGCTTTCCCGCCCATTACAGCTATCTCAAGATCCGCGATCGTTTGTCCTATGCATTCGCTCTGGTGTCGGTCGCCGCGGCGATGGACATTGACGGCGGCACTATCGTGGACGCGCGCCTCGCGCTCGGCGGAGTAGCGCACAAGCCATGGCGCGATGCGGCCGCTGAATCGGCATTGCGCGGACAGAAGGCCGTTCCGGAAGCCTTCGGGCGCGCCGCCGACATTCTGCTGAGAGACGCCAGAGGCTTCGCGCATAACAGCTTCAAGATCGATCTCGCACGCCGCGCCATTATCCGCACATTGACGCAAGCCTCGAACGGAACGCCACAGTCGCAATCGATCGAGGCGATCCGGTAGACGCCGACCGCTCGCATAACTCTCGCACACCGCAAGGATGGCGCCATGACGACAGCACTCAGCGGAAAGCCGGACACATATATCGGCGCCGGGACGCCCCGGGTGGACGGGCCGGCAAAGGTCACGGGCACCGCGAAATACGCCGCCGAATTCAATCCGCCCGATCTGGTCTTTGCCAGCATTGTCGGGGCCGCCATCGCCAAAGGGCGCGTGACGCGCATCGACACCAGCGCTGCGCTGAAGGTCGACGGCGTGATTGCCGTGCTCACCCACGAAAACAGGCCACCCATGGCCGATACCGACAAGGCCCATGGCGATGACGTGGCACCGGGCGGATCGCCGTATCGTCCGCTCTATGACGAGACGATCCGGTTTAGCGGCCAGCCTGTTGCGATGGTGATTGCGGGCGATTCGGATGCCGCCACCTTTGCAGCAGCGCTGGTGCAGGTCAGCTACGAGCAGGAGCCGCACAATACGAGTCTCGAGGCCTCCTTGCAGAGCGCTTACAAGGTGGAACGTCCGGTGAAACCGCGGGGCGATGCCACCGCCGCGATGGCGCGCGCCAACACCCGCCACACGGCCGAATATGTCATCCCCAGCGAGCACCACAATCCGATGGAATTGTTCGGCACCACGGTGGAGTGGCACGCCGACGGCAAAATCACCGTCTACGACAAGACGCAGGGCGTGCAGAACGTTCAGCGCTATCTGTGCAGCGTTTTTTCCATAAAGCCCGAGGACGTCCGCGTCGTTTCACCGTACGTCGGCGGCGCGTTCGGATCCGGTCTGCGACCGCAATTCAACGTAACCCTCGCTGTAATGGCTGCGCGCGCGGTGAAGCGCTCGGTACGTCTCGTGCTGACGCGCCAGCAGATGTATGGCCTCAGCTACCGGCCCGTGACGATCGAGCGCATCTCGCTTGGCGCCGCTTCGGACGGCACTCTCGAGGCATTTACGCATGATGCGATCGCCGTGACCTCGCAATACGAGGAATTTCTCCGCAACGACATCGGCTGGGGCGACCTGCTCTACAAGTGCGCGAACACCAACCACTCTCACAAGCTCGTCCGCGTCGATCTGCCGACGCCGGGCGACATGCGCGCTCCCGGTGCAGCGACCGGCGTGTATGCACTGGAATGCGCGATGGATGAACTTGCGGTCGCGCTCAAGATTGACCCGCTGGACCTGCGGCTGCGTAACTATTCTGAGCGCGATCAACTCGAAGACGCTCCTTACACCAGCAAGAATTTGCGAGCATGCTACAGAAGCGGTGCGGAGGCGTTCGGCTGGAGCAAACGCAAACCAGAGCCGCGGTCCATGCGCGACGGCCATGACCTTGTCGGCTGGGGCATGGCCACCGGTGTCTGGGAAGCCCTGCAGATGCCATGCGCCGTGCGTATCGTGCTGACCGCCAACGGCCACGCCGAGATCGCCTGCGCAACTTCGGATATCGGAACCGGCACCTATACGATCATGGCCCAGGTCGCGGCGGAAACGCTCGGCATTCCGATCGAGAACGTGACCGTCAAACTCGGCGATTCAACGCTGCCGCAGTCGGAGGTCGAGGGTGGGTCCTGGACAGCCGCCTCGGTGTCCACGGCCATTCAGACGACGGGCGCAGATATTCGCAGCGAATTGATTCGTCTGGCAAAGACCCTCCCCGCTTCGCCACTTGCCGATGCCGAAAGAAACGCCCTCATTCTCAAGGACGGGGCGATCGTCAGCTGCCGGGACGCGGCGCAGTCGGTTTCGATAGCGGATGTGATGCAACGCAGCGGCGTCAGTCGTATCGAACGCGAAAAGCTCAACGAATTCCCGAAAGACGACAAGCACGCCCGCAACGCGCATTCCGCGGTCTTTGCCGAGGTAAAAATCGACGAACAGCTCGGTGTGATCCGGGTGACACGAATCGTCGGCGCCGTTGCGGCCGGCCGGATCCTGAATGCCAAGACGGCCCGCAGCCAGGTCATGGGCGGCCTGATCTGGGGCATCGGCATGGCGCTGCACGAGGAAACCGTAATCGACCACAGGTTCGGCCGCGTCACAAATGCCAACATCGCCGAATACCATGTGCCGGTGAATGCCGACGTGCACGAGGTTGACGTCATTTTCGTCGACGAGCCCGACGACATCATAAACCCGCTCGGCATAAAGGGCGTTGGCGAGATTGGAATCGTCGGCGCCGCTGCCGCAGTTGCGAACGCCGTCTACCACGCGACCGGCAAGCGCATCCGCGATCTTCCGATTACGCTGGACAAGCTCATGCGCTGAGCGTCGAGGTACACTATCGAGGCGAGTGTCAACAAGAGCGCGGCTTCATCGCTCTCCGCCGAGATACCCTCGCGGTTAATGAAGTGCTCATCTTCACCAACGAACAAGCGACAATCCATCGGTGGATGGCCCCTTCTCATGTCCCTAGCCGAGGAGATTACCTAGTCGCGTAGAGCCTTCGCCATATCGAGATGATGTTTGAGCTGCGGCAGGGTCTTGGCTGCCCACTCCTTCAACACAGGATTATCGCCGCCGTCGGCATAGCGCTGGAAGAGCGACACGGCGTCCTCGTGGACGCTGACCTGCATCGAGTCGTATTCCTTGTCGAAGTCCATACCCTGAAGGCCCTTGAGCTTATCAAGCTTGGCTTGATGCGAACCATCCATCTTGGTGGGAAGCTCGACCCCAGCCTCCGGTGCGAGGGCCTTAAGCTCTTCCGATGTTTCGGTGTGGTCCGCGATCATCTGCAACGCGAACTTTTTGCTGGATTCATCGGCCTTCTGCTGGGCCAGCTTGCTCGATTCGAGCTCAAACATGTTACTTATGGCTGCAATCTTTACGAAGTCGGAGGTTGCGGGCGCTTTGCCAATCAATGCGTTCGCTCCTGCCCTCTCGCCAAGGCCCTGAGCAAGCGCAGGCGCGGCAAAGAGACTGACAGCAATTATGAGTGCGAGCATCTTCATCGAATCCTCCGTGTTGGGCAAATGCCGCAATGTTCGCAGAGTTCCGCAAAGCAGTGTTGCAACACTGGAAAATGCACTTACATACTCATCAAGCGACCAAGCTGCGATCCGATAAGATCGCGCTCTGATTGGCGCGGCACACTCATTCGATGAACCTTCTTCATAGGCCGCGGCTTATCGCAGGTCCGTGCACCCAAGGAACCGCTAATGCGTATCGCGCAGATTGCCCCATTGGCGGAGGCAGTGCCGCCCAGGCTTTATGGCGGTACCGAGCGGGTCGTCTCCTGGCTTACGGAGGAACTCGTCTATCAAGGACACGACGTACATCTATTCGCAAGCGGCGACTCCGTGACCACCGCTACACTCCAGCCTGGCACGGCCCATGCCCTGAGGCTTTCAGGTGTTCGTGACCACACGGCTGAAACGCTGGTGATGCTGAATGAGGTTCTCAGCCGTGAGTCCGAATTCGATATCCTGCATTTCCATACTGATTTACTTCAATACCCGCTGTTTCGACGCCTTTTTCACAAGTGTGTCACGACGTTGCATGGGCGGCTCGATGTTCCGGACTTCCATCCGATCTATCGCGAATTTCCGGGTATGCCGTTAATCTCCATCTCCGACAATCAACGCACGCCCATGCCGCCGGTGAATTGGGCTTCCACGATTCATCACGGGCTGCCGCGGGATTTGTATAAGCTTCAGGAGAAGTCCGGCAGTTACCTGGCATTCCTGGGCAGGATATCGCCGGAGAAGCGGCCAGACCGGGCGATAGAGATCGCCAAACGAAGTGGCGTCCGGCTCAAGATCGCCGCAAAAGTCGATGCGGTCGACGAAGCTTACTTCTCATCGCAGATCAAGCCGCTTCTGAACGATCCATGCGTGGAATTCATCGGAGAAATCAACGATCAGCAAAAAGAGACCTTTCTCGGCGAGGCTATGGCGCTTTTATTCCCCATTGATTGGGCTGAACCATTCGGCCTGGTGATGATTGAGGCCATGGCGGTTGGAACGCCTGTCATCGCCTGGCGCAACGGTTCTGTGCCGGAGGTCATCGAGCATGGCCGGACCGGCGCGATTGTCGATTCAATCGATCAGGCTGTGGAGGCGGTGAAAAACGTCCAAAGACTCGACCGACGCACCATCAGGCGCTGTTTCGAAGATCGTTTCACATCATCGCGGATGGCCAAACATTATCTCGCCGCGTTTCAACGGATTATCGAGGGTGGGCGAACCGGCACGGTTGCGGGCATTCCTCAGCACGCGCCCGTCGCTTCATCGCCACCACTGCAGCCGCAGTGGACGAACCTCACCAAACTGACGACCATCTAATTCCCGGAGGGTTGATGTCGGAAACTACTCGATTAACGAGCAGAAAGCCGCGGTCTCCCCAACAAGGCCTTTGGTCCGAATACGATATAGACGCCACGACTTCTCTGACAGACAGCGTCCTCCAAACGTTGAAGCACGGTGACGCTTTCGCGGTCCTGGATAGCCACGGCGATATCGGGAGATCCGGCGGGACCGCAGAGGGCCTCTATTTTCGGGATATGCGCTTCCTCTCGCGGTACGAACTTCGCATCGAGGGAAAGCGCCCTCTGCTGCTCGGAGGGGCCGCGCACGAGGACAAGACGGCGCTATCGGTCGAACTCACAAATCCCGACCTTTCTCTCGATGGCGTCAGGCTTCGCAAGGATACGGTTTTCCTGCATCGAACCAAGTTTCTTTGGGACGCCATTTGTTACGAGCGTCTCAGTGTCCGAAGCTATTGGTCGAAACCTGTACGCCTTCGCTTCGACTTTTTGTTCGACGCTGATTTTTATGACATGTTCGAAGTGCGTGGCACGCGCAGGGAACGTCGCGGCGTTACTGAAGGTCGGATTCTGACCGCTGACAGCACGGAATTCCGATACACCGGTCTCGATGAGGTCAGGCGACGCACAACGCTTCTTTTCGCGCCGACGCCCGTCGTCCTGGATACCAATCGCGCAACCTTTCAACTCGATATAAACCCCGGTGAGAACTCTTCTCTTTTTGTCACAACAGCCTGCGTTGACGAGTCGGCAAAGTCTGTTGCGCCAATCGGTTTCTTTAAGGCGTATCGCAACACACGACGGGCGCGCCGCGCGGCCACGTCTGGCATTGCGACCATAAAGACCTCAAACAAGTCCTTCGACGAAGCCATCTGTCGCGCAACCTCCGACATATACACGCTCGTCACCTCGACCGAGCTGGGTGCGTATCCCTATGCGGGAATACCCTGGTTCAATACGATCTTCGGCCGCGACGGCATCATCACCGCGATGATGATGATGTGGATAGATCCGTTGATCGCGCGTGGCGTTCTTCGCACCCTCGCCGCTACACAAGCGCGGGCCATCGATGCAAAGGCCGACGCTCAGCCGGGCAAGATCCTTCATGAGATGCGTCATGGCGAGATGGCGCGGCTCGGCGAAGTGCCTTTCGCGTTCTATTACGGCACGGTCGATGCCACGCCCCTCTTTGTCATGCTGGCCGGAATGTATCTCGAGCGCACCGGCGATCTCGCCACCATTCGGGAGCTTTGGCCCAATATCGTCGCAGCTCTTGATTGGGTCGACCGCTTCGGAGATTGCGACGGCGATGGCTTCGTCGAGTATGCCCGCGCCGATGACCAAGGACTGATCAACCAAGGCTGGAAGGATTCGCACGACGCCATCTTTCATGCAGATGGGACAGATCCGTCGGGGCCCATCGCGTTATGCGAAGTGCAGGGATACGTGTTTGCGGCCAAACTGAACGCAGCAATGATGGCCCAGAGGCTTGGACAGTCCGATGTGGAAAAACGGCTGTCGATGGAAGCTGAAGACCTTCGTCAGACGTTCGAAGCCGCATTTTGGTGCGAGGACCTCGACACTTACGCATTGGCGCTTGATGGCCGCAAGCAGCCCTGCCGAGTCGTTTCGTCAAACGCCGGTCACGCATTGTTCTCCGGCATCGCAGCCCCCGAACGCGCCGCCAAAGTTGCAGCCCGGCTATTGAAACCCGATGCATTCAGCGGATGGGGCATCCGGACGCTGGCAGCCGACCAACCGAGATTCAATCCGATGTCCTACCACAACGGATCAGTGTGGCCGCACGACAACGCGCTGATCGGGATGGGCTTTGCGAGATACGGGTTGAAAGAGGAGGCCTGCCGCGTGCTGGAGGCGGTGTACGATGCGACGATGCATCAAGATATTTTGCGCCTGCCCGAGCTGTTTTGCGGCTTCAACCGGAAACCGCATCGCGCACCGACGCCATACCCTGTAGCCTGCTCACCACAGGCATGGGCTGCAAGTGCGCTTTTTGGACTACTCGGGGCCACGGTGGGCCTTGAGCTGAAGCAGCAGGAGAACGAGATCCACTTCCGCAATCCTGTACTTCCTGATTTTCTGGATGAGGTTGTGTTTCACAACCTTGCGCTTGGCGACTCATACGTCGACATCAGGCTCCATCGCTATGCCCAGGATGTGACAGCCAATGTGTTGTCCAGGGCAGGCACCAGCCGGGTGATCATTTCGAAATAGGCCATTGTTCATACAACTGAACGTTATCGACGCGCCTATCAGCCCCGTTACCCGTACTGCTGCAACGTGCAACCTGGTCTGGACATACGGCTTCGGCAGAAATGCCGCCCCTTCGGGAAGTTCCCTCCTGGGATCGATTCTGCCGGAGCACGGCGTCTCACGGTCAGGCATCCACGTCGGAGCCCCTGGTGCGGGGCCCCGACGCGCAGACGAGGTTACAGGCGGTGTGTTTCCCGTATCATCTCG
>CAZIKZ010000149.1:0-10622 GCA_964539845.1 uncultured Hyphomicrobiales bacterium
CGCCGGCCAGCGCTTCCATCAGCGGGCTCGATCGGTTGGAAACCCGCGCCATCGTGTTGGCTTCGCGCTCCACCGCCGCGACGTTGTCGTAATAGCGCGTGCGCATGCGGTCTTCGAGCGTGAAGGCCTTTACGATCCGGATGCCGGTGATCGTCTCATGCAGGGTTTCAAAGAGCCGGGTGCCGCCGGTGAATTGTGCCTTGGCGACGTGGCGCACGCGGCGAACCAGCTTGCGGATGATCCAGATAGCCGGCGGCGCGATGATGAAGGCGGACAACGACATCACCGGGTCCTGGATGACCATGACGGTGATGAGGCCGATCAGCGACAGGAGATCGCGGCCGACCGAGGTAATCAGGAGGTTGAGGACCTGCGTCGCGGAATTTGACGCGGTCGCGAGACGGTGCAGAAATTCTGACGAATGACGTTGCGAGAAGAAGCCGAGACCCTGGCCCATCAGCCGGTCGAACAGCTTGCGCTGGTTTTCGGCGATGATCGAGTTTCCGATCCGCGACAGGATCACAGCCTGGAAATAGGTGGCCGCCCCGCGCGTGCAGAAGATCACGATGGTAATGAGGCCAATCACCACGATGGCGGTGAAGCTGCGGTCGACATAGGCCTTGTTGACGATGGTGCCCATCAGATAGGCGATCAGCGCGGTTCCGCTCGCCGAAATCGCCATCAGCACGAAGGCGACGGCGTAGGATTTCCAGTGCTTGACGCCGTATTCGGCAATCAGGCGTCGGATCAGCTTGGTCGAGCTTTCGGTGTCGGCCAGGATGTTGGGCGCCATTGAAATCCACGGGGGTACGGCGGCCGGACGTGGCGTCCGGCCCGCGGGCTACCTGCCCGCTCGGGG
Organism: uncultured Hyphomicrobiales bacterium; assembly: GCA_964539845.1. Lineage (GTDB taxonomy): Bacteria > Pseudomonadota > Alphaproteobacteria > Rhizobiales > Xanthobacteraceae > Pseudorhodoplanes. The sequence goes on from CAZIKZ010000149.1 coordinate 860, forward strand.
CGCAGATTTCAAGCCTATTGGGGAAAGCCCGCCCGGCCTACGTATTGCGCGCTCGCAGCCGTTGTTCCCATTCCAGCGCATTGCCGACGATGGTCGGCAGATCGTCGTAGCGGGGCGCCCAGTGTAGAATGTCTCGTGCGCGGTCGGAGGCCGCCACAATCTGCGCGGGGTCGCCGGGCCTGCGCTCGGACAATTCCACCCGGAAATCCACGCCCGAGACGCATTTTACCGTCTCGATCACGTCGAGCACCGAAAAGCCGCGTCCATAGCCGCAATTGAAGGTCGCGCTGTCGCCGCCGGCCCGCAAATAGCGCAGTGCGTCGGAATGCGCGCGGACGAGGTCGCTGACATGAATATAGTCGCGCACGCAGGTGCCGTCCGGTGTCGGATAATCGGTCCCGAACACATCCATTTTCTTGCGCATGCCGAGCGCGGTCTGTACCGCGACCTTGATCAGATGCGTCGCCGCGGGCGTCGATTGCCCGGTGCGCATCTGCGGGTCGGCGCCCGCGACGTTGAAGTAGCGCAGGACCGCGTATTTCAGCGGATACGCGAAGCCGGTATCGCGCAGGATGATTTCGGTCATCAGCTTGGACGAACCATAGGGCGACATCGGATCGGGAGCCGCGTCCTCCGACACCGGCACCGATTGCGGATTGCCATAGACGGCCGCGGTCGAGGAGAAAATGAAATACTTCACCCCGCTCTTGACCGCGCCCTCGATCAGGGTGCGGGAATTGGCGGTGTTGTTGCGGTAATAGGCCAGCGGGTCGGCGACCGAATCCGGCACCACGATCGACGCTGCGAAGTGGATGATGGCATCCACGCCGTGCCGCGCGATGATGGAGCAGGCCAGCGCCTCGTCCCCGGTATCGCCCTCATAAAATGACACGCGCTCCGGAACAGCCCAGCGGAAGCCCGTCGTGAGGTTGTCGAGCACGACCACGTCCTCGCCGGCATCGAGCAATTCGTAAACCATGTGGCTGCCGATATATCCGGCGCCGCCGGTGACGAGGACGGTCATGGACGGAGGTCTCCGCAAAAGATTTGCAACACCATAGGCGACGGCCATGAAAAATGAGTAATAAGAGGGCGGAAACCTAACCGCCCCACAGGGTCGACCTTGACCGATCTCGACGTCATCATTCCGAACCTGCACTGGAACTACACCGGTGTTACCGCGACCAATCGCATGATCGCGCCGCGGATCGCGCGGCTCTCGAAGGCGCGCTGGTTCGGACCGGATGCGCCGGACGGCATTGAGACGATGCGGTTCTCCGAGGTCCTCGCGCTGCCGTTCAAGGGGCGGCGCAGGATCGTGTGGCACGCGCGCCGCAACAACGAGATGATGGCCGGGCTCCTGCTCAAATGGCTCGGCTGGCCGCTCAAGCTGATGTTCACCTCCGCCGCCCAGCGTCACCACACCTGGATCACGCGATGGCTGATCGCGCGGATGGATGCGGTGGTTGCCGCAAGCGATCCGGCGGCCTCCTATCTGAAGGTGCCGGCGGATGTGATCCTGCACGGTGTCGACACCGTGCGCTATCATCCGCCCAAGAGCCGCGACGCCGAATTCCAGATCAGCGGTCTGCCCGGCAAATATGCCATCGGCTGTTTCGGCCGCGTCCGGCATCAGAAGGGTACGGATGTTTTCATCGAAGCGGTGTCGCGCGTTCTTCCGCGTTATCCGGATTTCAGCGCGGTGGTGGTTGGTGCGGTCGATGACGCCGGGTTTGAAGCCGCTCTGAAAGCGCGCGTCGCGGACGCTGGCATCGCCGATCGTGTGCGCTTTCTCGGCCAGCGGCCGATTGATGAGGTGCCGCTCTGGTATCGGCGCATTCTAATTTACGCGTTCACCTCTCGCAACGAAGGCTTCGGGCTGACGTTGCTTGAGGCGATGGCGTCCGGCAATGCACTTGTGGCTGCACGCGCAGGTGCGGCGGAAGCGGTGGTGACCGGCGGCCAGCTCGCGCTGCTGGTTCCTGCAGGCGATGCCGATGCGCTTGCCATTGCGCTCGAGACGCTGATGAGCGATCCCGAACGCACCGCAGCGATGGGGCAGCGCGCGCGCGAATATGTTGCGTCGCATTTCAGTGTCGAGGCGGAAGCAGAGAAATACGCAGCGGTTTATGAGCGCGTGCTCGGCCGCAAGACATTGCCGCCGCAAGACGAACCGCGTTAGCGCAGCGACATCGCGCGTTCGCGCAGATCGCCGCTAAATTTGAGGGAAATGCCCGCTATCTGTGTTGCGTTGCGCAAACCACGATTGCGTGAAGTCGTAATGACTCATAACGCAGACACAAAATTGACAACGGTCGCGGCTAGCAGTGAAATTGATCACAACAAAAATAACGCGAGGAGGATGCCATGACGGCAAGCGCATCTATGCAGCTTTCCAAGCAGCTTTCCACGTTCGGTGCGTTGCCTTGCGCACAATGCGGTACCGAGTTGAAACGGCCGGCCTGGTCCGAGCCGGTGAATGAACGGCAGGTGTGCCATCTCTGGAATTGCCGCGACTGCGGCTACGTGTTCGAGACGATGGTGTTCTTCTGCACGGAAGCCGATGCCGTAACGGCGCCGCCGCTCGCGGCGTAAACGGACTTCGTCACAAAATCACGTGCGAGACATTTGCGCCCACGCGCGCATCCCACGCCAGCGGCTCACCACCGCTGGCATGACACCGCGAGTGGGCCTCAGCCCAAAGTTGCATTCGTTTTCGACTTGGACCATTGAAATCCCGGATATCTGAAAAGCAGCACGTGACGCTGCGTCCGGGAGACAGGTGGCGCTGCGCGCCGCTGTGGGGAGGTTGAAACGATGGCTGCAAAAAATCTGGAAGACGTGCTGCAAAGCGTGAAGAATCCCGTCGAACTGCTGCGCAATCAGCAGACCGGGCCAAACGTTTATCCTGGCGTTCCGGCCGAATACACGAACTGGCGCGACGAGCAGCAGGCTTGGCAAAACACCTGCGTCCTGTTCAATCAATCCTATCACATGGCGGATCTCGCGGTCGAAGGACCGGATGCGCTGAAGCTTCTGTCGTATCTGTCGATGAACAGCTACAAGGGCTTCGAGCCGAACAAGGCGAAGCAATTCGTGCCGGTCACACCTGATGGTTATGTGATTGGTGACGTCATCCTGTTCTATCTCGCTCCGAACAAGTTCAACCTGGTCGGCCGCGCACCCGCGCTGAACTGGGTGATGTTCCACGCAGCGACCGGCAAATACGACGTGAAGGTCGAACTCGACCAGCGTTCTGCTTTGCGCAGCGACGGCAAGCGAAAGTCCTATCGCTTCCAGATCCAGGGTCCGAACGCCATGAAGGTGATCGAGAAGGCGATCGGGAAGAAGCCGGACGAACTGAAATTCTTCAACATGACCACGCTGACGATCGGCGGAAAGCAAGTCGGTGCGCTGCGCCACGGCATGGCCGGACAGCCCGGCTGGGAATTGTTCGGCCCGTGGGAAGAAGGCGAGGATGTTCGCCAGGCACTGATCAAGGCCGGCGACGAGTTCGGGATGCGGCTGGTGGGCGGTCGCGCCTATTCGTCGAATGCGCTGGAGTCGGGCTGGATTCCATCGCCCCTGCCTGCGATCTATACGGGCGAGGGAACGAAGGCCTATCGCCAATGGTTGCCGGCCAACGGCTATGAAGCCGGCGCCACGATCGGCGGCAGCTTCGATTCAAACAACATCGAAGACTATTACTTCACGCCCTGGGACATGGCCTATGGCGGCTTCATGAAGTTCGATCACGACTTCATCGGCCGCGAGGCGCTGGAGAAGAAGGCGAAGGGGCCACACCGCAAGAAGGTCACGCTCGCGCTCGAGAACGAGGATGTCACGCGCGTACTCGGCACGCAGTTCCAGAAGCACAACCGTGCGAAGTTCATGGACTGGCCGTCGGCGGTCTATTGCATGCATCCGTTCGACCGCGTGATGGTGGACGGCAAGACCGTCGGCATCTCGACCTGGATCGGTTACTCGTCGAACGAAGGCAAGATGCTTACGCTTGCGGTGATGGACGAGGAATACGCAGAGCCCGGCACGGAAGTGATGTATCTGTGGGGTGAGGCGAATGGCGGCTCACGCAAGCCGACCGTCGAGCGGCATATGCAGACGCAGATGCGGGCGGTCGTCAGCCCGTCGCCGTATGTCGAAGTGGTCCGCAAAGCTTACGCGCCGGGCGGCTGGCGCAAGGCTGAGGGGTAGGCGCTGTCATTCCGGAGCACGCGCCATAAGCGCGTGAACCCGGAATCCCGCGACACAGCATCAATCTACCGTTCGTCCCCGCGAAAGTGGACCCAGAGGTTTTGTTTGCGCAACTGGATTCCGGGTTCGTCGCTGCGCGACGCCCCGGAATGACGGTTACTCCATCCGTCCTTGCGCATGCAGGATCAGCACGTCACGCGCCGCGCGATTGAGCGGCGTCGGCACATTCACCTCGGCACCGAGATCGACCACACCGCCGCTGAGCCAAGGCAGTTCCAGAGGCTTGCCGCTCTGCAGGTCGTGATACATCGAAGAGATCGTTGCGGGTGCGACCTCGTCGATCAGGCCCATGCGCTGCGCGATGAAGTCTTGCGTGAGTTTCACGCCACGCGCCTGTCCGACGGCCATTACCTCCCGCATCAATCCAATGAGAAACTCCCGCGTTGAGGGATTCTCGCGGATCGGACCTATCGGCGAGCGCATCGCTGTCGTCGCACCTGACATCGCGACCAGGAACACGAATTTCTGCCAGATCTCGAGGTTGATATTGTCATGGATCGCCGCGTCGATGCCGCCGGCGAGACATGCGCGGTGGAGGCTTTCGATGCGTTTGGAGCGCGCGCCGTCGAATTCGCCGAACGTCAGTTTCTCGATCGCGCCTGTTTGCGTAATCACGCCAGGTGCGGTGATCGCCGCTGACACATAGCTCGTGCCGCCGACGAGCGCGCCGTCGCCGACAATCGGCCGCAGCATGTCGTCTTTCTGCACGCCGTTCTGGAACGAGATCAGCCCGGTGTCCGGTCCGATGGCGGGCAGCAAGGACCGCGCGGCGCTCTCCGTGTCCCACAGCTTCACCGCGAACAGGATCATGTCGACGCGGCCGACCGCGGAAGGATCGTCGGTGGCATTCACCGTCGGCAGCGTGATCGGATTGTTGCCGCCCTCGATGCGCAGCCCGTTCTTGCGCATCGCTTCCAGATGCGCGCCGCGCGCGACGAAGGTCACATCGGCGCCGCCCTTGGCGAGCCGTGCGCCGAACACACCACCGACCCCGCCGGATCCCATGATAAGAATGCGCAAGGTGGATGCTCCTTCGGGATCGCGGATACGGTTTCCGGCTATAACGAACGGCGGGTTTTCGCCAGCGTCCGATCCACGAAGTCCGCGAGATTGCCGCCGCTGAACAGATGTCCGGTAATGCCGACCGCATCGGCTGCGCGCAGATCGGTATCCTTGTCGCCGATCAGGAAGCTGCCGGATTTTTCCACCGGCCATGTGTCCATCAGGTCGAGCAGCATCCCGGGCTTCGGTTTGCGCCAGTCTGAATCGAGCCGGTAGGCGGAGAGCGGCGCGTCGGGGTGAAACGGACAGAAGCGGATGTCGTCGATCCGGGCGCCGCCCTTTGCGAGCTCGCCGCGCATCCAGTCATGCAGGCGCACGACGTCGTCCTCGGTGAACTTGCCGCGCGCGACGCCGGACTGATTCGAGATGATGAAGACGTGATAGCCGGCCTCGTTCAGCCGCCGCACGGCGTCCGCCGCACCCTCGATGAAATGAAAGCGCTCGACCGTGCCGATATAGCCGTCGTCGCGGTTGATGACGCCGTCGCGGTCGAGGAACGCGGCCGATTTTCGTGTCATCGATTGTCGGCCCCCGAGGAACGGCGCTCCGTGCGCCGGGCATCATCGTCGCGGTATGCTCGTTGTGCGAGGAACCGGGCTTCTACGATCATGAACCGGTGTTAGCGGTCGCAATCGGGTGAGGCAAGTTGGCACGGACCGCGTCCAGGACTTGGTTCACCGGCACGCCGCTGGTGCCGCGGTCCTTGATGTTCGCGTAGGTCCCAGGGGGCTCGAGGATCGCCGACAACGGGTTGAGCGGGGCCCACAATCGCGCAGACGTGGGGCCGAATATCGCGACGGTCGGCGTCCCGATCGCCGCGGAAATATGCATCAGACCAGAATCGTTGGTGACCGCGAGATCGGCCGCCGCCAGCGCCACGATGGCGTTGCGCAGGTCATTTCCCGTGAGATCGCAGACACTTGCGCCGCCGGTCTGGACGATCCTCCGGGCGATTTCCTTCTCTGCCGGACCACCGAGCACCCAGACATCGGCGCCCTGTTCTGCGAGTTGTTTGGCGAGTTCGGCGTAATTCTGGGGCGGCCAAGCCTTTCCCGCGCCGACCGCGCCCGGCGCGAGCGCCACGACCGGCCGGCCGGACTGGCGCAAGCCATTGCGGGATAACCAGCCTTTGATCTCGTCGCGCGGCACCTCGATGCGGGGCAGGGGCGACGTCTCCGGCGGGACTGCGCCATTCGGCAAGGCGAGCGCGACGAAGCAATCGATCATGCGCTCCAGTTTGCGCTCGCCGAAGCGCATGTCATTGATCAGCCCGAACCGAAATTCTCCTGCAAATCCGGTTCGTTGCGGGATCTTTGCGAGGAATGGCGCCAGCGCCGATTTCCAGGTCCGCGGCATGATCAGCGCGGTGCCGTATTGCTCCTGCGAGAGCCGCTTCCCGAGCGCGGAATATTGCGAGAACGGCAATTGCCGGCGCGGAAGATCGACGACGATTCCTTTTCTCACGCCCGGCAGGAAATCGAGAATCGGAGCGCACAGCGAACTGGTCACTAGATCGATCGGCCGGTTCGGCCAGCGGATCTTCAGAAGACGGACCACCGAATGGACCCGCACGAAGTCGCCGATCCACATGTAAGGCACGATAAGAACAGGGTTATTGTCCCGGTCGGCCGGGTCAAACTCTGTCATATGGTGTGAATTTGAACTCATTTCGTTGAAGTGAATTGAGGTTCATTCTTAATCATGGACGCGGTCCGCAAGTATCGCGGAACGCGCACTTTTGTCGAATCCGGCGCGATTCACCGAATTCCTTAACCCAAGTTGCACGCCCCCGCCTTGTCGGGCAAAGGATCGCGTTGGGGCCGGGACGGCGGAGCGCGTCAGCGATGCTTTTGGTGACCGGCGGGGCCGGTTTTATCGGATCGAATATCGTCGCGAGCCTCAACGAGGCGGGCCGGACAGACGTCGTCGTCAACGACACGCTGGGCACGGATGGCCGCTGGCGTAACCTCGCCAAGCGCCAGATCGCCGATTTCGTGCAGCCGCAGGATTTGAGTGCCTGGCTTGAGGGACGCAAACTCGATGCCGTCATTCACATGGGCGCCATCTCCGACACGACAGCGTCCGACGGCGATCTCGTCATGCAGTCCAACTTCCGTCTGTCGCTGTCGCTGCTCGACTGGTGTACGCAAACCCAAACGCCATTCATCTACGCTTCGTCCGCTGCGACTTATGGCAATGGTGAGTACGGCTTCTCCGACGACGCTTCGCCCGCGCATTTGCAGTCGCTCAGGCCGATGAATCTCTATGGCTGGAGCAAGCACCTGTTCGATCAGGCGCTGATCGCGCGCAAGCTGCGGGGCGAAAAGCTTCCGCCGCAATGGGCGGGCCTGAAATTCTTCAACGTGTTCGGCGCGAACGAGTATCACAAGGGCAAGATGGCGAGTGTGCTGGCGCGCATCTTCGATGAGGCCAAAGCCGGCCAAACGGTCAAGCTGTTCAAGTCGCACAAGACCGGCATCGCCGATGGCGACCAGCGGCGCGATTTCATCTATGTCGATGATGTGGTCGCGGTGGTGCGCTGGTTGCTGGAGAGCCCGCGCACATCCGGCCTGTTCAATGTCGGCACCGGAGAGGCGCGCAGCTTTCGCGAAATGATCGAGGCGATGTTCGCGAGCCTGAAACGCGCCCCAAAAATCGAATATATCGACATGCCCGAATCTATCCGCGGGCAGTATCAATATTTCACGCAGAGTGAGGTCGGGCGACTGCGCGCGGCCGGCTATAATGCCGGCTTCACACCGCTCGAAGATGCGGTCGGCCGCTACGTCACCCAGTACCTCGATCGCGAAGACCGGTATCGCTGATGTTCGATTTCGACCAGAGTCTGTCGCGACTATCCGGCGTCACGGTGCTGTGCGTCGGCGACCTGATGCTGGACGACTTCGTTTATGGCGAGGTCTCCCGCATCTCGCCGGAAGCTCCCGCACCCGTGATTGCGGTCAAACGCAGCGAAATGGTGATTGGTGGCGCGGGTAACGTCGCGCGCAATATCGCCAGTCTCGGCGCGCATTGCGTGTTTGTCGGCCTGGTCGGAGAGGACGATGCCGGTCGCACGTTGAAAGCCGCGCTTGCAGCCGAGCCCTGTATTACCGCATCGCTGATCGTTGACGGTTCGCGCCCGACCACGCGCAAGGTGCGGTTCGTTTCGGAACATTATGCAACGCATATGTTGCGCGCCGACTGGGAAGAGGCGCGGCCGGCTGATGCCAGAACCGAAAAGGCGTTGCTCGATGCGGCATTGTCAGCATTGGCGAAAGCCGATGCCGTTGTGCTGTCGGATTACGCCAAGGGTGTGCTGACTCAAGGATTAATCCGGCGGCTGATCGAAGCCGCCAACGCAGCCGGCAAGCCGGTGATCGTCGATCCGAAAGGCACCGATTACAGCGTCTATCGTGGCGCCACGATGGTGACGCCGAACCGCAAGGAATTGTCGGAAGCGGTGCGACACGAAACCAGAGGCGATGCCGCGGTCGCAGCCGCGGCCGGCGAATTGCGCGATGCGCTGGGTTGCGAGGCGGTGCTGGTGACGCGGAGCGACGAGGGCATGACGCTGGTGACGCGCGGCGGCGCGCCCGTCCATGTTCCGGCCTACGCCGTGAAGATCAGCGACGTTTCCGGCGCGGGCGATACGGTGGTCGCAGTCGTCGCTGCCATGCTCGGCCTGAAGGCAGACTACGAGTCCGCGATGCGCGCTGCGAACGCAGCGGCCGCGGTGGTCGTCGGCAAACGGGGTACAGCGACGGTATCGATCGGCGAATTGCGCCATCGCATTCTCCCCTCAGCGACACTCGCGGCCGAAGACAAGATTCTGTTCGATTGGCAGGAGCTTGAGGCGCGGCTCGATGTCTGGCGCAAGCAGGGCCTGCGCATTGGTTTCACCAATGGCTGTTTCGATATTCTGCATCCCGGCCACGTGAAGCTGATGGCGCAGGCGCGTGCTGCCTGCGACCGCCTTGTGCTGGGCTTGAACAGCGACGCGTCGGTGTCGCGGCTGAAGGGACCCGAACGCCCGGTACAAAAGGTGCAGGCGCGGGCTGAGGTCCTCGCTGCGCTCGAAGCGGTGGATCTCGTTGTCGTATTTGAGGAAGACACTCCGCGCAATTTGATCGAACGCGTGCGGCCGAGCGTGCTGATCAAGGGTGCCGACTACACCCGTGAGCAGGTGGTCGGGCATGACATCGTGGAGGCTTATGGCGGTGAAGTGGTGCTGGTCGGCCTGCTGCCGGGCCATTCGACCACCGATATCGTCAAGCGCTCGCGCTCAACGGCCAACAACTGACCCCGCCGGAATGGATCGCACTGTGCCCGCCGTGTTCAAACCAGAGTTCGAAGCCCCGCTGGTGCGTGAATTCTTCCACGACAGCCCGCGCGGGTTTTTCGTGGAAGTCGGCGCCAATGATCCGAAAAA
>CAZIKZ010000150.1:0-10545 GCA_964539845.1 uncultured Hyphomicrobiales bacterium
ACATAGATCTCGCGCGAGCGCGAGATCTATGTCGTGGGCAAGGGGTTCCGGGGACAGGCATCGCAGTAACTCCGGGGAGCGCACCCGGAAGATGAAGAGGAGAATGGCCGCGAAAGACCGCAAAAAGAAAATGAATTTCCTGATCCCTTCTTCTTTTATGCGGTTTTTTGCGGCGATTTCTCTTCACTCACGCCAGCACGATCAGCAGATCCTTCGCATCGATCGCTTCGCCCGGCCGCGTGACGATCTCGGCGATCGTGGCGTCGCGATCGGCGCGCACCGACGTTTCCATTTTCATGGCCTCGATCGTCAGCAGCACATCGCCGCGCGCGACGCGGGTGCCTTGTGCGACGGCGACGGTTGCGACCGTGCCCGGCATCGGCGCAGCCACATGGCTTGCATTCGCGAGGTCGGCCTTGCGGCGTGGCGGCTTGAGCGCGACCTTGCTGCGGTCCTTCACCTTGACGGAACGCGGCTGGCCGTTGAGCTCGAAGAACACGGTGCGTGTGCCATCTTCATGACTTTCGCTCGCAGCGACGAAGCGCACGATGAGGCTCTTGCCGCGTTCGATATCGACCGTGACCTCATCGCCCGGTTCCATGCCGTAGAAAAACAGCGGCGTCGGCACGACACTGACACGGCCGTAGTCGAGGCGCGCCTGCATGTAGTCAAGGAAGACTTTCGGGTACATGAGGTACGAGGCGAACTCTTCGTCGGTGATCTCGCGCCAGGTCTTTGCCGTCGCTTCGGCACGCACCTTCGCGAGATCAGTAGGCGGCAACACTTCACCGGGCCGGGCCGTCAACGGCTGCGTTCCCTGCAGCACCTTCCTCTGCAGCGACGGCGGAAAGCCGCCATAGGGCTGGCCAAGGTCGCCACGGAACAGCGACACGACCGATTCCGGAAAGGCAATGTCCGTCTGCGGATCGAGCACCTGCTCGGCCGTGAGGCCGCTCGTCACCATCATCAGCGCCATGTCGCCGACGACCTTCGAAGTGGGTGTCACCTTGACGATGTCGCCGAACATGTCATTGACCTTCGCGTAGGCACGCGCAACCTCCGGCCAGCGCACCTCGTCGATTCCCAGCGAGCGCGCCTGCTCACGCAGATTCGTGAACTGCCCGCCGGGCATGCCGTGAACGTAGACCTCGGAGGCACCGGATCGCAGATCGCTTTCGAAGGCGGAATAGCAGCGCCGCACCTGTTCCCAATACGAAGAAATGATGCGCAGGTGATCGGGATCGATGCCGCTGTCGCGCGGACCATGCCGCAATGCTTCGGCGATGGAGCCGAGATTGGGCTGCGACGTCAGGCCGCTCATGGAATCCATTGCACCGTCGACGGCATCTGCACCTGCGTCGATGGCAGCGAGCACGCTGGCCGCCGCAATGCCGCTCGTGTCGTGCGTATGGAAATGGACTGGCAGGCCGATTTCCTCCTTGAGCGCCTTGACCAGCGTGTACGTCGCACGCGGCTGACACAGGCCGGCCATGTCCTTGATGCCGAGAATGTGTGCGCCCGCCGCCTTCAGTTCACGGGCGAGTCCGAGGTAGTACTTGAGGTCGTACTTGGTCTGCTTCGGATCGGACAGATTGCCGGTGTAGCAGATCGCGGCTTCGCACAGCTTGCCGGCATCGCGCACCGCGTCCATTGCCACGCGCATGTTCGGCACCCAGTTCAACGAGTCGAAGACACGGAACAGATCGATCCCCGATGTCGCCGCCTGCTTCACAAAGTACTGCACGACGTTGTCGGGGTAGTTCGTGTAGCCGACCGCGTTGGCCGAGCGCAGCAGCATCTGCAGCAGCAGGTTCGGCATGGCTTCGCGCAGTTCCTGCAGCCTCTCCCACGGGCATTCGTTGAGAAAGCGCATCGAGACATCGAAGGTCGCGCCGCCCCAGCATTCCACCGAGAACAGATCCGGCAGCAGGCTCGCGTAGTGCGGCGCGATGGCCACGAGATCGCGGGTGCGAAAGCGGGTTGCCAGCAGCGACTGATGCGCATCGCGCATGGTCGTGTCCGTCAGCAGCACGGACTTCTGTTCCAGCATCCAGGCGGCGAATTTCTCCGGACCCAGTGCATCCAGCCGCTGTTTCGTGCCGGCGACCGGCGCAGGCAGGTCCATCTGCGGCACCTTCGGAACCGCCAATCGCGCCGGACGGACGCGTCCCTTCACTTCCGGGTTGCCATTCACCACGACATCGCCGATGAAATTCAGCAGGCGCGTCGCGCGGTCGCGCTTGCGGGGAGAACGGAACAGTTCGGGCGTCTGATCGATGAACTTGGTCGTGTACTCCGCCGATGCAAACTGCGGATGCAGGACAAGCTGATCGAGGAAGCGCAGATTGGTCACGACACCGCGCACACGGAACTCCCACAACGCACGATGCATGCGTGCAATCGTTTCCTGCGGCGTCGGCGACCAGGCTGTCACTTTGACGAGCAGCGAATCGTAGGAACGCGTGATGATCGCGCCGGCATAGGCGGTGCCTGCATCGAGGCGAATGCCGAAACCGGCGGGACTGCGATACGCGGTGATGCGGCCGTAATCCGGCGTGAAGTTGTTCTCCGGATCTTCCGTCGTCACGCGGCACTGCATGGCGAAGCCGTTCAGCCGGATGTCCTGCTGCGCCGGAACGCCGCTTTCCGGGCTGCCGATGGCGGCGCCTTCAGCGAGGCGGATCTGCGCACGGACGATGTCGATGCCCGTCACGGCTTCGGTGACCGTGTGCTCCACCTGCACACGCGGATTGACCTCGATGAAATAGAACTTGCCGGTGTCGGCGTCCTGCAGGAACTCGACGGTACCGGCGTTCAGGTAGCGCACCGCCCTGCCGATCTTCAGTGCTTCCTCGCACAGCGATTGACGCTGCTCATCGGTAAAGAACGTGGCCGGCGCGCGTTCGATCACCTTCTGGTTGCGACGCTGCACAGTGCAGTCGCGCTCGAACAGGTGCACGAGATTGCCGTGCGAATCGCCGAGCAACTGCACTTCGACGTGCCGTGCGCGCCGCACCAGCTTCTCCAGATACACCTCGTCGTTACCGAACGCTGCCTTCGCTTCGCGCCGGGCGGTCGCGACCATCTCCTTGAGATCGCTTTCCTGTTCGACGATGCGCATGCCGCGACCGCCGCCGCCCCAGCTCGCCTTCAGCATCACGGGAAAGCCGACTTCGCGCGCCAGTCTGGCGATCTCCGCGTCGTCGCGCGGCAATGGCGGCGTCGCCGGCATCACCGGCACCCCCGCCGACACGGCGAGATTGCGCGCCATGACCTTGTTGCCGAGGCGCCGCATGATCTGCGGCGTCGGCCCAACGAAGATGATTCCTGCCGCCGCACAGGCTTCGGCGAATTCGGGATTCTCGGACAGGAAGCCATAGCCTGGATGAATCGCATCGACATGCGCGGCCTTCGCGATGCGGATGATGTCGGCGATGTCGAGATAGGCCTCGACCGGGCTCTTGCCCGCGCCAACCAGGTAACTCTGGTCCGCCTTGGTGCGATGCAGGGAGAACCGGTCCTCCTGCGAATAGATGGCTACCGTTCGAATGCCCAGTTCGGCCGCCGCACGCATGACGCGGATGGAAATTTCGCCGCGATTGGCGACGAGCAACACCTTGATGGCGGCGGGACGGGCAGGAAACGGGGTTGAAGCTGGCATGTCTGACTCTGAGAAAAAAGGCCGACCGCGACCGAGCAGCGTCATCGGACTCGGGCTCGATGACGCGGGTCCGGTCGTTCCGCGCGGTGGGGCGAGGATCATAGACCGGCAAGCTGCTCCTGCAAGAGCAGGGCCGCTTGTGGAGTCATCGGCAAGCGCTGTTGCAGGGCCCACCCGGCCTCGCGGAGCGGCGAACTGACGGGCGCTGTCAGCGGGCCTGAGCGCGGCCAGTCCCGGCCGACTTACGGAAGGAGCCGGTCGAGAGCTGTTCGTACTCCTTGTCCATCACCACCACGCGGTTGCGGCCGCCCTCCTTGGCGGCATACAGCGCCTCGTCGGCCAGCTGGATGAACCCGAAATGGCTGCGACCGGTCCTGGGCTGCACGCAGGCCGCCCCGATGCTGACCGTCAGGCGACCGCCCTGCGGCGAGACAGGATGCTCGATCGCCAGCGACCGGATACCTGCCTGGATGCGGCGCGCCAGATCTTCGACGTGATCGCGGCGCGTGTCGAAGAGAACGATCGCAAATTCTTCCCCACCGTAGCGCGCGGTCACATCAAGCGGGCGCCGGGCCGTCAGCTTCAGCGACGCCGCCACTCGCCGCAGACATTCATCGCCAGCCTGGTGACCGCAGTGATCGTTGTAGGTTTTGAAGTAGTCGATGTCGATCAGCAGCAGGGCCAGCGGTGCCTGCTCGCGGATCGCCTGCAGCCAGATGCGATCCATGTGGTCGTCGAAGTAGCGGCGGTTGTAGATACCCGTCAGGCCGTCGCGACTGGCGGTCTCGATGAGTAACTGTTCCTCCAGGTAGTTGGTGCGATTGGTACGCTCCAGCGTGTAACACACCATTGCACCGATGACATTCGCCGAGATGAGGATCCCGACGTCCACGATCATCGCGGCGGCGCCAAGTCCGGCAATGAAGGCCGCTATCACGTAGGACACGGCAACGAGCAATGCCGACACCAGCGCGGCATGAAACAGCATGCCGAGCATGAAGTAGATGAAGATCGTCATGATGACGACCGTGGCGATCAGATTGACGCCATGCCGGGCGGCAATGACGGCAAGTACCGCCACACCGGCACCGAAGACGGGCGACAGGAGCTGGCAGGCCAACGGGTAGTAGCGCTGATAGAGCCCGCTACGCACCAGTACCAGGCCGAAAGCCAGGATCGGCACGAACATGACCAGCCTGATCTGGTCCAGCAACCGGTTGACGGCCGGTTCCAGCACCAGATGCGTCATGAGCGAAAAGCCCACGACGATGACCAGGGCGATCCAGAGGTTACGTCGTATCTGGGGCAGCGATTCGGCGCGAAAGACCGTGCGGAATTCCTGCTCCAGCGGCGGATCGAAACGCAATCCCGCAAAGCCGCGCTCCAGTTGCAGGGCGTGAGGAGAGTCGACAGGGGCGCCCGCTGGAATGCGGGTACGAAGCGGTGGCGATGAAGTCGAAAGCGGGTCGTCGCGCATGGGTCGTTACGATGCGCGGGCTGATTCTGGAAACCGATCCTCCGCGTCCGGTGACATAACGTTACCGGCAAAGCCCGACGACAGACAAGCCGGTCACCAGTTCTTGACCTTGGCGAGGTACGCCTGCCTGCTCGCTGACTTACTTCTGATGCGTGGAATTCTGGCCGGCTTCGCGACGGTCGCGCGCTTCCTTGATGAACCGGCGCCAGACTTCGTAGGCATCCCAGCCACTGGCAGTATCGGTGACTTTGGCAGCGACGCCGCGCTCGCCAAGATCATCAGCATTCGCCGCAGAAGCGACGCCGTGGATCTGACCGTTGATGGTTTCTTGCGTGGTGCTCATGGGACCTGATTCATCCCTGAATCGCCTGCGGTGACGTAACGAGGTGGAAGTTTAGATGTCGATTGCGTCTTTTCCGGAGTGCGCAGTTCTCATTTTTTCGCATCGCTGTGAGGGTTATGACCAATTACACAGCCCCCACCGCCCCAGTTTCGCTGCACCTGCCGGGCGCAGCGTGTTGCGTCGCGATGTGCCGGCGACACCATTTCCGGTCCGGCGACAACGCGGTATCTGAAAGTCAACGCTGAAAATAGTTCGAAAGATATTGGTCGAAAGTCATCGTGTCGGTGCGTTCGATCGCCGCCTGCCGGCGCAGGGACTCCTCCGCCTGATCCGCGAACTGCGCGAGCCTGTGTTCGTTCGGAGGATACAGCTCGATGAAGTAGTTTTTGTGAACGCCCGACATGCGCAGCGCCATCTGCGCGAACGATTCGCCACTCGTGCGCAATTCCTGCAACGTGCGCGCCGACGGCGTGAGCGCGGGATCGTTGATCTTCGCTTCCTGCAGCTCCAATGCAGCCGTGTAGGGCCGTTGCGCATTGCCCTCGTCGAGCAGCTCGCAGACCCCTCTCATCGAATCGACGAGTTCCAGCGCCCATACCCGGAACTCCACGGCGCGACCATTGCGATTCAGTTGCAGTCCGGGCTCGCGGCCGCGATGCGCGACGACGGAATGATTGCCGTCGAGCGTGCCCTCTTCGAAGGAGTCGATCGGCGAACTGTCCTTGAGCAGACACAGCGCCGCGAACGCCTCCAGGAAACGCAGCTTGTTCTGGTTGACGCCGACCGGATCGAACGCACTCACGTCCAGCGCACGGAACTCGACGTACTCGACACCGGCACGCCGCAGCGCCTGCGTCGGATGTTCGCCGGAACGGGTCACGCGCTTCGGGCGGATGTAGCTGTAGTACTCGTTCTCGATCTGCAGCAGGTTGGCATTGAGCTGGCGATATTCGCCGTCCACCTTGACGCCGATTTTTTCGTACTCCGGATTCGGCGTACTGACGGCGGCACTCAGGTCGCGAACGTAGTCGTCCAGCCCGTTCACGGAAATATGCACGCCCGCCTGGTTCTTGTTCCGATAGCCCAGATCCGACATGCGCAGCGAGGTGGCGTGGGGTTCATACAGCGTGCCCGGGCTGAATTCCTGCAGCGAGTGTTCGCGCCCGCGCACGAACGAGCTGCACAGTGCCGGCGAATTGCCGAACAGGTACAGGATCAGCCAGCCATGACGCCGATAGTTGCGCAGCAATCCGAAGTACCGGGCCGAGATGAAATCCTGGCCCGCGTTGCGCTCCTGCATCGCATCCGCGAGCACCGGCCACAGCTTTGCCGGGAAGGAATAGTTGAAGTGCACGCCGGAAATCGCCTGCATCAAGCGGCCGTAGCGATAGCCAAGACCGATGCGGTACACCTCTTTCATGCGACCGACATTGGAACTGCCGAATTGCGCCACGGGGATGCTGGCGTCGCCGCGCAGATTGCAGGGCATGCTCGTCGCCCAGAGCAGTTCGTCGCCCAGATGGCGATAGACGAACTGGTGCAGATCGCAGAGGAACTGCAGCAACTCCCACGATTCGTGAAAGGCCGGCGTGACCAGCTCGGTCAAGGCCTCCGAGTAATCCATCGTGATGTACTCGTGCGTCAACGCGGAACCGAGCGACTGCGGATGCGGTGTCGAGGCCAGCGAGCCGTCGGGGCGCACGCGCAACGATTCCTTCTCGACACCCTTCAACCCCCCCTGCAGCAGGCCACGCTCGCGCGCATTGACGAGCGAGGCGAGGCGTCGCTCGAAAGCGCGATCGACAGCGGGAGGACTCATGGTGAAACGATCTTCAGAAACGAATGCGCCCCACGAGCATGTCGCGGAACGGTGCGAAGTCGCCGATCAGGCTGTAGAACGGATGCGAAAAGGTGGCCGGACGGGTCATGGGGACGATGGGCCTGCGACGGGGCGGCGGCAAGTTTCCTAAGGCAGATCAGGGGCGTCAAGCCGACTTTGAGAGATGCCCTCGCATGCGCCCCATCCATGGGCATCAAAAGACATGAATGCATCGCGGCGGGCATGCGGAATATGCGCCGTGCCACCCGGCTTGCGGTGTGGTTTGATAGCGGCGCTCGTCCGCCCTCCTTCATCGTGAGTCGCAGTTCAAGACGCCCGGCGCAGCAATACGCCGGCACCGTACTTCGATGACGTCGGCAGCGGCAGCACTAGGGTTCATCCAGACGAGGTTGGCGCAGACATGGGATCCGCGGTGAGCGCACTGATCGACTCCTCGATGGCGATATCCGGATGGGTCGCCGTCGCTGCGCTCGCGCTCATCGCGCTGGTCGGCATTTTTCATCTGTGGCGCAGCAATGCACGGATCGCACAGCGATCGCAGGCACTGGAAACCGAACTGATCGAGCGACGCCGCATCGAGGCGCAACTCGAGACCGTGCAGGCCGAGCTCGAAGAACGCGTTCGCGAGCGCACCCGTTCGCTCGAAGCCCGCAATCGCGAGCTGTCGCAACTGCGACTCACCCTCGAAACGGCGAACCAGCGCCTGCGCCGGCTCGTCACGGTGGATGCGCTCACGGGCGTGTCGAACCGCCGGCATTTCGATCGCGAACTGGAACGCGAGCTGCGGCGTTCGCGTCGCGACGAGCGGCCGCTGTCGCTCGTTTTTCTCGACCTCGACGAGTTCAAGAAATTCAACGACACCTACGGTCACGCCCGCGGCGATGACGTCCTGCGCAGCGTGGCGCGCACCCTGAACGAAACGTTCCGGCGCGCCGGCGATTTCGTGGCGCGTTATGGCGGCGAGGAATTCGCCATCGTGCTGCCCGGACTCGATGCGCGTCGCGCCGCCTTGTATGCCGAACGTCTGCGCCGCCGCATCTGGCAGGAAGCCATACCCTTCGATGCCGCCGCGAAAGGACGGGTGACAATCAGCGCAGGTGTCGCAACGGTCAATCCCCCGACGGTTGCAACCGCCGATGAGCTGCTGCGAGCGGCCGACCAGGCGCTGTATCGTGCGAAATGTCTGGGCCGCAATCAGATCGCCTCCGCACCGGTCGAGACGATCAGCACACTTCAAGCGAACCAGGCTGCGTCATGACGCCATGGCCGGCAGACCCGTCAGCCCGTTGACCACCCGGCCGCTCCATGCGCATTGCTGTCGGCGGCTTCCAGCACGAAACGAACACGTTCGCTCCACAGCCGGCCACCCTCGCTGACTTCCTTGCACCCGATGCATGGCCCGGGTTGACGCGCGGCGCCGATCTGCTCGATGCCGTGCGCGGCATCAACCTGCCTGCCGCCGGATTCATTGCCGAAGCGCAGTCAGCGGGCGACACCGTCGTGCCGCTCACCTGGTGTTCGGCCACCCCGTCGGGTCGCGTCACGCGCGATGCCTACGAACATGTCGCGCAGCAATTGCTCGACGATCTGCGCCGGGAGCGTCACCTCGATGCGGTCTATCTCGATCTGCATGGGGCCATGGTTGCCGAGCACATCGACGACGGCGACGGCGAACTGTTGCGAAGAGTGCGCGCCGTCGTCGGCAGGCACATTCCGGTCATCGCCAGTCTCGACTTTCACGCCAACGTGTCGGAACAGATGCTGCGGCAGGCCAGCGCGTTGGTGGCCTACCGCACGTATCCGCATGTCGACATGGCCTCGACGGGCGCACGCGCGCTACGCTGCCTGCATGCGATCCAGGAATTCGAGCCCGCATGCGCCCTGCGTCAACCGCCCTTCCTCATTCCCCTGACTTCGCAATGCACGCTCGTCGAACCGCTGGCATCGGTGTTCGAAGAAGTGGCGCGACGCGAACGCGGTCCGCTGGCATCGCTCAACTTCACGCCGGGATTTCCAGCCGCGGATGTCGATGAATGCGGACCGGCGGTCTTCGCCTGCGGCAGTGATGCCACTACCGTTACACGAGCAGCGAGCGAACTGGCGGATGAGCTCGATACCCGCCAATCCGCATTCGCACTGGAGATCCATTCCATCGAAGCGACGCTCGCGGAACTGCACCGCACGCCGCCGCAACCAGGCCGTCCCATCGTGCTTGCCGACACCCAGGACAATCCCGGCGGCGGCGGTACCGCGAGCACGACGTCGCTGCTGAAAGCACTGATTGCGCGACGCGTGCCCCGAGTGCTCGCCGGCCTTCTCTGCGATCCGGTCGCGGCAGCCCGTGCCCACGAAGCGGGCATCGGCACATCCATCGAGATGGAAGTCGGTGCATTTTTCGGCGGTTCCGCAGGCATACCCGGGGAGACCCCGATACGCGGACGCTTCGTCGTCGTCGCGCTCGGCGACGGCAGGTTCACCGCCACGGGGCCGTTCTATCTCGGCTCGCGCATGGAACTCGGGCCCATGGCCCTGTTGCGCATCGATGACGTCCACATCGCAGTCGCCAGTCGCAAGCAACAGGCTGCCGATCAGGCCATGTTCCGCCACCTCGGCGTGGAGCCCGCGGATTTCGCCGTGCTGGCGCTCAAGAGCTCCGTGCATTTCCGCGCTGATTTCGGACCGATCGCAAAACACGTACTGGTCGTCGAGGCGCCCGGGCCCAACATCGCCGACCCGGCGAAGCTGCCATTCACGAAAGGCAGAGGCCTCCGACACGCAGCGCAAGGTTCGCGCTTCGCGCCTCCTGCGGCATAGCTCTTGCTTCACCCCACTGTGCCTACTGCGCGCACAGGATGAGCGACCGTCGTCGATGAGCGTATAGTCGCGACGACCGCTGTGCGGGTTGTGTCCATGGAGCAGTCAACGAACTTCACGCAGTTTCGTTCGCGCAGAAATCGCTCCGTTCATCGGGTACTACAACAACGTCGGAAAAGACCGCATGACTGGCAGGAAGACCGTCGGCAGTGTGACCTATCGGAATGCCGGCAAGGACTATTTCGAGAAGCGCGGACTGAAACGCCACGCACGCGTGTGGTCGCTGTGGGCACTGGGCGTCGGCGCGGTGATTTCCGGGCATTTCTCCGGCTGGAACTTCGGCATCGGCGCCGGGGGCTGGGGCGGACTGTTCATCGCCGCCATCATCATCGCCATCATGTATCTCGGCC
>CAZIKZ010000151.1:0-10352 GCA_964539845.1 uncultured Hyphomicrobiales bacterium
GCGTTGGTCAGATAGCGCACATACGCGTCGGGCACTGCGTCCGCGCGCGTGCAGAAGATGACGAAGCTCGGCGGGCGAGCCTTGGCCTGCGTGATGTAGTTCAGCTTCAGCCGGCGGCCCGATACTGCGGGCGGCGGATGCGCCGAAATCGTGTCCTCAAACCAGCGATTGAGTTCTGACGTCGAGACGCGCTTGTTCCAGACCGCGTGTGCGTCAATCACCGCACGCATCAGCCGGTCAATCCCCTCGCCGCTCTGTCCCGACAGCGCAACGATCGGGACGCCCCTCACCTGAGGCAGCAAGTGATCGACCTCGGCGCGCAGCTTTCCGGCGCTGCCGCGCGCGTCACCCTTCAGGTCCCACTTGTTCATGCCGATGACAAGCGCCCGGCCCTCGCGTTCGACCAGGTCCGCAATGCGCAGGTCCTGCTCCTCGAACGGACGCTCCGTATCCATCAGCACGATCACGACATCGGCGAAACGGATCGCATCGAGCGCATCGGCGACCGCCAGCTTCTCCACCTTCTCCTCGATGCGCGACTTGCGCCGCATGCCCGCGGTGTCATGGAAAAGAAAGTTATGCCCCTCCCATTGCAGAGGCACAGATATGGTGTCGCGGGTGATGCCGGCTTCGGGTCCGGTGAGGAGACGCTCCTCGCCGAGCAGGCGGTTGACCAAGGTCGACTTCCCGGCATTCGGGCGGCCGACCACGGCCACGCGAATGGGGCGCTGGGCATGCGTGTCGGATTCCGACTCCTCGTCGTCCGGCGTCCCAGAAGAATGCAGAGGATCCAAGATGATCTGCAGAGCATCGTACAGATCAGCCAGACCTTCGCCGTGTTCGGCGGACACTGGTACCGGCTCGCCCAGGCCGAGCGCATAGGCTTCCATCGCGCCGGCCGAACCGGCTTTGCCCTCGCTCTTGTTGGCAACCAGGATTGTGGACTTGCCGGACTTGCGCACGAGCTCCGCAAAGCCTTGATCCGCCGGCAATAATCCCGCGCGCGCATCCATGACGAACAGGATCGCATCGGCGTCGGCGATCGCGGCCTTGGTTTGCTGCAGCATGCGCCCGGCGAGGCTTTGCGGCGTTGCCTCTTCAAGCCCCGCGGTATCGACCAGCGTGAAGGTCAAATCGCCAAGCTTTCCAAGGCCTTCGCGCCGATCGCGGGTGACGCCCGGCTGATCGTCGACCAGCGCCTGGCGGCGGCCGACCAGCCGGTTGAACAGCGTCGATTTACCGACATTCGGCCGGCCGACAATGACGACTTTGGGAATCATGAGGCCGATCTTAGCGGTGCGCACGCATCAGTGCGCGCCTTTGCTCAGCGTGTGAACGTGCCGGAGGCCGGCGGCGCCGGCCAGGCACCGGCAGGCGCCTGTTGTTGTGGTTGTTGCTGCTGGGCTTGCGGTGCCGGCCAGGCGCCGGATTGCGCAGGCTGAGACTGGCGTGGCGCGGCCTGGGCCGGAGGGGGCGCCGGTTGGGCATCCGCTTCCGGCTCTGGAGCCGGACGTGGACGCGCCACCTTTTTCGGCCGGGGCTTGGGCTTTTCCTGGGCCTGAGGCTGGGGTTGAGGTTCCTGCGTAGGCGCGAGCGCAGGATCCTGCGCGGCCTGCTGCGCCGGATTACCGCGGATCATTTCCGGGGGAATGCCCTGCGTCACGCCCGGCACACCTTCCGGAAAAACGTCGCGCCGCTCACCCGGAAGCTTCTTCTTGCCGTCCGGGAACCAATAGGTCGGGTCGAGTTCAAAATTGTTGTTGGCGCAACCGGACAGGCCGAAGCCGACGCACAGCGCGGTCAAGACGATCATGCTGCAACGGCGCGGCCCGACCATGCCCTACCCCTTTGCAATGCCGGCAAGAACCATCAGCGATTCGACGCGCGCGCGCATCTGCGCCGGGCTCTCGCCGTCGCCGGAGATCAGCTCAGACCAACGCTGCAGCGCCTTTTTGTCGTCAGCACGGAAGGCCGACAGCGCCAGCAATTCACGCGCGGAGTGGCGAAATGGTCTGCCAGCCGCCGCGACCGGCTCGAGCCGCTTCTCCATATCCGCGAACGATGCCGTATCGACGAGCACGAGCCCTGCGCGGATCGCAGCAAGGTCGCGGAACCTCTGATCGAAGCTCGTATCCGCAGCGACAGCGTCGAACTGCGCCACGGCGGCGGCCCGATCGCGCGGGATCGCGGCCTCGGCCTCGCGCAGGCGGGCCAGCACGCGATAGCCGCGATTGCCGTCGGCGGCGATCTTGGCGAAATCCTTTTCGGCCTCGGCAAACTTCCCAGCCTCGACCAGCGCGGTTGCTGCTTCGAATTGTGCGCCAAACTCCGCAGCCCGTTGATTCTGATAGTATTCCCAGCCGCGCCAGCCGGCGATGCCGACCACGAACAGGATCGCCAGAATCAGCACAAAAAGTCCGTAGCGATCCCACAGCCTTCGCAGGCGTTCCCTGCGGACTTCCTCATCGACTTCGTTAAAAATGTCGGCCAAGCGCTTGTCCCCGGACGGTTCTTCGAGCCCCTCACCCGCCGGCTCAGGAAGCGGTGTGCCGTAACCTAACGATATGGCACGGGCAAGGCAAAGGCCGCCTGTCGCCTTCATTAACCGTCGTAGAAGCCCGAATCCCCGGCCCCGAACAACGCTATTCGGGCTCTGACTGCCGATCCTCGCGCACCTCTCTACTCAATGGCGCGCGCTTGCCGTCACCCCGCCTTGTGGCGCGCTGTGACGGAAGCGACGGCTGCTACGTCCGCTTGCCGGGCACGAAGAAATGGGTCTCGCGCGGAAACTTGCCGGCGATCTCGGTGGGCACGCCAAAGTTGGTCGCCAGCACATCGACCGGATTTGTCGCCAACCATGCCGAGAGATCATTGGTCTGATAGACGCCGTGGTTGAAACCGATCAGGACGCGCAGGACGCCGCTGCCGGTGTTCTTGATGTAGTGACCCGCCCCCATCGGCGCATATCCGACATCGCCGGCCTCGAACTGCTCCGTCACGACATGGCCTTCGGCGAGAAACACAGCCATCTCCGCCGTACCTTCGAGATAATATTGCCACTCGTCGGCGTGCGGATGCCAATGCAGTTCGCGCATCGCGCCGGGCTCAATCTCAAGGATTGATCCCGCCATCGTTTGCGAAATCGACCAGGCGCGCACAAAAAACGGGATACAAATCAGGGCTTAACAGCAGCCTTTCAGATACTTGCGGATCACACCCTGTCATCAAGTATGCCAGCGCGCCGTGATAGAGGTTTATGATGGTCGCTTTTTTACAGAATGCGTTTGCAGCATAAATCGTCACATTGACGCCGGCGCACCCACCGTCGGCTTGCTCGGAATCGCGGTGCTGTCGCCTCTGTCGGTGCGAGCGGCATTTACCGACTAGCGTGATAGCCGCATCGTGACGGCCCTTGCCAAACACAGGCGCAGTTGGCAGGGCTGACGCCGTCCTCAGCCCTTCTTCTTCATCCCGTACACATGATCCGGACCCGGGAAGGCGCGCGAGCGCACCTCGTCGGCATAGCCCTTGATCGCCGCCTCGATCCCCGGACCGAGGTCGCCATAGCGCTTGACGAATTTCGGCACGCGCGGGGAAAGCCCGAGCATATCCTCCAGCACCAGAACCTGTCCGTCGCAGGCTGAACTCGCGCCGATACCGATGGTCGGAATCGTAATCTGTCCCGTGATCTTGCGTGCGAGCGGCTCAGCCACCGCCTCGATCACCACCGAGAAGGCGCCCGCCTCCGTCACCGCTTTCGCATCCTCCTCGATCCGGCCCCAGTCAGCCTCGTCCCGCCCCTGCGCCTTGAACGAACCGAGCGTATTGATCGACTGCGGCGTCATCCCGACATGCGCCATCACCGGCACGCCACGTTCGGCGAGAAAGCGGATCGTCTCCGCCATCCGCACACCACCCTCGAGCTTGATCGCGCCGCAGGTGGTCTCCTTCAGGACACGCGCGCAGGAGGCGAAAGCCTGTTCCTTCGATTGTTCGTAGGAGCCAAACGGCATGTCGACCACGACCAGCGCGCGTTTCGATCCGCGCATCACCGCGTGGCCCTGCAGAATCATCATATCGAGCGTGACAGGAATCGTGGTCTCGAGGCCGTGCATCACCATGCCGAGCGAGTCCCCGACCAGGATCACGTCGCAATATCTGTCGACGAGCCGTGCCGTATGCGCGTGATACGAGGTGAGCATCACGATCGGCTCGCCGTTCTTGCGGGCGCGGATATCGGGCGCGGTCAGGCGCTTGATCTCTTGCTGAACGGACACGGCACATCTCCCGGCGGGGCCGCGTATGCCCCAATCGGAATGCGAGGTAGCGGATTGAAGGGCGGATGGGAAGGGTCCGCCGCGGGCGGCGAGTGACAGGCAGGAACGACTCAGCAAAAGCTGGTCCGTCGCTCACCGTTGCCCAGAAAGCTTACCGTTTTGTCCGATCTCTTTGCTAAGAAATCCTTCGCCGATCTGAAGCGGGAGGCCGAAAGCGGTGACGGCCGCGACGGGTTGAAGCGTACATTGTCAGCCACCAGCGTGGTCGCGCTCGGCGTCGGCTGCATCATCGGCGCCGGCATTTTTGTGCTGACTGGCAATGCCGCAGCCACCAATGCGGGACCCGCGGTGTCGCTGTCGTTTCTACTGAGCGCTGTCGTCTGCGCGCTTGCCGGGCTGTGTTACGCCGAGATGGCCTCAAGCGTGCCGGTCTCGGGCAGCGCCTACACTTATTCCTATGCCACGCTCGGTGAATTCGTCGCCTGGATCATCGGCTGGGATCTCATCCTCGAATATGCCTTCGGTGCCACCGCAGTTGCGATCGGCTGGTCCGGCTACGTGGTAAGCTTTATGCAGGGCGTCGGGCTGCCGATCTCGCCGCGGCTCGCGGCGTCGCCGCTTGCCTACGATGCCGCGACAGGCGTCTGGACCTTGACCGGCGCCCTCGTCAATCTCCCGGCCATGCTCATCATCGCCGCCATGACGGCGCTGCTCATCGTGGGCACAAGCGAGTCCTCCCGCTTCAATAACCTCATCGTCGCCATCAAGGTGACAATCGTGGTGTTGTTCATCGTCGCGGGTGCGTTCTATTTCGACACCAGCAACTGGGTCACCACGGGCAATCCCAAGGGCGATTTCATTCCGCCGAACGAGGCGTCCGGCGTGTTCGGCTGGAGCGGCGTGCTGCGGGGCGCGGCGATCGTGTTCTTCGCCTATATCGGCTTCGACGCCATTTCGACTGCGGCGCAGGAAACGAAGAATCCGAGCCGCGACATGCCGATCGGCATTCTCGGTTCGCTGCTCATCTGCGCCGTGCTCTACGTGCTGGTCAGCGTCGTGCTTACCGGCATCGTGCCCTACGACCGGCTCAACGTCGCCGATCCCATCGCCATCGGCATCGACGCGACCGGGCTGACCTGGCTGCAGCCGCTGGTGAAGCTCGGGGCGATACTCGGCCTCACCTCTGCGATCCTTGTGCTGCTGCTCGGCCAGGCGCGCATTTTCTTCTCGATGTCACGCGACGGACTCTTGCCGGCATGGGGCGCGCGAATTCATCCCCGCTTCCGCACACCCTATGTGGGTTCACTGCTGATCGCGGTCCTCGTCATGGCGCTCGCGGGCACGTTGCCGATCGATATGGTCGCACAGCTGGTTTCTATCGGCACGCTTATGGCGTTCGCCATCGTCTGTATCGGCGTGCTGGTGCTGCGCGTGCGCCAACCTGATATGCCGCGGGCATTCAGGGTCCCGGCAATCTGGTTCGTGGCGCCGGCCGGTGCGATCACCGCATTTCTGCTGATGCTGGGACTGCCGGGAGCAACCTGGCTGCGTCTCGTGATCTGGGGCGCGATCGGGCTTTGCGTCTATTTCCTCTACAGCAGGCGCCACAGCAGCGTACACATTGCCGAGGAAGCCGGCCGAGGCTAACGGCGGGAAGGCCTGCGCCCCCGCCCGCGATCCGGGTCGCTCCAAACTACCGATAGCCCCCAGCCCTCGCGACGGCTTTCGTTTCATACGCGGCCCCGGCGTCGGCTCGATCGTGAGCGCTGGCCCGTGCGCTCGATACGCCGTCACCAGCCGTGGCGGATTTCCGCGGGGTCTGCAATGCTATCGGCTGCTTGAATTCAAGGACCGCGGCGAGAAGCGCGACCGCCTTGCGGCGGCTCTTGAGCTTCATCAAGCTCTGCCCCTCGACGACGATAACGTAGAACTCTTCCTGCTTTACAATCTGATATTGCATTCGCCATTCCAATCGCGCACCCCAACTGATTGCTGCAGTGCACGTTCCGACTATGCAGGACATGACGGTTAGCAGAGCGTTGACGTCACAAAGAGTTCGGCCTTTATTCGCGCGATATGCACAGAATGCTTCATCGCCACGATGAGATGCACCAGAGTGATACGCCCTCGCGCTGACGCCCCTTTTCAGCCACACTCTTTTCTCTCGTTGCTGATCGCTTCGCGAACAATATGCGGCGCACGGCAGTCAACCGCATTCGCGAAGGACGCACCATGAACGACGAACAATACGAACGCGGGCTCAAATTGCGTATCGAGATGTGGGCACGACGCGGTCGAGAAGCGCATGGCGGCCTTTGGCGAACTGGGCAAGCCGCTGCAGCACGTCATCAACGCCTATTCCTACGGCGATGTGTGGTCCAGAACCGCGCTCAACGCTGACACGAAGTCGCTGGTGATGGTGGCGATGATGGCAGCGTCCGGGCACACAAACGAGCTGCGCGTTCATCTCAACGGGGCGGTCAAGAATGGCTGCACGCTGGAGCAAATTCAGGACGTGCTGCTGCTGCTCACGCTGTATTGCGGCATCCCCGCCGCCAACGAAGCGCATCGGATCGCAGCCGAAGTGCTGCGCGAACACAAACTGATGGCGTGACGTCCGCTTTCCCGAAGAGAAGAGCAATGAAGAGAAGAGCAATATTGCAATGACCCTGCACAGATTGAATGCCTCTCCCGACACCGTTCACTGGGGCCATTTCGACGCGGCGCTGTCGCCCGCGCTCACGATCGAAAGCGGCGACACGGTCACGATCTCAAGCGTCTCAGGCCTGCCGGGTATGCTGCCCGCGGCAGACAGCGGATTGACGATAGCGCCCGCGCTTGCGGCCATTCACGGCAAGGTCGAACCCAAACTCGGTCCACATATCTGCACCGGCCCGATCGCCATCCGCGGCGCCAAGCCCGGCGATACGCTGGAAGTGCGCATCAAGGCGGTCGAGCTTCATGACAACTGGGGCTACAACCTGATCCGCCCGGGCATGGGCGCCCTGCCCGACGATTTCACACAAGAGCGGCTGATCCATATCGGCCTCGATGCGAAGCGGATGGTCGCGCATCTGCCGTGGGGCGCCGAGATTGCGCTGCGCCCGTTCTTCGGCGTGATGGGCGTTGCCCCCGCTCCCTCCGCAGGCGCCGTTTCCTCGGTGCCGCCCGGCCGTCACGGTGGCAACATCGACAACAAGGAACTCATTCCCGGGGCCGTGCTCTATCTCCCGATCCATGTCGATGGCGCGCTGTTCTCCGTCGGAGACGGGCATGGCGTGCAGGGCGACGGCGAGGTCTGCCTGACCGCAATCGAGACCGGGCTGATCGGGACATTCGAGCTGCATCTGCACAAGGGCCGCACGCTCGACTGGCCTTACGCCGAGACCGATACGCATCTCATCACGATGGCGTTCGATCCCGATCTCGATGTCTGCGCCGCCGTCGCATTACGCGAGATGATCGCCGCGATCTGCGCGCGTACCGGCCTGTCGCGGGAGGATGCCTATACGCTCTGCAGTCTCGCCGCCGACCTGCGCGTTACGCAGATCGTGAATGGCAACAAGGGCGTGCATGCGATGCTGGACAAGCGTCACCTGAAACCGCGGACTTAGGTCGCGCCCGCGGTCTCAGGCTGACATTCATCCGATAAAGGCGGCGGACCGCTAGTCCGCCTTCTTCATCCCGAGACTGCCCGCGATCGCGTCGGCTTTCTGGAACTGCGCTTTCAGAATCTGGGTCAGTTCGTCGGGACCCGAAGGTGCGATATCCTGGCCCGTCAGTGCGATGCGATCGCGCACCTTCGGCTCCTTCAGTGCGGCTGCCATGTCGCCAGCGATCTTCTTGCGCAAGTCCGCAGGCAGGTTGGGACCGCCGAACAGCGCCGTGCTGGTATCGGCTGCGAGCATCGGGAAACCGGATTCCGTGATCGACGGCACGTCCTTCACCAGCTGCGAGCGATTGCGGGTGCCGGCTGCGATGATCTTCACCTTGCCGGACTCCACGACGGGCCGCACCACTGCGTAGGACGTCAGGATGAAGTGGATACGGCCCTCCGCCAGGTCGCGCGCCGCATCGCCGAGATTCTTGTACGGCACACGCACGGTCTTGAGATCCTCGCCTTTCAGGAAGGCATCGACCGCGAACTCGGTGACGCCGGGCGATGCCGCGAGATTGAGGTCGGGCTTGGCCTTCGCCAGCGCAACGAATTCCTTCAGGTTCGATACCGGCAGATCGGCCGGCACTGCGACGATCAGAAGCGTGTCGGCGACGCGGCCGATCGGCGTCAGATCGCGATCGATGTCGTAGTCCAGCTTCTTGTGCATATAGGGATGCGCGAGAAACGAGCCGGTGGAAGAGACGAGGATGGTGTGATCGTCCTTCGCTCCGACCACCGCATTGATCGCGAGCAGACCGTCGGCGCCGGGCCGGTTTTCAACCACGACCGGCTTGCCCCAGCGCGTTGCAAGATCCTCGCCGAGCACGCGTGCGAGCGTATCGGCGGCGCTGCCCGGACCGAATGGCAGGATGAACCGCACGACGCGCTGGGGCCAGTCCTGCGCCGAAGCCGGCGTCGTGAACGCCGCAAACAAGGTGGCGAGTCCGAAGACGAATGCTCCCAGACCGGCGCGAAGATACTTCAACATGTCGCTTTCCTCTGTCTCGACGATGACATCGTGGCCGGCCTAGCGAATATCATGCCATGCCGTCAGTAGTTTCTCGCAAGGGGTGTGGTGATCCGTTCGTACAGATCGGGCCGGCGGTGAATCAGAAGATCGGTGTTGTTGGTCTCGCGCTTCGAACGCGACGCGGAGAGCTGAGCGAAGCGCGTGACGAAACCGCGACGGCCATGCGGCAATTCCGACGCGAGCGTATTCTGCGGATAGCCGGCCGGTTGAATGAGAAGGCTCGGCCCCTCGATTGCCGAATCCTGCCGGTTCGCCGCAACGATGATGACGCGGTTCTCCATCGCGCGCTCATGCGCGATGTAACGGAATTCGGCCTCGCTGCGCCACGAAGTCGGCCATGCGATCAGATCGGCGCCGAGCAGCGCCAGGACACGCGCGACTTCCGGGATCATACCCTCATAGCCGACCATGATGCCGACATTGCCGAACGGCGTGCGGATGATCGGGATGTCGTCGCCGGGTGTGGCCCAGTCGCGTTCGCTCTCCCACAGATGGGTCGCCCGGTATTTTCCGGCGATGCCATCGGGACCAATCGCATAGACGGTGCTGTAGAGGTGGCCGCGCTCGGCTTCCACGAGATGCGCGAACAGCCACAACCCGATACGCTTGCAAAGTGGCACGAGTTGTTCGATCGCATCGGCGGATATCGCGGCCGCTTTTTGCGGGTCGCGCGCGATCTCCGCCGGATCGAACAGGAAATGCTCGGGCAACACACCGAGATCGACGCCATGATTGCGCTGCGCCTCGATGCATTGCGCAATCACAGCCTGCAGCAACTCCTCAGGCTCACCCGGCGCCGACACCTGGATCGCGGCGATCTGGCGGACCATCCGGTCCGGTACGATTGCTTCGTCCATGACTTTGGACAGCGGCGTGGATTCATAAGGCGTTGTCAGGACTGAATAGAGTTCCGGCCTGCGATCCGCGAACAGATCGTTCGCCACGCCGATCGACTTGTCGCGCGCTTTCGCGGGCGCGATATCGGCATAGATGATGGTCTCCTCATCGGGCCCGGCTTGCGCGAGCACCTCCCCCGCCGGGCTCATGATGAAGGAACATCCGGTGAAGCGGTTGTAGGCCAGCATCTCCTGCTGCTGCGACAACGGACGGCGCGGCTTCGTAGCGCCGATCACCCAGCAGCGGTTTTCGACCGCACGCGTCGGTACATGATAGAGATATTGGTCCGGTGCGCCCCAATTGGTCGGATTGACCAATATCTCCGCGCCGCCAAGCGCAAGACAGCGCGCCGATTCCGGAATGCGGCCGTCGGCACAAACAAAGAAGCCGAGCTTGCCGAGCGCGGTCTCGAAGGTGGCAAAGCCGGTCTGACCCGGCACGAACCAGCGCTTGTCGGCCTTGATGAAGAAATTCTTCTGATACTTGCCGG
>CAZIKZ010000152.1:0-7716 GCA_964539845.1 uncultured Hyphomicrobiales bacterium
GATAGATGACGTTGCCGTGCTTGTCGCCGATCAGCTGGATCTCGATGTGGCGCGGGTCGACGATGAACTTCTCGATGAACATGCGGTCGTCGCCGAATGACGACTTGGCTTCCGACTTCGAGCGGACAAAGCCCTCGGCAACTTCGGCTTCCGACCACGCGATGCGCATGCCCTTGCCGCCGCCGCCGGCAGACGCCTTGATCATCACGGGATAGCCGATCTGGTTGGCGATCTTCACCGCCTCCGTCTCGTCGGGGATCTCGCCGAGATAGCCGGGCACGGTCGAGACGTTGGCCGCTGCAGCGGCTTTCTTCGACTCGATCTTGTCGCCCATGGCGGCGATAGCCTTGGGGTTCGGCCCGATGAAAACGATCCCATTGGCCTCCAGCGCCTTCGGGAAGGCCTCGCGCTCTGACAGAAAGCCGTAGCCCGGGTGGACAGCCTCGGCCCCGGTCGCCTTGCAGGCGGCGACGATCTTGTCGATCAGCAGATAGCTTTGGGCCGCCGGCGGAGGCCCGATGTGAACCGCTTCATCCGCCATCTCAACGTGCAGGGCGTCGCGATCGGCATCCGAATAGACCGCGACCGTGGAAATACCCATTCGCCGCGCGGTCTTGATGATCCGGCAGGCAATCTCGCCGCGGTTGGCGATCAGGATACGCTTGAACATGCGGCGACAGCCCCTGCGCATGATCCGAACGGATCATGCGCCACCAAAAAGTTGGCGCGCGACCGGACGCAAAACCGGTGCCCACTTTTGCTGGTCGCGCGCTCACAGCTTTCGGCGCTGCAGCAAAAATGTCAATTCGGATTCAGGCGGGGACCACTAAAGCCGCGCCCCAATAGGCGACCGCCCCGGCGGCGAAGCACAGGATGGCCATCATGGCGATCTCGATGGCGAAAGCCCCTCGCCCGACTGCGGCACCGATGGCGATCTTGCTCAGATTGTTCGAGACCACCGCTGCCAGGATGGCAAGCGAGGCATCGTTCAGCGACAGCGGCTGCGGCGTCAGCCGTGCCATCGACACCGTGACCGCGTCCACATCGGCGAGCCCAAGCGCCAGCGCACCAACAATCGCACCCGCCGCGCCGAGATTGTCCCCGAGCGCCCGTCCCGCCAGCACGATGACGGCCAGCAGGACCGCGAAACCCAGCACCGACCAGAACCCGAACGGGTTCTTGAATTCGACGCTCTGATCCTGATCGTCACGTCCGCCACGCCAATAGGCAGAAATGAACGCGAAGGCCAGCGCAACAACGATCGCTGCGACGAGCGCCGGTGCGACCAGCTTCAGGAGTTCGGGTTTGAGGACCATCACGATCGCGATCACACGCGCGAACGAGACCGCCGTCGCGAGTGCCACGCCCGCAGCAAGGAGACGCGGTGTCCCCTCGCCGGCCGCGGCGCGCTTCGCGTTCGAAGCGGTCACCGCCGTGGACGATACGAGGCCACCGGCAGCTGCAGCGAGCATGGTTCCGTGCCGCGAGCCGAGTACCTTGACCGCGACATAGCCCGCGAATGACACGCCCGCGAGCACGATCGCGATCAGCCAAATCTCTCGCGGATTGACCCCGCCGAACGGGCCGATCGGCTCGTCCGGAATGACCGGCAATGCGATGAAGGTCATGGCGAGAAGGATGAGCGCGCTGCGGATCTCCTGCTCCTTGATCTTGCTCAACCAGTCGTGAAGCGGAGAGCGCAAGGCAAGGATGCAGACGGTTGCGACCGCCGCCGCTCCCGCAGCACGCATATCGCCGATCATGGCATACGCCGAGAGCGCGAACGTGAGCATGCCGGCAATCGCCGTGGTCGCGGAGTAATTCCCGTCAGCAAGATTCTCGTCGCGGCACAACATCGCGAATGTCACAGCGAATGCGATGAAGCAAAGACCGATGATGAGCCCACCGGTCATCGTCAGCGGCGTGCCCGCGGATTCCGCAAGGACACCGGTGGTGCCGCCCAGAAGCCCGATGATGGTGAAGGTTCGCACGCCAGCTGTCCGGCTGCCGGGCTTCTCCCCGCGCGTGCGCCAGCCGCGCTCGATCCCAATCAGGAGACCGATGCCGAGCGCCACGGCAAAATGCGAGAGGAGATCTGTAATATCCATTCGTCTCTCGGTCCGCTCGGATCACACCGTCAGAACAATTTTGCTAGGATCGAACGGAAACCGGAACAATCATCTCTCAAGCGACCAGAAACCGGAACATCCGCGGTCTTATTTTTGTTCCCGAAAGTCTTTATATCCCGTCAGGGCACTGTCCGGTGCCCGCTCATTTTCTTCGATCCCAGTCGATGCCGCGTCTCGCTCTTGGAGGCGCGACCTATGGAGGAACACCATGGCCCTCGCGATCAATGACACCGCCCCCGATTTTGAAGCCGAAACCACGCAGGGCAAAATCCGCTTTCACGATTGGCTAGGCGATTCGTGGGGAGTCCTGTTTTCGCATCCGAAGGACTTCACCCCGGTCTGCACCACCGAACTCGGCTACATGGCCCGTATCAAGCCGGAATTCGACAAGCGCGGCGTGAAGATCATCGGCCTTTCCGTCGATCCGGTCGACCGTCACGCCGATTGGGCGAAGGATATTGGTGAGACGCAAGGCTTCGAGCCGAATTATCCGATGATCGCCGACACCGATTTCAACGTATCGAAGCTCTACGGCATGCTGCCGGCCGCCATCTCCGGCGATCCGACCAAGCGCACAGCCGCCGACAACCAGACCGTGCGCAATGTCTTCGTCATCGGCCCCGACAAGAAGGTCAAGTTGGTCCTGATCTATCCGATGACCACTGGCCGCAACTTCGACGAAGTGCTGCGGGTCATCGATTCACTGCAACTCACCGCCAAGCACAAGGTCGCGACCCCCGCGCAATGGAAGCAAGGCGAGGACGTGATCATTGCAGGCTCGGTCTCGGACGAAGACGCCAAGAAGACCTACCCGCAGGGCTGGAAGGCGCCGAAGCCTTATATCCGGATCGTGCCGCAGCCGAAGTAAGGCCACTTCGCAGCGTGCCACGCCGGTGTATCATGGGGCGTGGCACAGGCACCCGATCTCGGTTTCATTCATCGCTTTATCCCAGCGGCGGACGCATCGCGCCCGCCGCTGCTCTTGCTACATGGTACCGGCGCCGACGAGAACGACCTGATCCCGCTTGCTGAGATGCTGTCCCCCGGTGCGGCACTGCTTTCGCCGCGCGGCAAGGTGCTCGAAGACGGCATGCTGCGCTTCTTCCGGCGCAACGAGACCGGAGCCTGGGACCTCGACGATTTCAACAGACGCATTGCCGATCTTGCGGATTTCGTCGCGCGCGCCCGTTCGACCTACAATCTGGCTGCGCCTGTCGTGCTCGGATTTTCGAACGGCGCCAATATCGGCTGGGGCCTGATGCGGCACGATCCGTCGCTGATCGCAGGCGCTCTGCTGATGCGCGCGACCCTGCCGCTCGACCCGCGGCCACTGCCCGATCTCACCAATTTCCCCGTGCTGCTGCTTTCCGGCAAGGACGATCCGCTGGTGCCTGCGGACCGGCCACCGTATTTCGCTGCTCTGCTGGGTGAAGCCGGGGCGGAGGTGACACTGGAATTTCTGCCGGCCGGCCATGCGCTGACGCAGCAGGATCTCGTCTTCGCGCATGCCTGGCTCGAGCGCTTCACCACGGCTCAGGCCTGACACGACGGCTGCGCGCTTTTCAAGACTGGCGGGTTCTGGCAAGCGGACGCTCCCTTTTCTCGCAAGGCCCGCCATGCGCCAGGACCAGCAGCCACCCTTCGGCAACACACTCGGAATCAAAGTGATCCGCAGCGAACCGGACCGGATCGAGGCCGAATTGCTCGTTCGGCCGGAACTCGGCAACCGCAATGGCAACATGCATGGCGGCGCCGTGATGGCCTTCGCGGATGACCTCGGCGGGGCGGCGACCATTATCAATCTGCCCGAGGGCGCGACCACCGCGACGATCGAAAGCAAGACAAACTTCTTCGCCGCCATCAATGTCGGCGACACCGCACACGCCGAATGCACCCCCCTGCACAAGGGCAAGACCACGATGGTCTGGCAGATCCGGATCACACGGGCGAGCGACGGCCGGCTGGCCGCGATTGTGACGCAGACCCAGCTCGTGATCGCTGGCAAGTTCGGCAACTGATATGGCAGACGATCTGCCATCCTCGGCCATCGTCTGGTTTCGCGACGACGATCTGCGTCTCGCCGATCATGCCGCCCTGACCGCGGGTGCGAAGGCATCCGCGCTCACCTGCGTCTATGTGCTGGACGACATGAGCGTGGGGCTTCGCCCGCACGGCGCGGCGTCGCGCTGGTGGCTGGCGCAATCGCTGCGAATGCTCGATGCGGATCTGCGCAAACGCGGCCAGCGGCTTGTGCTGCGGCGTGGCCAGGCGGCGGATGTGATCCCCGCGCTGGCGCGTGAGGCCGGCGCCGCGCAGATCTACTGGAACCGGCGTTACGATCGGCCCGGCATTGCCGCGGATAACGCGGTGATCGCGGCGCTCAAATCTCAGGGGCGGAACGGCGGCACCTTTCCCGGGAGCCTGCTGATCGAACCCGGCAAGCTGCTGACGCAGGACGGACGGCCGCTGCGCGTGTTCACCCCGTTCTGGAGACGCCTGCTCGCGCTCGGCAATCCTTGCAAGCCTCTGCCTTCGCCAAAGACCCTGCCTCCGCCTGCCGATGTCGCATCGGACCGTCCGGAGGACTGGCAGCTCGAGCCGGCAAAGCCGGACTGGGCCGGCGGATTACGCGAAGCCTGGGTGCCCGGTGAGAGCGCGGCCCGCGATCGGCTCGCTGAGTTTCTCGATCACATCGGCGGATATACCGAGGCACGCGACCGGCCGGACAAGCCCGCGACGTCGCGCCTGTCCCCTCACCTGCGCTTCGGCAAGATCAGCGCCGCCGGGATTTTTCATGCCGCACGGTTTGCCTCTGACAAGGGCGCACCGTCCCGTGACATTAACAAATTCCTGAGCGAACTCGGCTGGCGGGAGTTTTCCTATCACCTGCTGCATCACTTTCCCGACCTTGCGACCAAGAATCTGCAATCGCGATTCGACGGCTTTCCCTGGCGCAGCGATAACGCAGCGCTGGAGGCCTGGCAGCGCGGGCGGACCGGCTATCCGATTGTCGACGCCGGCATGCGCGAACTCTGGCACACCGGATGGATGCATAACCGCGTGCGCATGGTCGCCGCCTCGTTCCTGATCAAGCATCTGTTGATCGACTGGAGGCGAGGCGAAGAATGGTTCTGGGACACGCTGGTCGACGCCGACCCCGCCAACAACACCGCAAGCTGGCAGTGGGTCGCGGGCTCGGGCGCCGATGCCGCGCCCTATTTCCGCATTTTCAACCCGGTGCTTCAGGGCGAAAAATTCGATCCGGACGGCGTCTATGTGCGGCATTGGGTGCCGGAGATTGCCGGTCTGCCGAACAAATTCATTCACAAGCCGTGGCTGGCATCGCCGCTCGAACTGGCGGAGGCCAAAGTCTCATTGGGCAAGACCTATCCGGCGCCGATTGTCGATCACGACATGGCGCGCAAGCGCGCGCTAGCGGCTTTCGAGAGAACCAAAGGTTAGGTTGCCGCCCTTACACTCTCCGTGATCAAGAGCTAGCTGCTCCTTTGCGGTTCACCAGAATCACTCCGGCCGCACACAACACCATCCCGAAAATCGCGAGTGCATTCAGCGTCTCTCCGAACATCAGCCAGGCAATCACCGCCGTGACCGCCGGCACGAGATAGAACAGGCTCGCGACACGAGAGGCCGGAATGCGGCGGATCAGCCAGTACATCAGCGCGATCGTCAGCACCGACAGGATGATGACCGACCAGCCGAGCGCAAGGATGAACTGGATCGTCCAGTCGATCGGGCGCGTTTCAATCGCGTAGCACGCGACGGCAAACACCGCGGCCGAACCGGCGAACTGAACGAGATTGCCCGACCGCCAGTCGATCGCCCCGCAATAGCGCTTCTGATAGAGCGTGCCGAGCGTGATCCCGATGAGCGATATCACGCTCGCGATCCATCCGAGCGCATTGCCGGACATCGCCACATCGCGGTCGTTGAGAACGAGCAGCACGCCGATCAGTCCGAGCCCAAACCCGCCCCACTGCACGGCGCTTACGCGTTCACCAAGGAATCGACTCGCCAGGGTCGCCGTCAGAATCGGTTGAAGACCCGGAATCAGCGCGGAGATGCCGGCCGGCACGCCCTGCGACAGCGCCACGAACACGCCGCCGAGATACAGCGTCTGCAACAGAAGGCCCGCGACCAGGCTATGCCACGCGTCACGCGGGCCCGGGAGCGGGACCGACATGACGGCCACGATCCCCGCAAGCACGAGCACCACGAGCCCCATGCGCGCGAAGAGAAAGGTCAACGGCTCGGCATAAGGCATCCCGTACTTGGCCGAGATGAAGCCTGTGCTCCACAGGAACACGAAGGTCAGCGGCGCTGCGCGAATGGCGAGATCGGTGACTTTCACGAAGCGGTCCAGCGGACGTAGTGACTGGGCAGAATCAGGGTTGAAGACAACGACCATGCGATGGCGATCCGGCCGCCGCGACAGGCGAGTCATCTTCTCAAAAAAAAACCCGCCGAAGCGGGTGCAAGTTCAAAGCGACGCAAGCGTCACTTCATCCTTAGGTTTCCGGCAGATTCCTTGCCGCGGTCGGATACGATTTCGTATTCGACTTTCGCCCCTTCCGGGACAGAGCTCAACCCGGCGCGCTCAACAGCGGAGATGTGCAGGAAGACATCCTTGCCGCCGCCGTCTGGTTGAATGAAACCGTAGCCCTTGGTCGCGTTGAACCATTTAACAGTGCCTGTAGCCACTTAACGTCTCCGGTGCCGTTTCGATCGAGGCCCCCTTTCTAAAGCACTTCTGCCTGCAGGGATACGCTGCAACGCAAAGAAAATGCCTCGGCGGACGGTCGCGGCTATCCGAGGCCCCACGGAACAGCCCTGACATTGCACAATGCGGGCCATCCGGTGCATGACTGCCGACGATAGGAAGGCTGCGGATCGGCTCGCGGCGGATATGGAGACCAGACGATGGATGTACGTGCGGCGGTTGCGATCGAAGCGGGCAAGCCCCTTGAAATCATGACGGTACAACTCGAGGGCCCAAAGGCCGGCGAAGTCCTGGTCGAAATCAAGGCAACGGGCATCTGCCACACCGACGAATTCACACTCTCCGGTGCCGATCCGGAAGGAATATTCCCGTCCATCCTCGGGCATGAGGGCGCAGGCGTCGTGGTCGATGTCGGTCCCGGCGTCACGAGCGTGAAGAAGGGCGACCATGTCATCCCGCTCTACACGCCCGAATGCCGGCAATGCCCGTCCTGCCTGTCGCGCAAGACCAATCTGTGCACCTCGATTCGCGCCACGCAGGGCAAGGGCCTGATGCCGGACGGCACCTCCCGATTCTCGCTCGGCGGCAAGCCGCTGCATCACTATATGGGCTGCTCGACGTTCTCGAATTTCACGGTGCTGCCGGAGATCGCCGTTGCGAAGGTTCGCGAGGACGCCCCCTTCGACAAGATCTGTTACATCGGCTGCGGCGTGACGACCGGCATCGGGGCGGTATTCAACACCGCAAATGTGGAGATCGGCGCCAAGGCCATCGTGTTCGGGCTCGGCGGCATCGGGCTCAATGTAATCCAGGGGCTGCGGCTTGCGGGCGCCGACATGATCATCGGCG
>CAZIKZ010000152.1:7726-10314 GCA_964539845.1 uncultured Hyphomicrobiales bacterium
GTCGATATCAACAACGATCGGAAGGCCTGGGGCGAGCGCTTCGGCATGACGCATTTCGTCAATCCGAAAGAGGTCGGAAAGGACCTGGTCGCGCATCTGGTCGATATGACCAAACAGGGCGCCGACCAGATCGGCGGCGCCGATTATACCTTCGACTGCACCGGCAATGTTACGGTGATGCGCCAGGCGCTGGAATCGTGCCATCGCGGATGGGGCGTGTCCGTGGTCATCGGCGTTGCGCCGGCGGGTGCCGAAATCTCGACCCGTCCGTTCCAGCTCGTGACTGGGCGCGTGTGGAAAGGCTCCGCTTTCGGCGGTGCCAGGGGCCGCACCGACGTGCCGAAGATCGTCGACTGGTACATGGACAAGAAGATCGAGATCGACCCGATGATTACGCACATCCTGCCCCTGTCGGACATCAACAAGGGCTTCGACCTCATGCACAGCGGCGAAAGCATCCGCAGCGTGGTGGTGTATTGACGCGGGACGTCCCCTAGGGAATGGCATCCCGGACGTCCCGTGCGCTGCGTCCGGGCTACTGAACCGCCCCGGCCGTGTTCCGCGGCTCCCGGTCTTGCTCGGTTTCGAGATGCTGGATCTGCCGGGTGAACTCCTTCACCCGCGCGCGGATCGTGCCGGCCTGACGGGTCACCTCGCCGGCCGCCTCGCTGAACTGCACGATCGCGGCCGCGCTTTCGGCCGTCACCCGTTCGATCTCGGAGACTGACTGGGCCAGGCTTCCGACACCAACGGTCGCCGAGTTGACGTTGCCGGCGATCTCACGCGTCGCAACCGCCTGTTGCTGCACAGCACTCGCGATCCGCGAATGCGCGGTGTCGAGTTCGCGGATGGTGTGGCTGATCGTCTGGATGGCCTCGACCGACCGGCCGGTGCTCTGCTGCATGGCCGCGATCCGGCCCGCGATTTCCCGGGTCGCATTCGCGGTCTGACCGGCCAACGCCTTGACCTCCTGCGCCACCACCGCGAAGCCGCGGCCTGCATCGCCGGCCCGAGCCGCCTCAATGGTCGCGTTAAGCGCCAGAAGGTTCGTCTGGCTCGCAATCGCGCTAATGAGGCCCGTGACCTTCCCGATCTCGTCGGCGACTTCGACGAGATCGTCAATGGTAACGCTGGCGCGTCGCGCCTCCTCGACTGCCATATTGGCCAGCCGCAACGATTGCGTCGCGTTGCTCTCAACCTCGGTGACTGTCATCGCCAGCTCATCGCCCGCATGTGCGGCCAGCCGGACCCGCGCCGTCGTGTCTTCCGCCGTGACAATCGCGGTCGCTGTCTGCGCGTTCGATTGGGCTGACGCAACACCGAGCGTATCGGCATTTCTGTAAAGAACAGTCGCGGTGTCATGCAGGACACCGATCGCCTGCGACATCTCGTGTTCGAAGACCTGCAATGTGTGCTCGACGAGGCGGACGCGGCCGTTCGTGGCGCTTAACTCACGGCCGCGCTCTTCCAGAACGACACTGAGTTTGGCCGCCGCTTTTTCTGCCGCTTCACGCTCGGTATGCGCCTGCTGGAACGCATTGCGTATTGTCCAGCCAATGCCGGCAAGCATGACGGTCTCGACCACGACGACAAAGGCGTGCAGCGCAACACGTCCGTAGTCGGTCCCGCCCGGATAGATTGCGGCCGGAAAGACCTGATTGAAGCCGAGATGCTGCACAGCGATGAGGCCCGCAGCCAGAAGCAGGATGCGAAAATCGCAGAAGCCCGACAGCATCGCCAGAACAGCGAAATAGTAGAAGTGGGTTTCGACCTGCCAGGGATGACCTTCCATCAAATAGACGAGCAGCGAGGTCTGCGCGATCAGCGCCACGGTCAGAGCGGCGGCGACGGAGAAAACCGGACGCCCCGCCACAAGCAGCAACGCCGGCGCCGCGGCGAGCCCGAGCGAGAGGCTCCCTACCCCAACGATTCCGTAGCCGCGCAGCCAAGCCAGCGCGATCAGCACCGGAACATGGACGAAGGCGAGTATCGTGAGCGCAACCGCGACGGTGCGCTGAAGGCTCGCGAGGCTATTGATCGGTGTTATCATGCGCGCCTCGTCGTAAGGCAGGCAGCGAATGCGCGCGGATCGAGGATCATGACAGCACCATGCGCCGTGACGCGGGCGGCAAAATCCGGCCGGTCCGGCTCGACAATGACGACGAAAGGCAATGCACCCTGCCCGACGATGCGCGCCCCCGCATCGCCGGCCCGCTGCATCGCGCTGGCCGCATCAACCCACGGCGCGAACAGGACAGCGACAGCCCGGCTGCCGCCGGCCACCGGCGGCCCCGCAAAAGCGCCCGTCTGAATGAGAAAACCTGCGGCCAGAAGGAGAGCAATAATCGCCCCATCCAGCCAGCGGCCATTTGCGGCCCATTGCATTGCACACACCCAATCCCACGTATTCCCCAGTAAATCGAAGACGTTTCCGCCGGATTAACGATACGGCGCAACATCTTGCCGCGGCGCCTGCCTTCGATGGGCGCCGGACCGCGGTCGCCCGTTGACCAGAGTCAATTCGCGGACCCGTGCGGACAGGTAGCCTCGCGTATGAACCCGGGAGAACCACCATGAACGCAAGCGAT
>CAZIKZ010000153.1:0-10312 GCA_964539845.1 uncultured Hyphomicrobiales bacterium
GTGCGGCCGCCCGGCACAGCGCTTGGCGCATAATGTGCAAAATCATCCGGTGGCGGCGCTTCATCGCCCGCGATAATCGGCGAGCCGTCGTAGCGCGCGCCGAGCTGCACGCCGATCGAGGCGAATTCCTCGCCGAAGGTCGATAGAAACGCGCCAAGCGCGCGCCGCGCGGCGTCTCCTGCGGCGTTGGCGGATTCCAGCTCTTCCGGCACACGGATGTCGCCGATGCTTTTGGCGAGCGTGCGCGCCGCGCCGGTGTTGCGGATCGCGATCGGCAGACGTTCGGCTTCATAGCTTGCAAGCAGATTCGGACCGCCCCAGCCGTGCAGAACCGCGGAGAGCTTCCACGCGAGATTGGCCGCATCGTCGATGCCGGTATTCATGCCGAAGCCGCCAGTCGGCGTGAACAGATGCACGGCATCGCCGGCGAGCAGCACGCGCGCGTCGGCGAAGCGTTCGGCGACCAGCGCGACGCCCGCCGTCCAGGGCGCATGTGCGATCGGCTCGACCGGCACGTCGACCCCGCAGCAGGCCGCAAGCGCGCGCCGCACGACCGCGTCGTCGGGCGCGGTTTGCGGATTCTTCGGCCGCATCCAGAACAGGAACTCGTCGGTGCCGTTGAGCGCGATGATGGTTGTGCGGATATCCGGATTGATCGCCCAGTGCTGGAAGCAGGCGCGGTCCTTCAGCACGTCGCGATAGAGCGTCGGCGCGCGCAGATAGCTCGCGAACATCCGTCCGCCGAAATAGGCCTGCTGCAGCGTCTCTTCGCCGGCGTAGCGAATGCCAAGCGTACGGCGCACAAACGAGCGGCCGCCGTCGCAGCCGACCAGATAATCCGCGCGCCATCGCTCCCTCTGCCCGTCCGAAATATGCACAGCGTCAAGCGACACGCCGTCCGCATCCTGCGTGAAATCCGTCACCTCCCAGCCGAAGCGCAGCGTGATGCCGTCGCGCCGCCGCGCCTCATCCAGCAAGAAATCCTCGACATACATCTGGTTCGCACGAAGCAGCGGCTCGGGAAACTGGTCGAGCGTGCCGGAGCTGGCCACTGCGCGTGCCTTCTCCGCGGCCGACGGCATGTGCAGACGGGCCAGTTCGTAACCGTTGAACCGCGTGAAATACGCGACGTCGCCCGAATGGTCGGGCGGCAGTCCGAGCTTGCGCAGGTCGTGCGCGAAGCCAAGGCGCCGGTAATGCTCCATCGTGCGGGCATTCTGCGTCGAGCCCTTCGGATGCCAGCGTGTGTCGATCTCGTTGTTGAACACCACACAGCGCACCCCGTGGTGGTCGAGCATGAGCGCGAGAGCCAGCCCCACCGGGCCGCCGCCCACGATGGCGACTGGACTACGGTTCGTGTCGGTCATGTGAGGCTACAGATCCGGTGCGTACGCGAAGCAGCGCGCTCGCGTCGCGGCGAGAGCCTCCGGGCCTGAAAGCGAGTTGCGCGGGATCGGACTGGGATGGGTGACTGTCGGCTTTTGCATGACGTTGACATTATCGCCGAGGCTTGCGGTTTTCGCCAGTTGCCGGGTTGCCGGCTTTGGGGGAGGGTGGACATGCTGTCCGTCGCGCTCCGGTTGAGGACGCGAAGACGGGGCAGACGTGATAGCGTGGCCGTCCCGTCTCTGCAGGTGCCTTCAAATGCGCGTTGTTGTCTTCGTTCTGTTTTTTCTCGTCAGCCCACACGCCGCCGTCGCCCAATATTGCGCGTCATATTACGACGGGACAAAAAGCTGCGGCATTGCGACTTTGCAGGCGTGCGAGCAATCGGTGCTCGGTGTCGGCGGTACCTGCGTGGCCGATGACACCGCCCAACTCGGGCCGCCGATCAAGGGCCCTTTCCAGCGCATGTTCGAGCGCGCAGAGCAGGACCAGAACTATCAGAGACCACGCTCTCCCGATCTCGACGACGTGCCGCCTCCGCCGGGCAATTGAGGCGAGCGGCAGATCGCTGCCGCGCGCCCCGGATTGAGCGGCCCCGACTACTTTCTCCGGAAGGTGCCGAGGCCCTCACCGTCGAGATACTCGATGGTCACCTCACGGAAGCGCTCCTTCGCTTCGCCCTTGAAGGTCACAAGGGAGATCGAGCCGTCCGGTGCATTC
The DNA here is from genome assembly GCA_964539845.1 of uncultured Hyphomicrobiales bacterium. Taxonomy (GTDB): domain Bacteria; phylum Pseudomonadota; class Alphaproteobacteria; order Rhizobiales; family Xanthobacteraceae; genus Pseudorhodoplanes. The sequence goes on from CAZIKZ010000153.1 coordinate 2,107, forward strand.
TCGCTGGACGGTCTGAAGATGAAGGCGTTCCCGTCCCAATGCGTGAGCGGAAATTCGATGCCTTTCGGACCGAGTTTCAGTGCAAGGCCCGAGCCGCTGCGGATCACTTGCGCCGCGCCGTAATAGTCGTTCGCAAAGGATCCGGCATAGGCCGCGAGACTGCCGGCTGGAGCAGGCTTTGCCGGACCCTGCTTGCCGACGAGGCTGCCGACCGGCGCATTGAGCGGCGCCATCAGGGCGTGATAGGCCGCATACCAGTCACGCTCGATCTTGCCGAACTGTACGAGGTCGATGAATTCCGCCGCCAGCGCCTCCGGCGCACCGGTCGGCTGCGCGTTGGTCAACACCACTATACCGACACCGGCCGACGGCAGGATCACGAGATTGGTCGCAGCGCCCATCGCGAAGCCGCCGGAATGGCTGAAGCTCATGCGTCCGGCGGGCGTCACGCCGACATTGAAGCCATAGCCGTAGAAACCCGGACGCGCCGTGAAGGTGGTGGTGTGCGAGGAATAGGCTTCGGGGGACATTGCAGGCAGCAATGCCTTCTTGTCGATGAAGGCGCTGCCCCCGACCACGCCGCCCTGCGTCACCATTGCGAGCCATCGCGCGAGATCGTTGACCGATGAACTGACGCCGCCCGCCGGTGCCTGCGCGTCAGGCTTGCGTTGATAGACATGCTGGAACGTGTCCCCGGCCTTGACATGACCCAACGCGCGATTGCTGCGCTTCTCGAAATCCGCAAAGCGCATACTGGTCGATGTCATGCCGAGCGGTTTGAACAGCACGTCTTCGCTCAACGTCGCCCAATCCTTGCCCGATGCAGCGGCAACAGATTCCGCAGCCGCGGTGAAACCGAAATTCGTATAGGCGTAGCTGATGCGGAACGGCGCCAGCGGCAGCATTCGCAATCGCTCCAGTACTTGGCGCCGGTTGAAGCCGATATCTTCCAGATTATCGCCGCCATGATCGGGCAGGCCGGAACGATGGCTGAGCAGATCGCCGACCGTGAGATGCGAGGTGACCCACGGCTCCTTCAGCTTGAACCACGGCAGATGCTTCACCACCGGCGTATTCCAGGCGATGCGTCCGGCGTTCACCTGCCGCGCGACCACGGTCGCCGTGACCGGTTTTGACAACGAGGCGATCTGGAACACGGTATCGGTATCGATGGTCTCGGGCGCCCGGACTTTACGGATGCCGAAGCCCTTCGCGTAGACGGTGCGCCCGTCACGGACTACCGCGATTGCCATGCCGGGAACGCCGCTTCTGCGCATCATCGCGGCTGCGAGCGTATCGATTTCACCGATGGCGCGCTCGATCTGCCCATCGGGGATCGCAACGCCCGCGACTTCGGGCGGGGGCGGCATATTTTGCGCGGACGCGGTCGTACATGAGAGCAGGGCGAATGCCGTGACGGCCGCAATCGCGGCATGTCGAGGCTCAGCGTCAGCGACTTTCAGCAAAACGGGTGTACTCCTTCTGAATCAGATCTTTTCCATATACGCGTTCCAGCCGGCGTACGGTGAAATGACCGCGCGCCACATCCTGGAAATGTTCGAGGAACGCGTAATTGACCGCGGCGCCGCCCAGCGCGCCGATGACAGGGAAGGTCTGCGCCGCGACCTTCTGCGTCACCACCACACCGAATCGGGACGCCACATCCGTTAGGAATCGCACCAGCACCGGTGCGCCTTCCGCGACGACGCCGCGCTGCGCGACATAGCGCGCGGCTTCCGTCACGGATTTCGCAAGCAGGCCGCGCAAGGCGAAATATCCGCTTTCCGACGCATCGTCAGAGCCGGAACGTCCGCCGAGTGCAAACACCTCCACGCATGACAAGGCTGCTTCCGGGTTCGACAAATCCTCGCCCTCACTGCGCGCGATGTCAGCTATCGAGCGCAGCATGATGATGGTCGACACCGGCAGCTCGATCGGGAGCGTGGCCAGTCCGAAGGCGCCGCCGGCGGCACCGGATGCGCTGACAAGTGCGCGATGAAGGAGTTGCGACCCGGCCTGCGGATCGCGCCGCATGGTTTTGAGCGCGACCTTCAGCGCCATCTCGAGCGCCTTTGAGGTGGCCGTCGAAATCGCGTTCGATGCTGCTTTTGGCAGGGCGTAGCCGATCAGTTCAATCGGCTTGCCGACCATGCCGGTGAGGCGCGCGGCGAGGCTTGGATTTTCGAGCGACTGCACGGCGCGCTGCAGCGCGTCCATATCCTCCGGCGTGAGGTGCGCTATCTCTGCGTCTTGCCCGGGTGCAGTCATCACAGCCCTTACTATAAGGCAGGCTCGATGATGCGGCCATCGAGCGGCGCGCATCGCCTTCGCGCATTACCTGTGGTCCACGCAGATCCGTTTCAAGGCCTGCCATTCGGCCTCGTCGAGCAGCGGCGCGCCATTCTGTCGCGCGGGCGCTGTCGCATTGATCCGCGCCACCCGCTCGGGGACGGATGGATGCCCGAGAAAGATCGACATGCCGCCCCGATCCGGCCGGCGGGCCACGCGATCGAGGAAAGTCGCCAGCGCCCGCGGATTGGCGTTCAGTTCCTGCAAGGTCCGCACGGCGAAGTCATCGGCGGCAGCCTCCTGGTCGCGCGAGTAGCGGGCCTTCAGCAGCGACTGCGCTGCGACGACCACAGCCGCGCCGCCGACAAAGTCGCCGAGCATCATACCGAAGATCAGCGAGAGACCGGCCGACTGAAGCAGGCTGCGGGACCCGTCCCGGTTCGCGATATGACCGAGTTCGTGCGCAATGATCGCGGCAACTTCGTCGACGCTGCTTCCGGATTCGATCAGCCCCCGGAGAACGTAGATGTAGCCGCCGGCCAGCGCGAAGGCATTGGCTTCGTCTCGGCGGACCACGGCGGCGTGGATCGGGGTCGCAAGGCCGGCCCCATCCGCAATCTCCGCGATCAGCTTGTCGAAAGCAGCCTTGCCCGCCGCCTCATTGGGTCCATCGCCGCATTCGAACGGACGATCCTTCGGACCCAGGTCGAACGACGCTCGAAAGCGCACATCGCCGGCATGCCCGAGATGCTGTTCGATCTCATACGGCAGTGCGCGTGCCAGCTGATTGGCGATCTGCGGCACGCCGCTGAATGCGACCAGCAGCAGGGACGCGACGGCGGCGAGACTCCAGCCGACAGCACCGCGCCGTTCCGAGCGATCTCTCGCATCGGTGCGGTCGATATGCGGGCAGATGTCGTCGATGGTGCCCGCCAGACTACGATCTGCGACGTCCAGCCGCGCCAGCCTGTCGCTGTCGCGCAGTCCTAACCGGAACACATGCGCCGGCGCGTTGAGATGGACGAGGCGGTTATATGGCCATAGTGCAATCGCGGACCCATCGGCGCCGCAAATCTCGACGCCTGACGGCGTACAGGTGACCGTCACGTCGTGGCGCGCGGACGTCACGCCGTCGAAATAGACCGCGGGGCCGGATTGCGTTGCAGGATCAGCCATGGTTCGTGTTCGGCCTTCCCGATCAGGATAGAAGATCGCGCTCCGTCAGCCATTGCCGCGTGATCGACAGCGCCTCGGCGAGTTTGTCGGGCTGCCCCGCGTAATAATGCGTGGCGTCCTTGATCACATGCATTGTCTTGTCGCGGCTGCCGGCGGCCTTGAAGATGGCGCCCGTATGCGGTTGCGGGACCGCATCGTCCGCGGAATTCTCGATGGCGAGCAGCGGCACCGAAACGGATGCCGCACATGTGAGGCCGTCCGCATTCGTGTCGTCGATCGACCATTGCGACAACCACGAGCGCAGGGTGGAGAAGCGCGCAAGGCCGACCGGGCCGGTATTGGCGGTTTCCGGATTGCCGAGATAGCACCAGTTCGGCTTGCGATCGTTCGGATCGAGTGTGGGATCGAGAAAGCGCGGCTCCGCGAGCGTGCGGTGTGTGATGAAGCCGCGCTCTTTCTCCGCGGTGTTGCGCGCGTTCAGGTTCGCCAGCGTCTCCTTGACCCAGGCGGTGATCCTGCGCATGCGCGCGAGCTGGGCGGCGCGATAGTCCGTGAGGAAATCCGCCGAATAGGGCGGCTGGTTCGGATTGGTCTTGTCGTAGATGTCGAGACCCGGATCGCGGTCATCCGGGTCGAGTTCGTTTCGCATTGACGGATCGAGCATGTCGCGCAGCATCGTCGCGCGCGAGATATGCGCCGCCTGAACCACCAGCGCATCGGCCGGGATCAGTCCCGCGCTCTTGATGCCGACAGGGTCGCCTGCGGGCGTGCGCGTGATGCTCGGTCGCTCCGCCTGCGACTGATAGAACAGCGCGAGCGATCCGCCGCCGCTCCACCCGACAATCACGATCTTCTTATAGCCCCAGTGCTCCCTGGCATGGCGTATGTAGGCGCCAAGATCGAGCAGCACCTTTTCAAGGATCAGCGCGGTGTCGTTCTTGGCGTAGCGGCTGGCCGCGCAGAGCACATGCCATCCCGCTTTCACCGTCGCCTGCGGCACCGGCAACAGCTGCAGTGTCGAAGCCGGATGCATGAAGATGAGTAGCGTGGAGGAGGGCACGCCCTTCGGCGTCATCAGCACGCCTTCGAGATTGACCGCGCCCTGATTGCCGGAAAATCCGTAGGTTTCGACGAAAGCGGCCTCTTCCTTGTACTGGACGTGAACCCAGCGGTAGTCGATTTCGTGCAGCATCCCTTCCGCCATTACTGATTGGTGCGCGCGCTAATGGCCCTTCTGGGTTGGCCACGCGCCATGCCATTCCTCACTGGCCGCCAGCAATAGCAGGGCGCGCTGCTTCGACAGAAGATATTCGCGTTCGTCGCCGCTGATATGAGGGTCGTGTGCCTGCTTGGCGCAATCGCTGGCCCAGCGCCGATAGTCCAGCTGCAGGCCGTCATCGGGGGACATGGCATCGAGATCGTGTCTGGTGCTGGTCAAAGGTTCGCTCCCGGCCGGACAGGGCGAAACGAAGCGCCGCCCGGCCTTCAGTCCCTGTCCATATGCAATCCAGGATCGGCATACACGAGGCCCCCGGGGACGCAAGAGCGAACCGGAGCGGCTCATGGCGCCGCAGGCAAAAAGCATTTTTACCACACTGGTAACGCGCGCCCCCAGCCACCACCTGCCCACTCGGCTGAAGGCAACTGAAAGATGTTTCCTATGAGTCATCAGGAACAGAAGTACGGTCAGCAGCAACAGGGCGGCCAGCAGCAGGGCAGCCAGCATCCGGGCAGCGACCGGAGCCCGGGCCAGCAGACCCAGGGTCGCGACCGGAGGCACGACAGCCAGGCCAGCCAGCAGGGCGGGGCCGCCGGCCCACAGAATCAAAAATAGGCCTAAGGTGAAGAAGCCTCGCAAATGGCGCGGCTTTTTCTTTCTGGAGCCGGCACAGTGAAAGACAACGCGGAGCTTCTGCGGTTCTGCGCGCAATCGGTGCGGATATTTCCGTTCTTGGCCGCCGCTTTGATCGTTCCGCTTTCAGGCGCCGGTGCGCAATTCCTGCAGGAAGCCAAGGCCGTCAAATTCGGCACAGGATGCACGGAGCGTGTCGAGAGCAGGCAAACGGGACTCGGAATCTGCATGATCGCCGTGGCCCGGTCGCGGGTCTGGTGTCCGAACGGCAAGGTCTACGAGCGTGATGGAACCATGCCTGACATGTCGCTCGTGAGATCCGTCTGCGGTCTGAATCAGGCTCTCTGAGCGCTGCCAGTCCGCGAGCGCCCCTGTGCAACTCACTGCGCTTACAGGCTTGCCTCCCCGACGCTACGAAAACCCTAGCGCTGATCGCCGTATCGTTCGGTCACGGCCGCGGCGACGAAACGCTTGCGCCCTTCGCGATCGGGCGTGGTGCCGTGCGCAGCGCACCAGCCCGGAAATGTTCCGGGATCGACGGTGACGCGCATGACCGGATGCCCGTATGACTTGAGCCCGTTTTCCATCTCCACGGCCATCTTGAGCCAGTCCGCAAAGACGGGCGGCATCTTGTGGCCGTCCGTGAACATCGCGCGCACCGCCGGATAGTCCTCTTCCCTGATCCAGTAGACTCCGACTGCGGGCAGCGGTTTATCGTCGGGGTTGCTCATGGCGTGATCCTCAAGGTGCCGCGCTCCGTAGGGCGCAATAAGCGGAGCGCATGGCGTCGTTTAGCGCTTCGCCGAATGTCGCCACCATACACCGCTCGTCTCCGCGCAGGCGGGGACCGAGAGTCACAAGCGCGGTACGGATCGAGCGATGGCGGCCGCGCAGTTCAGTCTCACCCGCGTCGCGCCTTCTCGATCGCGGCGACGTCGATCTTCTTCATTGTCATCATCGCCTCGAACGCACGCCTGGCTTCATCGCCGCCGGTGGCCATCGCCTCGGTCAGCACACGCGGCGTGATCTGCCAGGAAATGCCCCAGCGATCCTTGCACCAGCCGCACGCGCTTTCCTGCCCGCCATTGCCGACGATGGCATTCCAGTAGCGGTCGGTCTCCGCCTGATCGTCGGTCGCCACCTGGAACGAGAAGGCTTCATTGTGCTTGAACACCGGGCCGCCATTGATCCCGAGACAGGGGATGCCGAGCACGGTGAAGTCCACCGTCAGCACGTCATTCTTCTTGCCGCCGGGAAAATCGCTCGGCGCATGGTGTACGGCCCGCACGGCGCTGTCCGGAAAGGTCGCCGCGTAGAAGCGTGCGGCATCCTCGGCGTCCTTGTCGTACCACAGGCAGATCGTGTTCTTGGGTGTCACGTTGGTCACCTCGTGTTTTTGAAGGGATTTACGTTTGGCGCAATGCGCTGCGCTTATTGCGCCCTACCAGCAGCCACGATCCGTAGGGCGCAATAAGCGGAGCGCATTGCGCCGCCCAGTCTCACACGCGTTCGCCGTAGGAGCCAACTGTTGAGACATCACCCGCCCAATCCTCCGGAAACAACTCCGCCTGCACGTCACGATGAAACGACGAATGCGGCCAATCTCTGACCCGCGCGACCAAGCCGTGCCGGACCGGATTGATGTAGCAATATTCGACGTGACGGCGGAAATCCTCCTCATCCCGAATGAGATGCTCCCAGAACCGTCGCTGCCACACGGCGCGTTCGCCGCGCGCAACACGCACGGGGCTCCGCCATTCGGTTTTGGGAACCGCTTTTGCAAAATCGATCTTGATAAGCCGCCAGCGCAATGAAAAATCGGCGTCGCGGGGCGGCAGAGTCCATACCGCATGGATATGACGGGCAGCACCACCATGGCGTCGATGGTGAACGGATGACGGGCTTGCGTGCGCCGCACCGCTTCGCGCAACGCGCCGGTATGATCCGTCAGGAGGCGACTGCGCCGGTTCAGGAGGTTGACGGTGAAGAACCAGCACTCGCCCGGTACGAACGCGCGGCGATAGTTCGGCATCAGCTCCCCATCGATGCGTAGGGCGCAATAAGCGAAAGCGCATTGCGCCGCCTTGAGAATCGTGCGCCTCTTCGCTGCCTTGTCAATGTTCAGAGCGCAGAATCGGTACCGGAATTTCGTTTCGCGTGAATGGCGCAATGCGCTTCGCTTATTGCGCCCTACAAGAGTTACAACACCTTCCCCGGATTGAGGATCCCGTTCGGATCAAGCGTCGCCTTCAGCGACCGCATCAGGTCAATCGCGGTCTTGTCCTTCACCAGCGGCAGGCGATCGCGCTTGGCGATGCCGATGCCGTGCTCCGCCGATATCGACCCGCCATATTTTGCGACGATGGCGAACACCGCATCCTGCACATCCTCCTCGCGCGCCATGAAGGCCGCTTTGTCCGCGCCGGGCGGCTGCGACACGTTGTAATGGATGTTGCCGTCGCCGACATGGCCGAACGGCATCGTGCGGGCTCCAGGCACCACCGCGATCACGGCGGCATTGGCCTCATCGATGAAGGCCGGAATTGAAGCGACAGGGACGGACACGTCGTGCTTGATTGAGGCGCCTTCCTTCTTCTGCACTTCGCCCGCTTCCTCGCGAATGCGCCAGAACGCTTTGGCCTGCTCCAGCGTCTCCGCGATCGTGCCGTCCCTGATGAGCCCGCGTTCGACGCCAGCCTCAAAAATCTCTCCGACCAGATCGCGCAGGCCGGTCTCGGCTTGCGATGACAACTCCATCAGCACGTACCAGGGATGCGGGTCTTGAAGCGGATCGCGCGTGCCTTCGATAAAGCGCACGGCTAGGTCGACATTCATGCGAGTCATCAGCTCGAAGCTCGTGACCTGCGATCCCGCGCGCGCATAGGCGAG
>CAZIKZ010000154.1:0-5266 GCA_964539845.1 uncultured Hyphomicrobiales bacterium
CCGCGTCGGCTTCCTCGCTCTCGGCCGGCTTGGCCTTGGGCGCCGGCTTCTGCCGCGGACCTTTGGTAGGCGCGGCCCCGCCAGTGAGAATCTCGGAGATCCGCACCACGGTATAGTCCTGCCGATGGCCGCGCTTGCGGCGCGAATTCTTGCGGCGGCGCTTCTTGAAGGCGATGACCTTCCGGCCGCGGCTTTGCTGCACGATCTCGACCGCAACCGATGCGCCCGAAATGAGGGGCAGGCCGACTTCCGGCTTGTCGCCGCCCAGCATCAGCACGGTGCCGATCTGGACGATCTGGCCCGCGTCGCCTTCGATGCGGCCAATACGGACGACTTCGTCCTCGGTGACCGAATATTGCAGGCCGCCGGTCTTGATGACTGCGAACATCGTTTTGTCCTCTGAGTGTTCGTGCCAGTCTCGGACAAGCCGGACCGGCTTCTTTCAGTCTGAATTTGGGTGTCCGGAACGTGCTGAAACAGCACGAAAAGGGCCCCAAAGGGGCCCGCCGTTGGGCGGGTTTATGAGGGGAAAGGCCCGCCAAGTCAAGGAAACGGCCCTCAATAGAGCCGGAAAATAGGCGTCAGCAGAGACGCGTCCCGCAGGCCTTCGAGGGCCTTGAGGCCCGGCACCGCGAGCAGGAACAGGCTCGCGTCCCAGAATGTGCGGCGGACCAGCGCCGGCCGGACAAGCAGGTTGTCGGCCTCCTGCCAGCCCCCGAAATTCGGGGCAAACCGCGGCACCATCGCCTTGTAGTGTGCAAACTCTGCCGGGAAGCGCGTCGCCAGCGCCCTTTCCTCATGGCTGATGACCAGGGCGAAGATGGCGATGGTGGCGACGCCACAAATCAGCGCGAACACGATACTGCCGAGTTGGGCGCCGAGCCCGAAGGCTGCGATCGCCGAAAACACATAAAGCGGGTTGCGGGTCACCGAATACGGCCCCTCGGTGATGAGCCGGTTGAGCTTGTGACCGCCGATATACATCGAGCACCAGGTGCGCCCGAGGATGCCGACCAGGATCAGTATGATACCGCCGCGCTCGATCGCCTCGTGCCAGTAGGCATTTTCAGGAGAGGCCGGCCGCATCGCCATCAGCAGGGTGAGACCAATAATGGCAGCTCCCCCGACGATAATTTTGCGCTGCCATTGTTGGCCGACCAGATCCAATGCGATAGCCATGTCACCCCACGTGTTACCCGTGTCCAATCAAGCGACAAAGCGGCAATTCGTTGGCGTGATCGTCACAACTCCGAAGCTTTACAATCGCTGTTCAAGAAAAGCACTGAGGGAATGCCATGCCGGTGATCGACGTACACACTCACATGCTCACACTCGTCAACGCGTTGCCGGCCGATCAGGCGAAGCGGATCTCAGGAAAGAATGCGGAGGCGTTGTTTGGGTTGTGAAGGCGGACGCTGTTCGTCCTCACTGAGCAAGTCGAGGTCCGTCGCCTCAAATCTTCGGTAGCGACTTCAGAAACGCCTTGGTCGCTGCGATGCAGTCCTGCGGGCAGGCCGTCATGACGTTGAAGGGCATGCCTTCCATTAGCACGACCTGGCAGTTCGCCATGAGGTCTTTGGCAAGACGGGTGCTGTCCGCGGTCGCCTGCTGCGCGTTCGTGCCGCTCATGATGAGCGCAGGCGCCTTGAAGTGCCGCAGGCGTTCGGTCTGGTCGAGGTCGATTGCATAGTCGAACAGCTTGATCATGAGATCGACCGGCATGTTCGACTGTTGCGCGATGTACCACGCGCGCAGTCCCGGATCGGCATCGGCTGGTAATCTGTGCTTGTTGGTCTCCTGCGCCCAGGCCGCCGTGCCTTTTTCACGCAACAGGTCGGCCCAGGCTTTTGCGCTCACTGTGCCGGCGCGCCAATTATAGCCGAAGCCGGGCATGGTGACGCTGCGAACGCGGTCGGGAAAGTCGGCGGCCAGTTCGATTGCGATCGCGGACGCGAATTCGGCCATGATGAAATGCGCGCGGTCGATCTTCAGCGCATCCATGAAGTCGACGATGTCGCGTGCGAACGGTGCGAGCGACATCTGGAAATCGGGTGCGACGGGGCTCGACCCGCCATGTCCGCGCATATCAAGATTGTAGACGCGGTAATCGCGCGCGAATTCTGGCAGCCACTCGTACCAGAATTTCCGGTTCTTGCTGAAGCCGTGGATGAAGATCAGCGGCTCGGCGTCGCTCCATGGCTCGGTGAAGTCATGGAGATCGTAGGCGAGCGTGACGCCATTCGGCAACGTGACTTCAGTCATCGATTGATCCGATCATTACGCAGACGCGTTACTGCACCTTGAGGCCGGGAAGCTGCTTCAGGAATTCGCCCCAGCGCGCATGATCCTGCCGAACGGTCTGCGCAAGCTCCTCCGGCGTTCCGGCGATCACCTGCTCGCCGGCCTTTTCGAGCCTCTCGACCGCCGCGGGATCTTTCAACGCGGCGACGATGGCAGCGTTCAGCTTGTCGATGGCGGGTTTCGGCGTCCCGGCTGGCGCAAAGAAGCCGTACCAGTTCATGCCTTCGAGGCCGGAATAGATGCTCGCCAAGGTCGGCACATCCGGCATTGTCTTGATCGGCGTCGCGGTCGTCACAGCGAGCGGGCGCAACGTCTTGCTCTGGATGAACGGCGTGATCGACGAGATCTGCATGATCACCGCATTGATATGTCCGCCGACCGCGTCGTTGATCGCAGGTGAAGCGCCTTTGTAGGGAATGTGCTGGATCTGCACATTGCCGCGCTTCGCCATCATCTCGCCGATGATCTGCATCGGCGCGCCGCCGGTTCCGAACGTCGCCTTGCCGGGATTCTTGGCAGCGTATGCGATGAATTCCTGAACGGTGTTTGCCGGGACCGACGGATGGACCGCGAGCAGAAGTCCGGATTGTGAGGTCCGCGTGATCGGCGCGGCCTGTGTCAGCGGATCGAAGCCGAGATCCGAATACAGATGCGGATTGAGCGACATCACCGCGTTGGTGGTGAGAACGATGGTGCGGCCGTCGGGATTGCCGCGGAGCACGGCGGCGGTCGCCGTATTGCCGCTTGCGCCCGGGCGGTTCTCGATCACGACGGGCTGTCCGAGCGCCTCCGACAGCTTCGGCTGAACAAGCCGCGCCACGAAGTCGGTCGCGCCGCCGGCGGGATAGGGCACAATGATCGTCACCGGACCTTGCGGGAAATCCTGAGCCGACCCGGCCGGCGCAACCATCGCGACGGCACAGAAGGCCGCGACCGCGGCGGCAGCACGTTTAAACATCGCATTCTCCCGTCAACGATTTCGCAATAGCGAAACTAACTACGTATTTGCGACATTTTTCGATGACGTAACGGGCTTTGTCAAACGCGCAATCCGCGAGCGCGATGGCGGTGCATCGTCTGAGCGCAATCGGCGATCCGGTCACATGCGGATGAGTCCGATATCTCGCCGCAGCCTGTCGGGCAATTCGTTCAGGTCGTGGCGGATACGATGCGCGAACAGGGTGCGATCGTATGCGCGTGCAATGCGCGCGGCAAAACGCCGGACGCTGGTGACTCCATCTCCGGCGCCCGTCGGCCGGTGGAACTCAACATCAGTCATGGCAAACTCCATCCGTTGCGCATTCACGATGCGCGGTTGCCGCCTGGCGCGGCCGGGCTCACGTCGGTCAGCTCAGTGCGTGGCTATCGCGGCGCGCAGACGCCGGTCGTAATCGTCCGCGAGCGCGTGCAGCGCCGCTGCGCCATCGCCCGAGAAGGATGGCCCGTGCATCAGCGCGAGCGTTTTCGGCGCGGTTTTCGCAAGCCCGCGAATGGTCGATCCCATGCCGGGCGCAACCGCCGAATAATGAAACAGATCTTCTGCGGCAATTGCAGGCGAGACGATATCGCCCTCGGTCAGCGCCGGGCCGTTGCCGAGCTGTGTGAAGAGATCGCCGCATAACAGCGTGCCGGTCGATTCCTCGAACATCACGCCGGCATCCCAGCCATGCGGCGTATGCGGCGTATCGATGTAGCGTACGCGCCTGCCGCGGCCGAGTTCGACCACTTCGCCGTCCTGCAGCACACGGGGTGCGCGGTCCGCCATGTCGTTGAGGGATACGGAGCAGCCGGTGTGACCATGCGCGACTTCGGCGTGCGGGGCGATCGCGAGCCATTCGTTCATCGCGCCGCATTCGTCCGCTTCGTAATGACCGAAGGCGATGAAGCGCAGTTTTTCTGGCGCAAGGATGCGGCTGAGGGCGTCGTGATTATGCGGAAACATCCTGCGCAAGCCGGTGTGAAACATCAGCGGCTCGTCACCAAGGACGAGGAACTGGTTGAAGGTGAAACCGGCAGGCGGCGCAATATCCGGCACGTAGGTCGAGAGCCGGTAAATTCCGTCGGCAATTTCGGCGATCCTGGTGTCCATGGCGGTCTCCGGCCCTGCGGCTGCAAGTAGTCCAATAAACCATTGATTTCACTGGCTTACCTCTGCGAGGAGCCAGTGACCCTCAGATACGTTCGGTCGCTGCCGACAACAATCAGCGTTATTGCCAAGCCATTCTGCGTTTTTGCAGAATGGCGCATGATCGATTGGTCGGATCTCCGTTTCGTACTCGCGGTCGCGCGCGGAGGTTCGGCGTTGCGCGCGGCGAATGTTCTCGGCGTCAATCAGACGACGGTGATGCGACGGATGGCCCAGCTTGAGGCCGCCATCGGCGCCGATCTCTTTGAGCGCAAGCAGAGTGGCTATCATCCGACGCCGCTCGGCCAGCGCATCGCCGCGGTTGCGGCACGCATCGAAGACGAGGTGCAGGCGCTGGAGAGCGCGATCGGCGCGGAGCAGCGTGCGCTCGCAGGCTCCGTACGCCTCACCACCAGCGAGGCGTTAGCCAGCCACCTGGTTGCGCCCATGTTGCCGAATTTTCGGAAAGAGCATCCCGGTATCCTGATCGAGCTGCTGGCGGACGATCGCCGCCTCGATCTCGCGCGCGGCGATGCCGACGTTGCATTGCGCACTGGCTCGCGGCCGGCGGGAGCCGGCATCGTCGCCCGAAGGCTGCCGAACGTGGCATGGAGTGTGTATTGCAGTAGGTCTTATGCCGGCGAATGCGGTGCGCCGGCTAAAGTCGAAGCACTCGACGGCCATCCGATCATCGGCGTCGATGGAGCTCTCGGCAGCCGCCCGGCTCCGCTTTTCCTAGTGCGGGCTGCACCGAATTCGAAGGTCAGTGCGCGCAGCAACAGTCTTGCGAATCTCGTGTCTGCGCTCAAGGCGGGACTTGGCGTCGCCATGTTGCCTTGC
>CAZIKZ010000154.1:5366-10274 GCA_964539845.1 uncultured Hyphomicrobiales bacterium
GCTTAGGTTTCGAGCGAGCACCTCCGATCTCATGCGACCGTGCGGATACCGACGCCGACGTGCGACCATTTTCAATTTGGTGAAAGTTCACAGATGTGAACGTGTTGGCCGATCAAATTGAACGTTGGCTGATCACCCGCGTCCGTGCGACAACATCCGCAACAAGAACCACACACGGGAAACGCTCATGCTCAAACTGACGATCGCGCTCGCCGCCGCAGCGCTCGCATCCGCAACGTCCCTGCACGCGCAAAGCTGGCCCGCCGGCCAGCCGATCAAGGTCGTGATCCCGTTCACCGCCGGCAGCGCCACCGATGTGATCGCGCGCACGGTGTTCGAACAGGTCGGCAGCCAGGTCGGGCAGACATTTGTTATCGACAATCGCGTCGGTGCGAGCGGCACGCTCGGCGCAGGCGCCGTCGCAAAGGCCGATCCGGATGGCTACACGCTGCTGGTGAATTCCTCGTCGCACACCATCACGCCGTCGACATTCCCGAATCTGCCCTATGACACCGAAAAAGATTTCGCGGCGGTGACGCCGCTCGCCAATCTTGCCAATGTGCTGGTGGTGTCGCCGGCGAAATATAAATCGGTCAAGGAACTGGTCGATACCGGGCTCGCGAAGCCGGGCAGTCTCAATTATGCGACGGCCGGTGCGGGCAGTGCGTCGCACGTTAATGCGGAACGGTTCCTGCTGGCGGCCAAGGCGAAAGCGCAGCATGTGCCGTTCAAGGGTGCGCCAGAAGCCCTGCGCGAGATCGTCGCCGACCGGATCGATTTCTACTTCACGCCGCTTGCGCCCGCGCGCGGGCTCATCAGTGATGGCAAGCTTGCAGCGATTGCGGTGTCGTCGTCGCAGCGGAGCAAGGCTCTGCCGAATGTGCCGACCACGATCGAAGCGGGTTTTCCGAACTCGGAATATAATTTCTGGATCGGCGTGTTCGCGCCATCGAAGACACCGGCGCCGGTTCTCGAGCGGCTGCACAAGGAGATCGCCGCAACGCTGGCCAATCCGGGCGTACAGGAGAAGCTTGCGAAGCTCGGCGCCGATCCGATGACGATGAGCGCGAACGATTTCCGCACGATGATCGGCAAGGAGATCAAGTCGAATGCGGAGCTTGTGAAGGCGGCCGGAATCACGGGGAACTAGATTTCTTTCTTTACCTCCCCCTTGCAGGGGGAGGGAGTTTACCGAGTGCGAGGAGAAAGCGTTGGCTCAGATTGTCGCGGCTTATGGCTTGCCGCACACCCCATTCTTTCCGTCGAAGGTCGAGGAAGAAGGTGCGGCCTCGCCGACCGGCATCATGTTCGGCAAGGCGCGCGCCTCGCTTGAAGCGGCTAAGCCCGACGCGATCGTCATCTTCGACACCGATCACTACAACACCTTCTTCTTCGACAATTTTCCCATTCTCGCGATTGGCATCGACGAAGGCTTTCGTGGTCCGCTCGATGAGCCGCGTGGCGGCATGACGGTTTACGACGTGACGTCACACCCGAGACTTGCCGAGACGATCCGCGACGACGGCGTGCGTGCCGGCTTTGACATCGCCACCTTGCGCGACTTCTCCTGCGACCATTCGGTGATGGTGCCGCTGCATTTCGTGAATCCGGATATGAGACTGCCGGTGATCCCGTTCTTCATCTCGGGACATGTGCCGCCGCTGCCGCCCGCTCGCCGCTGCTTCGACCTCGGACGGCAGATCCGCAAAACGCTGGAGGCCTATCCCGAGAATCTCCGCATCGCGATCATCGGAACGGGAAGTTTCTCGCTGGAGGTGTTCGGGCCGCGCATCCGCGCCGGCTTCACCGACGGTGTGCCCGATCCTGATTGGGTGCACGAGGTCTGTCGCTATCTCGCAGCGGGCGACATCGACGGGCTGATCGCGGCCGCCACCGAGGACCGCATGCAGGCGGCCGGTAATGTCGGCGGAGAACTCCTGAACTGGATTGCGATGCTGGCCTTCACGGACAATCGCAAGCCCGACTTTCTCGACAAGCAGATGGAAAACGGCCACGCCTATGCCGGCTGGAGGCTCGACGGTCGAGGAGATGAGCGATGAGCGTCCTGGAACTCGACCGGCTGTGCCGCGAAACGCTGCGCGACCATGCCTTCCGCAGCGCGATGCAGACCGATCCGGAAGCCGCGATCGCGCGCTACCGGCTCACGCCTGAGGAGAAGCGCGCACTCCTGGCAGGAGATGTGGTTACGCTGCACCGGATGGGTGTGAACGATTTCCTGATGGGCTATCTCGCCCGGTTCAACATCTGTGGGCTGAACATCCCGCTCTACAGCGAGCGGATCCGCAGTGCGGGGCCCGGACCGGGCCATTGACGATTTGGCCGTTCGTCCCCACGAAACTGGGAGCCGGACGTCCGGCGCGCCGGATTTCTGCTTGAGCGGAGAATGAAAGGGCTGATTGCCGGGGCCGGACGCCTCACGACCCTTGTTTCGTTGATGCAGCTTGGCTAAGTAACGGCCCGTTCGAGGGCGGTTTGCCCTCATTCGGCCCCGCGGAGAGGTGGCTGAGTGGTTGAAAGCACCGCACTCGAAATGCGGCGTACTCGCAAGGGTATCGGGGGTTCGAATCCCTCCCTCTCCGCCACAGCACTTTGTTTTCATTGAAAAAAATCGCGGCGTTGAAGCGGCAACTCCCGGCTTGCCTCACGACCGCGCTTCAAATTCGAGAAGCGAGGTTCGGTCCCTTCGGCTGTCAGGCCGGAGGCTTTGTGAGCAATCCATAATCGCCTCGCGCCCAACTGACTTCGGCCAGGTGGTACATGGCTTCCAAGTTTTGATACGGGTCGCCGCGCCGCTCAGCACGCTTCGCAAGGTCATAAGCAATCAGCGCATTCACAGCTGCTGCGCGACTTGACGGATCGATAACGTCCATGTCTGGCAAGATAGAGTGCGGATGAGCACCTGACAGAACTCCCGCGTCACGTCCTCCGGGCTGAATGGCGGCCTGCGCTCGCGCAAGACATCGAGAACAGCGTCTTCGCCGTCGCGATGCGCGATGGCCAAGGTCATCGAGTCGGATGATCCACCAGATGGATCGACAAATGCCGTGTACACCTTGCCGCGCTGGTAGGGCCGTTCATGGATATTGGGCGAAACGCAGGCTTCCACTACATCGCGCGAAACAAGGGCTTGAATATCGGCTCTGAACTCCGCGAGATATTCCGCCGAGTAGCGCGCCGGATCCCTCTCAAGATCAGCGTCGATCTCTTCTTGCGGCACGAGCGGGTTCATTTCCCGGGTGGTGGCTTTCCACACCAAGGTCGAACCGTCTTTGGCCCAGTGATCCTTGTAGGCGCGGTACAACTCACCGCGTCTCGCATAAGGCGAGCTTGCCACCAGAAGCATCGAGTTTGGGATGGTCAGCATGCTCGGACGGATTGCCGCTAGCAACTCGACATCGGGTTCCGCCGACTCGTCGGTTGGAAAGAAGGCAATCTCGTCGATCAAGGCCGCAACGGTTGTCCGGCCGCGCACGGATTTGAATGAGGCCGTGGCGACTTGGATGGAAACTCGATTGGTAAGGTGGATGGACTCTTTAAGCGGGGTGCCATCGACCATCCGAGCCAGTAGCGGGATTTCCGTCAGTAGGGCCCGGATATAGTTGAAGATCACTTTGGCCTGATCGCGGTCCTTGGCGATGACAAGGATCACACCACGCTCACCCGGTTGCAGATATCGCGAATAGTCGTGGAAGCAACCGAGGAACACCGCCACCAATGCCAACACAAACGACTTGCCTGCCCTACGTCCGCAAATGAGCCAAGCCGCCTTTGCAACATTATCCGGTGGATTATCGCGGCCGGTGTGCTTCCTGTACGCCTCAAGCTGTTCGCTGGACATGGGCAGGGCAAACAAGGCCCGCAAGAACACTAGCCATGCGCTCCATGATGCGATGTTCCTGAACCATGGCCGGAACAGCATCGGGTCGCGTGTCGGAAATCATGGTTGAGCATAATGCTGGCGAAGCTCTCGCACCGGCGGCTTCAAGGATAGCGCGCGCTCTTACCGGTGTGATGTCTGGCTCTCGCACGACGAGCCGCTGTAGCAGTTCGAGCGCATTGCCCGGCGCCGTCTCAGACAGGATCAACCTGGCCTTGTCGGCCTCAACTGCATCTTCGCGCATGGCGTCAACCTTCTACAATGATTGGAACGCCCTACTGAACTGCAATCAAAATTCCATCTGAGCTTCACGGGCACGATAACGCCGACTGCAACAGACACAAACCCGGCGCTGATCTCGACATAGAGCGCGGAGCGCAATCAGAAAGCGATACTGGCCTTTTCATCTTCGATCTATTTGGCGATTTGCCTGATCCTTCGCGTCTTTAGTGAGATGTTCTGCGTGTTCCGTTGCAATGAAATCAACGGCTTATGGCATGCCAAAATCATGTTCTTGGGATATATCATGACGGTGTACCGGATAGGATTGGCGTGGTGTCCAACGGGATGAGGCACCTTCCGACCGGCAACACGCCCTTGTAGTGGTCAATGACCTTCTGAGTTGACCCGAGCGCTCTGGCAATTGTGGTTCCGAGCCGCAAATCGACATCGTAGGTAAACCGACCGGATTTGATGATCCGCGGCTTCCTGCGCTGGCCTGTTTGATGGTGCCGGACCAACCGCCCCAGTTTCCGCTTGTCGATCTCCGCGAGCAGATAGTGCCGCGCCCAAAATGCGAGATGATCGAATATTAGAAGGTCGCGAAAGGTGTGAATGCCGGCCGCGCGGCATGCGGCGGCTCCCTTGAGCCTCCATTCTTGGTGGAGGCAATCGACCTCGCCTGTGATCCGGCAATGGTCTTCGGGATATGTCACGAAGTTGAGCGGAGCGATCCGCGGCCCCTGGGACCTGATCGGCCATGCGGAGGTGCCCGAGTCGAAGATCGACGG
>CAZIKZ010000155.1:0-10181 GCA_964539845.1 uncultured Hyphomicrobiales bacterium
GACGGCGAGATCGTCGATACGCTCGGCAGCGCGAAGATCGTACGGCCGGGCAAGGATGCAACAATCGTTGCGCTGGCGCTGATGGTGCCGCGTGCGATCGAGGCTGCAGAGAAGCTGAAGGCCGAGCACGGCATCGACTGCGAAGTCGTCGACGTGCGTTCGCTGGTGCCGCTCGATACCCAGACGATCCTCGGGTCGGTCGGCCGCACGCATCGTCTGTTCACGGTCGAAGAGAATCCGCGGCTGTGCGGCTGGGGTGCGGAGATCGTGTCGATCGTCGCTGACGAGGCTTTTTACGATCTCGATGGCCCGCCGGTCCGGATCACGACGCCGCATATCCCGCTGCCGTCCGCTGACCTGCTCGAGGACGCGGTGCTGCCGAACGTGGACCGGATCGCGGAGACAGTGCGGCGATCGCTGGGGAGTTAGGTTGTCATTGCCGGGCTTGACCCGGCAATCCATCTGCAAAGAAGAACTGTTGCGAAGATGATGGATGCGCGGGTCAAGCCCGCGCATGACGAGGAGAAACAGGGAAATCTCGCATGTACGAAAATCTTCTCGCCAATGTCCCGACCGATCTCTGGATCGGCGGCAAATGGCGGAAATCGTCCGACGGTCAGCGCTTCGACGTGATGGATCCTGCGACCGAGCGCAAGATTGCGTCGGTCGCGAGCGCGACAGTCGAAGACGCCATTGCGGCGCTGGATGCGGCGGAAGCCGCGTTTCCTGCCTGGGCCGCGAAGAAACCGCGCGAGCGCGGCGAGATCCTGCGCAAGGCGTTCGAACTAATAATGCGAGATGCCGAACGACTCGCGAAGCTGATTACGGTCGAGAACGGCAAGGCCCTGTCGGACTCGCGCGGCGAGGTCGCGTACGCCGCCGAGTTCTTCCGCTGGAATGCAGAGGAAGCCGTGCGCAATCTCGGTTCTCTCTCGACCGCACCGGCTTCCGGCGCGCGCATTCTCGTACAGCACAAGCCGGCCGGCATCGCCGTGCTGGTGACGCCATGGAATTTTCCGGCTGCGATGGCGACGCGCAAGATCGGACCCGCGCTTGCGGCCGGGTGTCCGGTGGTGCTGAAGCCTGCGTCCGACACGCCGCTAACCATGCTGGCGCTGATGCCCATTCTGGAAGAAGCCGGCGTGCCGCCGGGTGTTGTCAACGTGATCCCGTCGCGATTGTCGGGCAAGGTCGTTGGCGCGATGCTGCATGACCCGCGCGTCCGCGTCATCTCCTTCACCGGTTCGACAGAAGTTGGTCGCGTGCTGCTGCGTGAAGCCGCCGACAACATCATCAAGCCGGCGATGGAGCTTGGCGGCAATGCGCCATTCCTCGTGTTCGAGGATGCCGATATCGATGCCGCGATCGAAGGCGCGATGATCGCCAAGATGCGCAATATGGGTGAGGCTTGCACCGCGGCGAACCGCTTCTACGTGCATGAAAAGGTGCATGACGAGTTCGCAAAAAAGCTGACCGGCAAGATGCAGGCGCTCAAGATGGGCAACGGCCTCGACGATGGCATCAATCTCGGGCCGTTGGTCAACAAGGAAGGCCGGGACAAGGTAATCGAGCTGGTCGACGACGCCGTAGCGAAGGGTGCGAAACTGTTGACTGGCGGCAAGACGCCGGATGGTCCCGGCTTCTTCTATCCCGCGACCGTGCTGACCAACGTGCCGGATTCAGCGAAGATGCTGAGCGAGGAAATCTTCGGGCCGGTCGCTTCGATCCAGACCTTCAAGTCGGAAGATGAAGCAATCAAGCGTGCGAACGACACCGAATACGGTCTCGTCGCATATCTCTATACGAAGGATATCGGCCGCGGTATGCGCGTGTCGGAAAAGCTGGATTTCGGCATGATCGGGCTCAATCGCGGGCTCGTGTCCGATCCGGCCGCGCCGTTCGGCGGCATGAAGCAGTCCGGCATCGGGCGCGAAGGTGCGCATGAGGGGCTGATGGAGTTCCTCGAAACGCAGTATGTATCGGTGAGCTGGTGACCGCATGGACGTTCTGATGCCGCAGCTCGGCGAAACGGTCGCCGAGGGTAAGATCACCAAGTGGTTCAAGAATGCGGGCGACGCCATCGCGCCGGGCGATAACCTGTTCGAGATCGAGACCGACAAGACCTCGATGGAAGTGCCGGCGACGTTCGGTGGCACACTGTCCGAGGTGAATTTTCAGGTCGGAGACGTGGCGAAGGTCGGCGCGGTGGTCGCAGTGATCCTCGGGGAGGGCGAAGTCGCGCAGCCGAAGCTGCCTGCAAAGGAGCAGGCAGCTACACCTCCTCCGCTCGTCCCCACGAAAACGGGGACCCAGAGCCAGGAACTGGATTTCCGCTTGCGCGGGAATGAACGGAGTTTGGGGCCGGCACCGAAGCCCTCGGCCCCGATGGAATTGTTCCGCGAAGTCCGTACCCCCGAGCGCAATTTCGGCCCGGCGCGCATCGGCGGCATCACGGTGACGCCGCTGGCGCGCAGGCTTGCCGGCGAGAACGGCATTGATCTCACGCGTATCGCTGGCACCGGCCCGCATGGCCGTATTGTCGCGCGCGATGTCGAAGTGCGGATCGTGCAGGCGCCGGCGTGTGGCGCTGCCATCGCCGCGGGGCCGTCGGCGTCCGATATTCTTGCGCTTTATCGCGATGTGCCGTTCGAGGAAGTGCCGCTCGATGGCATGCGCTCCACGATCGCGGCGCGCCTGACACAGGCCAAGCAGACCATCCCGCATTTCTACTTGACCGCGGACGTTTCCATCGACGCACTTCTGAAGGTGCGCGGAGAAGCCAATGCAGCTGCGCCGCAGGGCGACGGCGGCTACAAGCTTTCCGTCAATGACTTCGTTATCAAGGCGCTGGCGCTGGCGCTGAAGCGGGTTCCTGCGGCAAACGCAATCTGGGCGCAGGATCGTATCCTGCGTTTCCAGCGGGCCGATATCGGTGTCGCCGTTGCGCTTGAAGGCGGACTGATGACGCCGGTGATCCGCGGCGCGGATGTCATGTCGCTCAGCACGATTTCCAACGAGATGCGTTCGCTTGCCGAGCGAGCGCGTGACAAGAAGCTGAAGCCCGAGGAATATCAGGGCGGGGTGAGCGCAATCTCCAATCTCGGCATGTATGGCGTGCGTGAATTTTCCGCGATCATCAACCCGCCGCAATCGACGATCCTTGCAGTCGGTGCCGCGCAGAGGCGCCCAGTGGAAACCGAGGATGGCGGCGTGCGCTTCGAAAGCCAGATGACAGTCACGCTGTCATGCGATCACCGCGTCATCGACGGGGCGCTCGGTGCGCTACTGCTGGCCGCGCTGAAGGGCTATCTCGAACAACCCGTAACCATGCTGGTGTGATCTGTGGAGCAGTTCGCCTTTCTTTCGTTTGCGATAGTCCTGCTGGTGGCCGTGATTTCGCCGGGCCCGGCGATCGCAGCGCTGGTCGCCCGCATCATGGCGCGCGGCACCGACGGTATCGCCGCGTTCTGCGCGGGCCTCGTGCTCGGCGATCTGATCTGGCTCTGCTGCGCGATGTTCGGGCTCGCGGCACTCGCGGCGCTGTTTCAACCGATCTTCCTGATCGTCAAATATTGCGGGGCGGCCTATCTCCTGTTCCTCGCCTGGAAGCTCTGGCGGGATTCCGGTGCGCCCGTAACGGCGGAGCCCGTGCGCGGCCAGGGCTTGCAGCTCTTCGGTGCAGCGCTCCTGCTCTCGATGGGCAATCCGAAAATCATGCTGTTCTATCTCGCGCTGATGCCCACGCTGATCGACCTCACGCGTCTCACGATCGCCGACATGGCGGAACTTGCGGCCATCGTTGCGCTGGTCGTGAGCGTGGTGCTGGCCGGCTATGTCGTGCTCGCCGCGCATGCGCGCCGCATGTTCACATCGCCGCGCGCGCTGCAGACCGTCAACCGCACCGCTGGTCTTGCGATGGCCGGTGCTGCTGCCGCGATCGTCGTGCGCAGCTGATTACGGCAGTCGCAGCAAAACCGGGATCACGCCGGTCTCCTGCAGGTGCTCAAAGAATTCCGCAAGCGGTACGGCCAGCAGGAAAACCAGGGCGTCCGCGAAGGTCATCAGCACGCGCGGTGGACGGATCGTCAGCGTCGGCTCGTCGCGCCACAGCGACGGCTTTGGCAGGAAGCGCGGTACGCGCATCAGATAACTGTGATAGGAATCGCCATAACGCCCTTCCAGGACCTGCTCTTCCTGCCGGACAACGACGTAGAACACCACCCAGGTCAGGACAGCACAAATCAGGCCGACCGCCACGCTGCCGACCTGCATGCCGACCCCCGCGGCGCCGAGGAAGGAGAAAAAATAGAGCGGGTTTCGCATGACCGAATACGGTCCGGTCTGGACGAATTCCTCGATCTTGCGGCCGCCGATATAGAGCGAGGCCCAGGTCCTGCCGAGGATGCACACCACGATCAGTACGATTCCCAGCCACTCGATCATTTCGTGCGGGGTTTCACCGCTCGGATGAATGGAGGTGGTGACGGCAAAAACGAAGACGCCGACCGCGACGCTGATGCAGAGAACGATCTTTCGGATCGCCTGGACGGTGTGGATTGTCATGGAGTCGGAAGTTTGAATGGGCCGATAGAGGCGGTCGATTTTGCGGACAGCCATACGCTGGTATAGATGAATTGCGGCTGAAACCGGCCGCTGTTTTATGACATGGATCAACGCGGACGGAGATGATGATGGCTGCCGACAAGGCTGAGGTATTGCTGATCGGACAGGCCAAACCGGTCATTGTCGGGGGCATCGAACCGTTCGCGACCGTCCATAAGCTTGTCGAAGCGAAGGATCAGGACGCTTTTCTCGAGGAGATCGCGCCGCGCATCCGTGGTGTCGCCATTGCCTATACCGCCAACAAGATCGATGGCGCGTTCATGTCCCGCTTCCCGAAGCTCGAGATCGTGGCAAGCTTCGGCGTCGGCTACGATCATGTCGAGGCGAAATGGGCGGGCGAGCACGGCGTGGTGGTGACCAACACGCCTGATGTCCTGAATGAGGAGGTGGCCGATACCGCGCTCGGGCTTCTGCTCTGCACGCTTCGCGAATTCCCGCAAGCCGATCGTTACCTGCGGGCCGGCAAATGGCTCAAGGGCGCTTATCCTTTGTCACCGACCTTGCGCGGCCGGACCGTCGGAGTGGTCGGCATGGGGCGCATCGGCCGTGCGATCGGGCGGCGGCTTGAAGCGTTCGGCGTGCCGGTGGTCTACCATTCGCGCAATCCGCAGGCCGGTGTGCCGTACAAGTATTATCCGAAGCTCGTCGACATGGCGCGCGACGTCGACACGCTGATGGTGATTGTGCCCGGCGGTGCGGCGACCAGGAATCTGATCGACGACGAGGTGCTGAAGGCGCTCGGTCCGAACGGCATTCTGATCAACATGGCGCGCGGCTCAGTGGTGGACGAACCGGCGCTGATCAAGGCGCTGAAAGATCGCACCATTTTGTCGGCCGGCCTCGACGTGTTCGTCAACGAGCCGCATGTGCCGCAGGAGCTGATCGAGATGGAGCACGTCGTGCTGTTCCCGCATCTCGGTTCGGCATCGGCGGCGACCCGCAAGGCGATGGATCAGCTCGTGGTCGACAACCTGAAATCCTGGTTCGCCGGCAAGGGCCCGCTAACCCCCGTTCCCGAAACGCCCTATCCGCCGAAGTAGCCGGCGTGATTTTGCCGCAAGGGCTGTGCTAGAACGCGCCTCGCGATCTGTGGCGAGGGCAGCGATGCGTCGGCTTCTTGTGGGACTGTTTCTGGTCGGTGCAGCGAGCCAGGCCCTCGCTCAAACGCCGCAAGCCGAGCCCGACGACACCAGCAAGGGCATGGCCGGCGTTTGGGAATTGTCCAATTCCGAGCGCGATCGGGTCTGCAATCTGACCTTCAAGGCAGACCCCGGGAGAAGCGGTTCGCAGGTCGAGTTCGATGCGGCCTGCGGCGAGGCTATCCCGCCGTTGAAAGACGTGGAGGGCTGGACGCTGTCGAACCAGACGCTGAAGCTGGTCGATGCGCGCGGTCGCACCGTGTTCGAACTCTCCGAAGTCGAAGTCGGCATGTTTGAGGGCGAGCGAAAGGAAGAGGGCCTGTATTTCCTTCAGACGGCGGCATCGGCGGCGGTGTTTGCGCCCAAGCGGTCGGTCGACGAGATCGCGGGCGAATGGTCGATGGTGAAGGCCGAAAAGCCGGTGTGTGCGCTGACCTTCAGCAAGACCGCGACCAAGGGCTTCGACGAATATCGCCTGTCGATCCGGCAGCCCTGCGATCCTGCGATGACACGGCTCAATCCGAATGTCTGGCGGCTCGACAAAGGCGAACTCGTGCTGGCTGCGCCAAATGGACAGGCGTGGCGCTTCGAGGAGCGAGAGCCGCAGAAATGGTGGCGTGTGCCGGAAGGTGGCGAGCAGATCATCCTGCAGAAGAAGTAGCCGGACCCATTGCGGCGACCGCGTCCTGATATGACCGAAGTCTAGATCAGCCTCAATCCCTTCAGGCTGGTGTGCCCGTCCTTGCCGACGATGATGTGATCGTGCACCGAAATGCCGAGCGGCTTTGCGACCTCCACGATCGATTGCGTCATCTGGATGTCGGCGCGCGACGGTGTCGGGTCTCCGCTTGGATGATTATGCACCAGGATGACCGCGGTCGCCGACAACTCGAGCGCCCGCTTGACCACTTCGCGGGGATAGACCGGCGTGTGATCGACCGTTCCGGTCTGCTGCACTTCGTCGGCGATGAGTTGGTTGCGCTTGTCGAGGAACAGGATGCGGAATTGCTCCTTGTCGGCAAAGGCCATCTCGGTGCGGCAATAGTCGAGCACCGACGACCAGGATGACAGCACCGTGCGGGCTTTCACCTGACCGCGCGCCAGCCGGCTCGCGGCCGCCTGCACGATCTTTATCTCGGTGATGGCGGCATCTCCGAGTCCCTTGACCTCCTTGAGGCGCGTTTCCGGAGCGGCGATCGCCTCCGCGAATGAGCCGAATTTCGCGATCAGCTGCTTCGCCAGCGGCTTTACGTCCCGCTGCGGGATCGCCCGGAACAAGACCATCTCGAGCAGTTCGTAGTCGGCGATGGCGTCCGCGCCCGCGTCGCGGAAACGCGCACGCAATCGCTCACGGTGCCCGTGATAGTGCGGCGTAGCGTCTTCGAGGCCGGCCTGAGGATTGCCGCCGTCGCTTGATTTTTCCGCTCGCCGCATATGCCCTCGCACCCGCTGCCAGCATGACGGGATCGCGATCTTTTGCAATGCCAGAATTGATCGGGACGCGACCGGTCGCGGAGCGGTTTACGTTTCACCGGGTCGAGAAGTTGATTAAGCTTGCCCGAAATTGCGGCTGAGACCGTCGAGAAACCTATGTGGGGAGACCATGCTCATGCGCGGATTTGTTCTGGCGATGATGTTGGCTGCGAGTATCGGCACCGCGCAGGCTCAGGCACCTGCGCCTCAGGGCGGATTGCCGCCCGGTTCACAGCCCGCGGTCGGAAACTGGGTGATCACGTATATCGAGGTGGCTCCGGGCAGTGAAGCAAAAGCGCTCGCGGCATTGAAGGCGCTCAAGACGGGCAGCGCGAAGGATAAAGGCTACCTGTCGATGACGGTGCTCCAGCGTAACGGCCAACCCAATCATTTCGCGCTGATCGAACACTGGAAGGACAATGCGACGCGCGAGGCGCATGCCAAGCAGCCGCACACGGTCGCGGCGCGTGAAGCGCTGCTGGCAATGGAGACCGCGCCGTATGACGAGCGACCGCATCGCGAACTCGCGACAGGCCAGAACAACGCCGGTGGTACGATCTATGCGGTGACGCACGTGGATTTCGTGCCGACATTTCGTCAGCAGGGCGAGGAGATGCTGCAAAACTTCGCGTTCGAAAGCCGCCGCATGGATGGAAATGCGCGCTTCGACGTTTTGACGCAAGCGAGCCGCCCGAACCACATGACCATCGTTTCGGTCTGGAACAACGCCGAAAACTGGAAGCGCCACACCGCTGCGGCGCCAACCAAGACGTTTCGTCAGGATCTCTTGCCGAAGAGCGGCAGCCTCTACGACGAGAGGCTCTATCGCGCAGTCAACTGAATTGTCGTCATTCCGGGACGCCACGGAGTGGCGGACCTGGAATCCAGAGCCGCAGACTCTACGGTTGGTGCTTCGTCTGGATTCCGGGTTCGCGGGCTTTACGCCCGCGCCCCGGAATGACCGGGATTTGCATAGGGCGGCTTATCAAGACCGTTCGGGGACAGGGTGAAAATCTCGGCCCCCTTATCGGTTACGCCGACAGTATGTTCGAACTGCGCGGAGAGGGAGCGATCTCGTGTCACCGCGGTCCATCCGTCCGACAGCACTTTCACGTGCGGCCGGCCGAGATTGATCATCGGCTCGACCGTGAAGAACATACCCGGCCGCAGGATCGTGCCTTCGCCCGCGCGCCCGACATGCACAATGTTCGGCTCGTCGTGGAACAGGCGTCCCAGGCCGTGCCCGCAGAAATCGCGTACCACGCTCATGTGCTGAGCCTCGACGAAGGACTGGATCGCTGCGCCGATATCGCCGGTGGTTCCACCCGGACGGATAGCGGCGATCCCGCGCATCATTGAGTCGTAAGTCACTTCGATCAGGCGTTCGGCGCGGCGCGGAATATCGCCGACCGGGTACATGCGGCTTGAATCGCCGTGCCATCCGTCGAGGATCAGGGTGACGTCGATATTGACGATGTCACCTTCCTTCATCGGCTTGTCGCCCGGGATGCCGTGACAGACCACGTGATTGATCGAGGTGCAGGTGGATTTGCGGTAGCCGCGATACATCAGTGTTGCCGGCAGCGCACCATGGTCCATCGCGAAATCATGTACGAGCCGGTCGATGCGTTCCGTCGGCACGCCGGGGCGCACTTCGGGAACCAGCATATCCAGGCATTCAGCGACCAGACGGCCAGCCTTGCGCATGCCGGCAAACGCCTCGGCTTTGTGCAATTTGATCTGTCCGGTCTTGCGCATCGGCGCAAGGGCCGCATCAACGTAGTTCATGTAGGGCCTCGGGATGGCGTCGGCCGCAATGTAGGCAATCGGACCGATGATGCAAGTTTGTGGCCGGTTGGCAGCCCCTCGCTTGGCGCGGGTCCTGCGGTGCTGTTACCGCACGAAATCGCCGCCCAGATCGTCCTCGATATGCACCCGGATGATCTCATCGAAAGAGGCTTCGGCGGTAAATCCGAGCTCCCGGGCGCGCGTGCCGTCGAAGCGGCTGGGCCAGCCGGCCACGATCCGCATGATGAAGGGATCGGGCTGCATTTTCACGCGGTCGGCGACCCGGTTCCCCGCGACGCGCCGTAGCGCCGCCAGTTGCTCGCCAACGGTGCAGCAGACGCCCGGCATGGTGACATTTATGCGCGGTCCGAGTTGCTCCGGTGTGAGCGAGGCGGCATGCACGAGGAAGCCTGCCGCCGCGCGCGGTGAGGCGTGTGTGTTGGTGGTGTCCTCCGCGACCGGCAAGGTCGCGTCCAGGCCAGCGAGCGGCTCGCGAATGATCCCGGAATAGAATCCGGACGCCGCGAGGTTCGGCTTGCCCGGCCGTACAGTGATGCCGCAAAGCCGGACGCCGACGCCTTCCAGAAAGCCGCGCCGGTTGTAATCCGCGAGCAGCGTCTCGCAGATCACCTTGTGAGCGCCGTAGCTCGTGAGTGGCGTGAGAATGAAATCGTCCGGGATCGATGCCGGGAAAGGCGCGCCATAGACCGCGATCGAAGACGTGTAGATCACCTTCGGCCTGTAGCCGTCCGCGGTTTTGCGGATCGCTTCGAGTAGGTTGCGGGTGCCATCGAGATTGGCGCGATAGCCGGCCTCGAAGTCAGTCTCGGATCCGCCGGACGGGATTGCGGCCAGATGGAAGATGACGGCCGGTCTGTCCTTCACCAACTGTTCGGCGACACCCGGTGTTGCGAGATCGGCGGTCTTCAGCGCGACGTTGCCGGAAAGACCGTGCGGCGCGACCGGAGGCACGATGTCGGTCAGTGTCAATCTGTCGATCTCTTTGCCGTTCAGGCCTCCATCGCGCGACAGTCGCTCGAGCAGTTTGCGGCCGATCATGCCGGCCGCTCCGGTAATAAGCACATGCATGGGTGAATTCCGTCAGTGACAATAGGAGACGCCGTCGAGCACGGCGCAATCTCGTTTGTGCGGAGCGTT
>CAZIKZ010000156.1:0-8093 GCA_964539845.1 uncultured Hyphomicrobiales bacterium
AGCGTAAATGGCGCGATGCGCGCATCTCGCTGATCGCGCCGATCTCCACCAATCTCATCCTCGCCTATCTCGGCCAGAACGTGCTCGGTATGCCGCGCTCGTATTGAGGGGTCGCTTTTCGGGCGGACGGCCAAGCGTCTTCGAGGGCCGGTGGGGGATGGATCGAGCAGCATGAGAGTCGGTCCGGTCTGAGCGCCGGGAGGCGCGGAAATGGTCAGCAAGGACCGCGGCGGTCGCGAAGTTCGGCGCGGTCGCGGTCGCCGGCACCCCCTCGATACTTGTTTTTCGCGATTTTTCGACAGGCCAGGTCATTTTTACCGGCCCTCGAGCGTGCTTACGCGGAGCGCATTCGCTGCCCACTCCGGGTGCTTGCCGCTCATCCTACGCCCCGCTATCGTGCGCGCGCTTCATCTCTTCCGTCATTCCGGGGCGAGCGAAGCCCGCGCATCCGGGCCAAATGATCCCGGTGGGGTGTGGCTTCCGGGATCGTGAAACTCTGCCACGCCCCGGCGATGGCAAAAGAAGGTTCGTGTTACGATGACCGGCGATTGGCTGCACTATGATCTTGATTGAGGGCCTGTCCAAAACCTTCGATACGCAGCGCAACCGTCCACATCTCGCGATCGCCGACATCGACCTCAAGGTCGCCGACGGCGAATTCGTCTCGATCCTCGGGCCGTCCGGCTGTGGCAAGTCTACGCTGCTTTATATCGTTGGGGGCTTTGTACCGCCTTCGACGGGCACCGTGCTGGTGGACAACAAGCCGGTCGATGGGCCTGGTCCCGATCGCGGTCCCGTGTTTCAGGAATTCGCACTGTTCCCCTGGAAGACAGTGCTCGGCAACGTGATGTACGGGCTGCTCGAGCAGGGCGAGAGCCGCAAGGCTGCCGAGCTTCGCGCGCGCGAATTGCTCGCGATGGTACATCTCACGCGCTACGCCGACTTCTATCCGAAGGAATTGTCGGGTGGCATGAAGCAGCGCGTCGCGATCTGCCGCACGCTGGCTTACCGGCCGAAAATTCTCCTGATGGACGAACCCTTCGGAGCGCTTGATGCGCATACCCGCGTCAAGTTGCAAAACGAATTGCTCGACATCTGGGAGCGCGACCGCAAGACGGTGATGTTCGTCACCCATAGCGTGGAGGAGGCTGTTTTCCTGTCCGATCGCGTGGTGGTGATGACGCGTTCACCCGGCCGCATCAAGGAGATCGTAACGATCGATCTGCCGCGGCCGCGACGTCGCGCGGAGTTGCTGGTCAATCGCAAGTATCAGGACTACGTCATCGACATCGAGAAGATGATGGAAAATCCGGCGGACGAGGCGGCATGAAGAACCTCACCGCGATCCCCGGCGTACCCCCGCTGATCGCTTGCTTCTGCTTGCTGGCGGCTTGGCAATTGCTGTCGATGCACTGGGGCCTCGATTCACTGCCGACCGCGTGGGAAAGCCTGATGGAGCTTCCACGCATCCTGAGCGATCCGCGGGCGCGTTACGACATCCTGTCTTCGGTACGGCGCATGCTGACCGGCTTTGTGCTGGCGCTCGCCTTCGCAATCCCGGTCGGACTGCTGATGGGACGCAGTCGAAAGGTCGCCGCATTTTTCAATCCGCTGTTCATGATGATCTATCCGGTGCCGAAGGCGGCGCTGATGCCGATCATCATGCTGTGGCTCGGGATCGGCGACGCATCGAAGACGCTGGTGATCTTCCTCGGCGTGTCGCTGCCGGTGATCTATCACAGCTACCAGGGCTCCAAGGCGGTCGGCGAGAAGATCCTGTGGTCGGGTGCGGCCATGGGCATGACGAAGCGCCAGCAGTTGTTCCGCATCGTGCTGCCGGCGGCGATGCCGGAAATCATGGTCGGGTGCCGCACTGGGCTCGTACTGGCGCTGATCACCATGGTGACGAGCGAGATGATCGTGCGTCAGGCGGGCATTGGTAACCTGATCTACAATTCGCTCGACCTCGCGCAATATTCCGCGACTTACGCCACTATCATTATTGTTGGCGTGCTCGGCTTCGTGCTCGATCTGGTCTTCGAGAAGCTGCGTGGTGTCGTGGTCGGCTGGGCAGATCCGGTCCATGCGATCGCGGTGGGCTCGGCATGACCGCGAGATCCCGCCTGATCGAGCTCGCGATCGGGATGATCCCGATCCTGATGCTGCTCGCGCTCTGGCAATATCTGACCGCGTTCAAGATCGCGCCGCCGTCGCTTTTGCCGCCGCCGGGCGTGGTGTTCGCGCGCTTCATCCAGCTGCTGGGCGATCCGAATTTCCTCGGCCATGCCGCGACCACGTTGTACCGGCTGTTCTGGGGCTTCGGGCTGGCGGTGGTTGTCGGCGTCGGTCTCGGGATTATGGGAGCCGGCAGCCAGGTCGTGGGCGCGCTGCTGCGTCCCGTGATCCGGGTGCTGGCACCGGTGCCGAAGATCGCGCTCTATCCGGCCTTCATGCTGACGCTGGGCTTCGACCACGCATCCAAGATCGCGCTGGTTTTTGCCGACGCGCTGTTTCCGATCCTGCTCGCGACCCTGCAGGGCGCGCTTTCGGTCGAGCCGAAGCTGGTCTGGTCGGCCCGCGCCATGGGGGTGAGCCGGCTGAAATGCCTGTTCACGGTTGTATTGACCGCGGCGCTCCCGTCGATCCTGACCGGTTGCCGTATCGGGCTTGTCATTTCCTGCATCGTGGTCTTTCTGTCGGAAATGATATCGTCGACGGACGGGCTCGGATATCTCCTGGTACGGGCCGCGCGCAGCTTCCAGACGGTGGACATGTTCGTGCCCATCATCGCGATCTCGGCGCTCGGTCTGATCCTGAATGCAGGCTTCAACGCGCTGCGGGCCCGGCTGCTGCGAGGCTTCCCGGAGGAAAATTGATGCTGGCGGACCGGATCGAAGGCAAGTGGATCGATGCCTTCTGCGAACTCTTTGAAAAATGCGCGGTGAAGAAGGGTGACACCGCCGCCATCCTTTCCGAAACACAGTCCCGTCAGCTGAACGTACAACTCGCCGAACTGGCGCTGCTGCGCATCGGCGCGCGTCCGTTTCATGTGGTGGTGCCGACCCCGCGCAACGAATATCCGGTGCCGATCCGCTCGACCGGCGCAAGCGTGGCGATCGGCAAACTGACGCCCGTGGTGTCGGCGTTGCAGCAGGCCGGCTTCGTGGTCGACTGCACCCTCGAAGGACTGATGCATGCCCCGGAAACGCCGGACATTCTCAAGGCCGGCGCCCGCATCATGGTGATCTCGAACGAGCATCCCGAAGCGCTGGAGCGCATGCGTCCCGATCCGGCGCTGGAAACGCGGGTGCGCAATGCCGCCCGCATGCTGCGCGGATCGAAACGCATGACGGTCACCTCCGAAGCCGGCACCGATCTCGACGTCGTCATGGACGGCGCGCAGACCGTCGGCATCTGGGGCTGGACCGAGAAGCCCGGCACGCTCGCGCATTGGCCCGGCGGCATCGTGGTGAGCTTTCCGAAGGCCAATTCGGTCAACGGCCGGCTGGTGCTCAACCGCGGCGACATCAATCTCACCTTCAAGCGCTACATCGCCGATCCGATCCGGCTCGATTTCAAGGACGACTACATCACCGACATCATCGGCGAGGGCGCCGACGCCGACATGTTCCGCCAGTATCTCGCCGCCTGGGGCAACCGCGAGGCCTATGCGGTGTCGCATGTCGGCTGGGGCATGAATCCCGGCGCGCGCTATGAAGCGCTGTCGATGTATGGCCAGCGCGATACCAACGGCACCGAGATCCGTGCCGTACCGGGCAACTTCCTGTTCTCCACGGGCGCGAACGAGTTCGCCGGCCGCTACACCGCGGGACATTTCGATCTGCCGGTGATGAAGACCACCATCACGCTCGACAACACGGTCGTGGTGAAGGACGGTGTCCTGCAGGACGTGTTCGGGTAGTTCTCCGCGCGCTCAGTGCGCACCCTCCCCCTGAAAGGGGGAGGGTCGGGAGGGGGTCCTTAGCATTTCAATGATGACCCCCACCCGATTGCCCGCGCTTTGCGCCGGCAATCGACCTCCCCCTTTCAGGGGGAGGTGAAGAAAGAACCTACACCACCGGCGGCTTCACGAGCTCGAAGTGCCGCAGCATCGCGACGAAAGCCTTCAGGCGTTCCGCGCGATAGGCGTCCACGTCCATCCCCTCGTAATTCAGAAAACCGCGCTTGGTCTTCAGGCCGATATGGCCGGCCTCCATGTTGCGCGAGATAATGTCGGGTGATGCGTAGCGCGGATCGTCGAGCGCCTGGGTCAGGTAGCGGCTGGCATAATAGAGAATGTCACCGCCGCCCCAGTCGATGAATTCCAGCATGCCGAGAACCGCGAAGCGAAATCCGAAACCGTATTTGATCGCCTTGTCGAGATCTTCGGCGCTCGCGACGCCTTCCTCGACCATGCGCGCGGCCTCGTTCATGGCGAGTGCCTGGATGCGCGGCACGATATAGCCCGGCCGCGCGGCGCAGATCACGGGCACCTTGCCGATGCCTTCCAGCATCGCCTTGAGCTGCGCGGTAATGGCCGGATCGGTAACTTTGCCCGGCGACATTTCGACCAGCGGCACCAGATAGGCCGGGTTCAGCCAGTGCGCATTGAGGAAGCGTTCGGGATGTTCGACCGCGCTTGAAATATCGTCGACCAGGATGGTCGAGGTGGTGGACGCGATGATCGGGGAGGGCCCTGCGAGTTTGGAGGCGCGTGCCAGCGCCTCGCGCTTGAGGTCGAGCACCTCGGGGACGCCTTCGAAAATCACGGCCGCCGAGGAGAATGCCGCTTGCGCTTCGCTTTCCGGGACGATGCTGACGCGCGACAGGATCGTTGCGACCTGCGCGGGATCGAACATGCCGAAGGCTGCGAGGGAGGTCAGAACGCCGCGGATTTCGCCGAGCGCATCGGCTTCGAGTTTGCCGAAATCTTCCGCGCTGCGCGCCTTGAAGTCGACCACCTTCACGTGATGGCCGGCATAGGCGAACACGACGGCAATGCCGCGGCCCATGCGGCCGGCGCCGAGACAGGCGATGATGTCAGTCATGGTTTTTCCTCTCGCTCGGTCGGCTCCCTCCCCCTGAAAGGGGGAGGGTTGGGGAGGGGGTCAAAATCCGTTTCAAGAATGGACCCCCCACCCGACCGCCTTCGCTTCGCTTTGGCGGTCGACCTCCCCCTTTCAGGGGGAGGTGAGGAAAGAGTTGCTTGCGCGAGAACGAACGGAGTTTGTGTCTGGCATTCGAATATAGGGGCTCACGCAAACCCATCCTTCAGCAGCTTCAGCAATCCGGCCTTGTCGTATTGCCCCAATCCCATGCCCTTCAGCGTGCGGCCGGTCACCATGAAATCCTCGCCCACGACCGCGCCGCCGATCGCAAGAAACGCGCGTGCGAGCGGCGTTGGCACGCCGGCGAGATCGGCGACCGAGACGATGAAAGAGAGACCGGTTCGCACATCCTCGAGCATGTAACGATGCTCGGTCAGGCTGATCTTCTCGCTCCAGTCGCCGGAATCCGTCAGCTTGTCATGTGAGCCGCGACCATACATCCACTCGTCGCCTTCCTTGGCGTAATGGTCGGCGAGCGGGAAATGCGGCGCGTTATAGCCAAGTGCCTCACGCACCGCGATGCGCTCGCCATCGAGCGCTGTGGTGACGCGGCGGATCGAGACCTGCGTGCCTTCCTTGTGGATGTCCCACTTGTCGAAATGCTCGAGCGGTCCTGCATTCATGATGATCAGCGGCGGATGGATGATCGGCCCTGCGTTCATCAGTGCGCCGGAGAGCGCGTCGCCGCAATCCTCGATCACACTCGGAAACGCCTGCCCGATGACCGCGAGCGCGTGGCTCTTCAGTGTCAGCGGAAACACGCCGGTCGGCAGCCGCTTGGCGCGCACCGTCACTGCGGCCTCGAACGGACCATGCTTGCGCGTGAGCCAGGGCAGCGTGCCGGTCTCGGCAAAGGCGGCCTTGGCCTTGTTTCCGGCATCATGCGCGGCCTTGGCGAACAGCAGCGAGCCGAAGGTTCCGGGCGGCAGAAACACCACCTGTCCGTCAGTCAGGTGCGGCGCGAGCGCTTTCGCAATATCGGGCTGCGCATGTGCGGGCGCAGGGCAGACAATCAGTTCGGCGTCGCGCACGGCCGCGGCAATGTCATTGGTCACGAGAGACAGCTTCGCCTCGTGCCGTCCGGCGAAATCCTTGATCGCGATTTTCGATCCGGCGGCGCGATGGGCTTCGACCGCGGCCTTGTCGCGGCGCCATAGCCGCGTGTCATGTCCGGCCAGCGCGAAATCTCCCGCTGCCGCGAACGAACCGTTGCCACCACCAAGAACTGCGATACGCATTCGATCTTCCTCTAGCCTTGTTCGGCCTCATCCTGAGGAGCATTGCGCAGCAATGCGTCTCGAAGGATGGGGCCGCCCTCGTCCTTCGAGACGCGCACTTCGTGCGCTCCTCAGGATGAGGTCGGATTTGATGTCTGCTCCCGCAGCATGAAGTGCTGCACCTTGCCGAGCACGGTGCGCGGCAAGGACTCGACGAACACGACCTCGCGCGGAATCTTGAAGCGCGCGAGATGCTGCCCGACGAACGTCTTCACCTCATCGGCGCCGACGCTCATATCCTTGCGGCACACGATATAGGCCACCGGCACCTCCTGCCATTTCGGATCGGGCCGGCCGATTACGGCGGCCTCGGCAATGCAGGGATGATCGTGCAAAACGCGCTCGACCTCGGCGGGGTAGATGTTTTCGCCGCCGGAGATGATCATGTTCTTCTTGCGGTCGTGAATGTAGAAATAGCCGTCCGCGTCGCGCGTGCCGATATCGCCGGTGTGATACCAGCCATCGCGCAGGGCTTCCGCGGTCGCCTCTGCATTGCCCCAGTATTCGTAGAGCACATTCGGGCCGCGCACGATCACTTCGCCCGCAACGCCGTGCGGTACGTCGCGGCCGTCATAGTCCACGACCTTGGCTTCGCAATAGAGGCCGGGCAAGCCGGTCGATGTCAGCCGGCTGAGATCGCCGCCGACGCGGGTATAGACCGCGGTCGGTCCGGTTTCGGTCGAACCGTAAATCTGGATCACCGGCACGCCACGCTGCATGAAGGCCTCGACCAGTGGCACCGGAATTTGCGTCGAGCCGGTAGCAACAGCGCGCAGGCTTCCGAGGTCGGTCTGCATCCAGAGCGGATGCTGGATCAGCGCCTGCATCACCGCCGGCACCATCACGATCAGCGTGGGCTTGTCCTGCGCAACCGTCTGCAAGGCGGCGTCCGGCGCAAAGCGCGACTGCACCGTCACCGTTGCGCCGAGTTGCACAGCCGGTGTCGTCTGGATGTTGAGCCCGCCGACATGAAACATCGGCAGGAAGGTCAGGATGTGATCGTCAGACCGCATGTCATGCGCGTGGTGACTCATCAACGCATTCCAGACCAGCGCCTCCTGCCGCAACACCGCGCCTTTGGGGCGGCCGGTGGTTCCGGAGGTATAGACAAGCAGCAGCGGGTTCGACGTGTCGGTATGCGGGTTGCGGCCGTCGCCGGAGCCCGCCGCGAGCAGCTCGTCGAACGAGAGTGTGCCGGCAGGCGTGTAGTCGACGCCGACCACCTTGATGTCGGGCAGGCGCTGCGCAAGCTGCGCCACGACCGCCGAGAATTCCTTGTCGACCACCAGCACCTTCGCGCCGCTGTCGGACAGGATGTAAAGCTGCTCGGGCACCGCGAGGCGCCAGTTCAGCGTCACCAGCATCGCGCCGAGCCGGGCGCAGGCATAGAGCGTAACCAGATAGTCGGAATGATTTGCGGCGAGGATCGCTACGCGATCGCCGCGTCCGACGCCGAGTTCGGATTTCAGCGCGCGCGCGGTGTCGACGATGCGCGCATGGAAGGTGGCGTAGCTGAAGGTTTGGCCGTTGAATCGGATCGCGGCCTTGTCCGGCGTGAAATCGGCGTTGCGCGCGATGAGATCGGAGAGGTCCATGAATTTCTACTGCGCCACGGTGGCAGCCTACTCCCTCCCCCTGAAAGGGGGAGGGTTGGGGAGGGGGTCATGGTGTCGGTTGCAATAGACCCCCACCCGATTGCCCGCGCTTT
>CAZIKZ010000156.1:8103-10180 GCA_964539845.1 uncultured Hyphomicrobiales bacterium
CCTCGCCCTTTCAGGGGGAGGTGAAGACAAGAAAGGTCACTCATCCTTCTCGCCCGGCTCGTACAGCGTCTCCTTGCCGAGCCGGTCCATGCAGATCTCCGCGGTCCAGGGCAGCATCAGCGAGCCGCAGCGGCTG
Source organism: uncultured Hyphomicrobiales bacterium (assembly GCA_964539845.1). Classification (GTDB taxonomy): domain Bacteria; phylum Pseudomonadota; class Alphaproteobacteria; order Rhizobiales; family Xanthobacteraceae; genus Pseudorhodoplanes. Next base: position 8,240 of record CAZIKZ010000156.1, read on the forward strand.
TCGCGATAGATGCGCTCGAGCGGCAGGCTCTTCAGCATCGCCTGTCCGCCGCAGGTGCGGATTGCCTTCACCGCGATGGCATTGGCGTTCTCCATCACCGTGTATTGCGCGGCATAGGCGCGCATGATCGAGTCCTTCGACGGGTTAGGGCGCGCCTCGCTGATAGTCTGGAACCATATCGCCTTGGTCTGCTCCAGCATCAACTTCATTTCGGCGACCGCGAGCTGCTTGGTCGGGTACATGCGCCGCTTGACCGGCGGCATGCCGGGCAGTTCGCCGCGCAGATAGGAGACGGTGAAGTCATAGGCCGCCTGCGCGAGCCCCATGTAAGTCGGCGTCAGCGTGAGGAACATGTGCGGCCAGCGCATCACCGCCTGATAATAGACGCCGGGCGGCATCAGGGCGGCGTCTTCCGGTACGAACACGTCCTTGAAGATCAGCGTCCGCGAGACAGTGCCGCGCATACCGAGTGGATCCCAGTCGCCGGTGACGCTGACGCCGGGCGCATTGGCCGGAATGCCGAGATAGAGTGTGTTGCGACGCATCGCGTCTTCGCCTTCGGCGCGGCGGGTGCAGAGCGCACCGTAATAATCGGCGGAGCCGGACAGCGATGCGAAAATCTTCTTGCCGTTGACGATGTAACCGCCCTCGACCGGCCTGGCTTCCGTGCCGAATGCCACGGCGCCTGCGGCGGCTGCGCCGCCTTCGGAGAAGGGCTGCGCATAGACTGCGCCGTTTCGGAGGATGCGCTCATAGTGGACCTCGCGCCGCTGCAGATGCTGTGCGCGGACATCCGGTGCCATCTCCATTTCATCGGAGATCGGGCCCGACCACAGCGTCGAGCAGACATGCATGTTCCAGGACAGCGCGGTCGCGCCGCAATAGCGGCCGAGTTCGGATGCGCACAGCGCGTAGGTTTTGTAATCGGCGCCTGTGCCGCCCGACGATTTCGGAATGCAGATCCCAAGCAGTCCTTCGGGATGCATGTCGCGGAAGTTTTCGATCGGGAAGGTGGCGTCGCGATCATGCTGGGCGGCGCGCGGCGCCAGATATTGTTTGCCGAAGTGGCGGCTCTTGGCGATCAGCTCGGCCTGAAAGTCGCTGAGCCCGAATGCGTCCGGGGCGAACAGCGGGGCGTCGGTATCGACCTTGTCCACATCGATCGGTTTCATCCGGCGGCACTCCTTTTGTCACTCGTATTCAGGTCACGCAGAAAGCCGAGCACGGCCGCATCGAAGACGGCCGGGTTTTCCAGATTGGGGAGGTGGCCGAGACCGGGCAGAACAACGAACGTGGCGCCGGGAATTTTCGCGGCCATGCGCTCCATCATCGGAGCCGGAGCATTCTTGTCGAGCTCACCCACGAGACACATCGTCGGCACTCTTATCTGGCCGAGGTTCGCACGTTCTTCGAACGTTACGATCGCCTCGACGCAGGCTTTGTAGGTTGCGGCCGGTGCCGACGCCATTGACGCAACGGCGATGTCCCGGCCTTTCGGATCGGCATTCATCCCTATGATTTCATTGATCATTCCGGCCGCGAGCTCGGGCATCGTCTTGCCGGACGCGAGCGGGGCGAGACGGTCGGCCACGAATTTCTTCTGGAAATCGCCGTCCGGCTTGCCGAAGGAGGGGCTGGTCCCTACCAGCACAACCGCCTGATATCCCTCGGGTTTTCGCCGCAACATGGTCTGCGCGATCATGCCGCCAAGGGAATGTCCGACGAGGACCGGCCGCACCAATCCGGCGCGCGCGATCTGCGCGTCCACGTCGTCGGAAAACTGTTCGAAATCAATGGTTTCGATGGCGGCCCGTCCGCCATAACCGGGCAGGTCGAGCGCCAGCGGCGTATATCCCGCCGCCCGGAAGCTTTCCACCTGCGGCTGCCATGCCCGCGCCGATCCCCCGACGCCGTGGATAAAGACGACCCCGTTTGTCGGCG
>CAZIKZ010000157.1:0-1448 GCA_964539845.1 uncultured Hyphomicrobiales bacterium
ATCGAGCGCATCTACGAGATGCTGCCGCGGCTGAACGAGCGCCGTGGCAACAAGGGTAATCAGTTGTCCGGCGGCGAGCAGCAAATGCTGGCGCTGGCCCGCGCGCTGATGACGAACCCGTCGCTGCTGTTGCTCGACGAGCCGTTCGAAGGTCTCGCACCGATCATCGTCGAGGAACTGACCGCCGCCATCCGCAAGATGCTGGCCGAGCAGGGTACGGCCTTCATTCTGGTCGAGCAGCACGCGGAGATCGCGCTGGCGCTCACCCGGAACGCGATCGTTCTGGAGCGCGGCAACGTCGTGCACCGCGCGCGGTCGGACGAACTGATGAAGGACGAGGCGACGCTGGAACGTCTGATCGGTCTGAAGGTGGCGTGATTTTCTTCTCCCTCCCCCGTTTACGGGGGAGGGTCGATCGACTGAGCGAAGCGAAGGAGATCAGGGTGGGGGCGTCTTGATTCGCTCTGCGCACGCAAATCCCCCACCCGGCTCGCTGACGCTCGCCACCCTCCCCCGTAAACGGGGGAGGGATAAGAGCCATCACATCACGCTGACGGTCGCATCCTCGTAGCGCTTCTTGCCGAGGTCGCCGCCCTCGAAAATGTCGCGCTCCGCGATCCAGTCGCGGGAGACCTTGAACGTCTCTTCCGTATAAGCCTCGAACACGATCCGCTCGCCCGGACCCCAGCGGCGCGTATCCATGACGTCGTGCCAGCGCTTCGGGAATTCGTTCCTGTAATAGTGCGTGTACTGCTCGGGGCGCAGATCGAGGTCGCGCTGCGCGCGCTTCAGCGCGGTGAAATACTTGCGCAGATCCTCCGGATCGGGATCGCCGTGGATCATGTTGGCGATCATGAAGGTGTTGTCCATGATCTTGCGGAAGCCGAGCTGCTCGGCGAGGTAATACGGTCCCGAGAACAGCGTCGCCGCCGGCAGCTTGCCGTCGAGCAGCAGCTCCATGCGCTTGAACAGCATGCCGTCGTTGAAGGACAGGTTGATCTGATCCTTCGGGATGTAGCTTTCCAGCGCCTGGATCGACGCATAATGCGAGCCGGACTGGAAGCCGACCGAGATCGGCACGCCGGCGAGATCGGCCGGGGTCTTGATCGGCGAATCCGGCGCCACGAAGATCCCGGACGGCGCCACCGAATACACATCGCGATTCAGCCGCCCATGACCGGACGCCGCGGCGACGTTCACGGTCCAGTGGCAGGCGCAGCTCACGTCCGACTTGCGGCCTTCCTCGAACGACTGAAAGGCGCCGACCTTGTTGCCCTTGTCGTGAATTTTGCCGTCGGTCGACTGAACGAGTTCGCGGAAGATGTAGTCGAGCCCTTCGTCCTTGAAGTAGCCCTTCTCCTCCGCGATCCATTCCTGCAGTCGGAAATGCGGCTCGATGATGAACTTGTGGTTCGTTGCCATTTTGCTTTCTCCCGTTTGCGTTTCGT
>CAZIKZ010000157.1:1548-10056 GCA_964539845.1 uncultured Hyphomicrobiales bacterium
GCGCGGATCATCTTGACGTGGTCGTCCATCAGCCGGCGCGCGCCGGCGGCGTCGCGCATCTCGATCAGTTCCGCGAGTTCCTTGTGCACGGTGAGCACGCGCCGCGAGACCTCCGGCGTCAGCGTCCGGTTATGCGACGGCCAGGAGATATGATTGAGCGAGATGAACTGTACGACCAGCACGCGGTTGTGGGACGCCTCGGTGATCGCGAGATGGAAATCGCGGCACGAGCGCGTATACGCGTCGGCGTCATTGATCAGGCTTTCCGCTTCCGCGAGCAGCCGCTTCAGCCGTGCGTGGTCGGCTGGCGTCGCGTGCTCCGCGGCAAGCTCGGCCGCGAGCGCTTCGACGGCGCGCTGCGCGTCCATCACCTCGGCGGCGCTGACGCCGGCAAGATCGAGTTGAACTGCGAGCGCCTCCGCGAACAGCCGCGGATTGCCGCGGGCGACCCGCGCGCCTCCGCCCTTGCCCATGCGGATCTCGGCGATCCCGAGCGCCTGCAGCGTCCGTAACGCATCGCGCGCCACGATCCGGCTCACGTCGTAGCGGGCGGCAAGGTCCTTCTCGGTGCCGATCGGATCGCCGGATCTGAGCCGCTTGTCGAACAGCGCGTCGCGGACATCGGCCACGATCTGCGCCGACAGCGAGCCGGAGCGGCCGGCTACGAACGGCTCGCCTACACGGGTGATCAGTGAACTTTGAGTATTCACGGCTGTTTCAGCCTTTCCGTCGATCCAGAAGAGGCTAGCGCCCGGATATAAGATCGTAAAGATACTATCTTTTGGATTCTTTCGCCTTTTCTCTTTCAAATGATGATTTGATATCATATATTTTCATGTGAAATCATAGGCGTCAGGATGCGTATTGCAGCCCATCGAGAGGTTTCGCGAGAGTCGCGGGCAGCGGTTGTCACCACCGCTGTGCTGCGAGCGGCCGAGTTGCTCGCCGTAAAGAACAATACGCTCGCGCGAGTCATCGGCGTGTCCGAACCCACCCTTTCACGAATGCGGAAGGGAGCCAGTTTCGTTGAACCGGATCAAAAGCCGTTCGAACTCGCTGTTCTGTTTGTGCGTATGTACCGCTCTCTGGACGCGATCGTTGGCGGCGAAGAGACGGTTGCGCGAGCATGGCTCAGAAACGACAATACAGCGCTCAACGGAAAACCGATTGAGCTGATCCAATCGGTGCCCGGCCTTATCGATGTCGTCCATTATCTCGACGCCAGACGAGCTGTCGTCTAGCTCGCACCATGCTTCGGGCCTTTGCTGGCGCGTTGTCGAAGGACAGCACATCATCTCCACCGCAAAGCTGGTCGGCAGCGGCGCTGAGCATGACATCCTGGAAGCCGAGATAGAGGCCGCAAAGCCGCGCGTGCCAGCTGACTGCGCTCATCTTTCATATCTGCTGTTTTCGCCCTTCCGGTACCGCGCTCCGTCACAACATGGCTCACGCTTCAGGAAAGCCGGACTATCGCCCGGGGTGTTCTACGGAGCGGTTGTTCCAGCGACAGCGATCGCGGAAATGGCATTTCTGCGGCTCGTGATGTTTTACGGAGAGTCGCCGGAGACCCCATGGCCTCGCAATGCCGGCGAATACACCGCCTTTTCAGTCGAATATGCGACCCAATCCTGCGTTGATTTGCAGCGGCCACCGTTTGACGACAGAGGCTCGATTTGGTCTCACCCGACGGATTATGCGGCGTGCCAGACTCTTGCCGAGATGGCGAGACAGGCCGAAATCCAGGTGATCAAATATTCTTCGGTGCGAGACCCGCGTCAACGCACGAACCTGGCGATTCTATCGTGCCGGGCCTTCTCGAAACCCGATGCACTGGCGAGGCAAAGCTGGAAGATATTGCTGACGCGCCACGGCGTGCGATGCTTCTGCGAAATGCCGAAAGAGACGATTGAGTTCGGCCGCGAAGCGTTTGCAGCCGACCCGCGTATCCGCGATCTCAACTGGGACAGGTAGGCATCAACAGGGTAGCGCTCAGATCCGCTTTGGCAACTTTTGCGGAGCGCCAAGCCCCGCCATGCCGGTCGCGGTGAACTTCAGGTCGAGCGTCTTCCAGTCGGCATATTTCGCGGCTGGCAGCGTGTACGGGAAGCAACTCTTCAGCGCGTTCATGGCGATCCCGACCAGCAGCGGACCGCGCTCCGATGCAGGCGCCTGCAGAAGTACCGGTTCGCCGATGAGTTGGCCTTTCGGTCCAAGAGAGACACGCAGCACAATCTCCAATCCCATAATGCCGGGAATGCCGACCGGCAGCTTCCAGCATTTCTGAATCTGCGCACGCAGCGACGCAATCTCCTCGGGCGTGAGCCTCGACTTGCCCTCGCCCGCCGGTCCGCCTTGCGGGACGTCGGGCCTGGCGGGCTTCGCGGCCTGCTTCTGCTCGGGCGGCGGTGGAGCGTCCTGCTCTTCCGGAGCGGCGGACTTGTCCGGTGGCTCAGCCTTGGACAATTCGGGCTTCGACGAAGCGGCCTTGGCAGCGCTCTTTGCCGGCTCAAGGGGCTTCTGCTTCACCGGCTCCGGCGGCTTCTGTTCGGCCTGCTTGGGCGGCTCGGGCGGTTTCGGCGGCTCGACCGGCGCGAGATCCTCCGGCTTGACCAGATCGACGTCCATCGACCGGAGTTCGGACGGCGGCAGCACACGTCGCTCCGCCAGCACGATGGCGCCCACAAAGCCCAGATGCACGGCAATCGACACCGCGATGATCGCGGCGCTGAAGCTGATGCGGTTCAATAGCCAGGGCAACAGGGCGGCTCCGGGTTCGGCCGGGAGTTACCTCAGCCGCTTGGAGCACAAGAGTCAAAAGGCTTCGACGCTGCGCATTTTGCGCGGCGTTCCCGCCTTGGCCGGATCAATCCGGTATCACCGCCGTGGTCTCGATTTCGAGCAACGCATCCTTCTCCACAAGCGACACCACTTGCACCAGCGCCATGGCGCCGAAATTGCGGCCCATCACCTCACGGTAAACCTTGCCGAGATCCGGCAGTGACGCACGGTAGGCCTCCATATCCGTGACGAACCAGGTCATGCGCACGACATGCTCCGGTCCGGCGCCGCCCTCTTTCAGCACTGCGACAATATTCTCAAGCAGCTGCTTGGTCTGCGCGACAAAACCTTGCGGCAACTTGCCGTGAATGTCCCAGCCAATCATGCCGCCGACGAACACGATATCGCCACGCGCCTTGACGCCGTTTGCGTAGCCTCTCGGCTGCGGCCATCCGGCCGGATTGAGGGTCGTATTGGTGCGAGCGGGGGTGTCAGACACAGATGTTCTCCAGATATTTCATTGTCATGGCCGGGCTCGACCCCGCCATGCGTCAAGCAAGCCTAGGACGCGATCTTCTCCGCGCCCGATTCCGCCATCTTGCGCAATTCAAAACGTTGCAATTTCCCGGTCTGCGTCTTTGGCAGCGCGCTGACATACTCGATTGCACGCGGATATTTGTACGGAGCAACCGCGTTCTTCACATAATCCTGCAGCACCTTGGTCAGCGCTGCATCGCCGGTGTGACCCGCGCTTAGCACGACAAACGCCTTGACGATGTGACCGCGCTCTGGATCCGGCGCGCCGACCACGCCGCATTCGGCGACCGCCGGATGCGCGAGCAGCACCTCTTCCACTTCAGGACCGGCGATGTTGTAGCCCGCCGAGATGATCATGTCGTCGGAGCGCGCCTGATACCAGAAATAGCCGTCGGCATCCTGCACGTAGGTGTCGCCGGGGAAGTTCCAGCCATTCTGGACATATTTGGTCTGGCGCGGATCGGCGAGATAGCGGCAGCCGGTCGGCCCCTTGACCGCGAGCCGCCCGATCGTGCCGCGCGGCACCTCGTTGAAGCTGTCGTCCACGACCTTCGCGATGTAACCCGGCACCGGCTCCCCGGTCGAGCCGCCGCGCACGCTGGCCTCCGGCGAGCCGATAAAGATATGCATCATCTCGGTGCCGCCGATGCCGTCGAGAATCGTCATGCCTGTCGCCTTCTTCCAGGCGTCGAAGGTAAGTTTCGGCAGCGTCTCGCCGGCGGACACGCAAATGCGCACACCGGAAATGTCGTGCTTGGCAACATGCGGGGTCACCGCGCGATAGGCGGTCGGCGCGGTGAATACGACAGTCGCCTTGTATTTCTCGATCGCCGGCAGGAGGTCGTCCGGCGTCAGCTTTTCAAGCTGGATCGTCGCTGCACCGATGCGGAACGGGAACAGCACGTGTCCACCAAGCCCGAAGGTGAAGGCAAGCGGCGCCGAGCCGATGAAGCGATCGTCCGGCGAAGCCTTCAGCACATATTTGCCGTAGGAATCGCAAGGAGCCAGCATGTCGCGATGGAAATGCATGGTGCCCTTCGGCTCGCCGGTCGTGCCTGATGTGAAGGCAATCAGGCAGACATCGTCGATCGCAGTGTCGCAGGCCGCGAAGGTCTCGTAGCCCGGCTTGTTCATCAGCGATTCGAGCTCACCGTCGCCCCAATACACCGCGCGCTCAAGTTCCGGCGCCAGCGCCTTGGTCTTTTCCATCTCGTCGCTGAGCTTCTTGTCACACAATGCGACTTTGATCTTCGCCTTCCTGACCGTGTAGGACAGCTCCTTCGCGCGCAGCAGCGGCATGGTCGCGATCGTGACGCCGCCGGCCTTCATCACCGCGAGATAGGCCGCGACCATCGTCGGATTGTTCGCGGACCGCAGCAGCACGCGGTTGCCTGAAACGAAGCCAAGGTCGCGAGTCAGCACATTGGCGATGCGGTTGATGCGCTCGGCGAGCTGCGCATAGGTCAGCGTCTCGTCCGGAGAAACGATCGCGATCCGGTCGCCCTGCCCCGAGGTCACCCACTTGTCCACGAACTCGGTCACGCAATTCAGCCGATCCGGGTATTGCAACTCCGGCAGCGTGAACAGAAATTCCGGCCACTGGTCCTGAGGCGGGAGATTATCCCGCGCGAAGGTATCGATATGTCCCGATCGGATCATGATTTACTCCCGTGTCGGACCCTTGCTCTTCATCGCCTTCACTTGCCCGCAGCCTTTGCGGCCGCATGGTTTTTCAAGGCTTCCCGCGCAATCACGACCTTCTGCACTTCGGTCGCACCCTCGTAGATACGGAGCGCGCGGATCTCGCGGTAAAGCTCTTCGACCTTCACGCCCTTGGTGACGCCCTGACCGCCGAACAATTGCACGGCACGGTCGATCACACGCTGGGCCGCTTCGGTCGCATGCATCTTGGCCATCGCCGCTTCGCTCGTGACACGCGCGGCACCATTGTCCTTGGTCCAGGCGGATCGATAGACCAGCAGAGCCGACGTATCGACATCGGTGATGGAATCCGCGAGCGCGCCTTGCGTCATCTGCAAATCGCCGAGCGGCGCGCCGAACAATTTGCGGGTTGCGGCACGTTCGGTCATCTCGTACAGCGCGCGCCGCGCGAATCCGAGCGCTGCGGCGCCAACGGTCGAGCGGAAGATATCGAGCGTCGCCATCGCCACCTTGAAACCTTCGCCCGGCCCGCCCAGCCGGTTGGCGACCGGAATGCGGACATTGTCGAAGCGCAAAGTCGCCAGCGGATGCGGCGCGATCACTTCGATGCGCTCCTCGATCGACAGGCCCGGCGCATCGGCATCGACCATGAACGCGGAGAGGCCGCGAGCACCCGGCGCCTCGCCGGTGCGTGCGAACACCACGTAATGATCCGCGATCCCGCCGTTGGAAATCCAGGTCTTGCGCCCGTCGAGCCGCACATGGGTGTTGCCATCGGGCTTCGCAGTCATCGCCATTGCCGCGACATCGGAGCCCGCTTCCGGCTCCGACAGCGCGAACGCCGCGATCGCCTTGCCGGCCGCGACCTTGGGCAGATAGCGCTGCTTCAATTCCGGCGAGCCATAGAGTGTGATCGAACCGGTCCCGAGCCCCTGCATCGCGAAGGCGAAGTCCGCGAGCCCGTCGTGAAACCCAAGGATCTCGCGCGCGAGGCAAAGCGTGCGAACATCGAAGCTCGGGTACATTCCGCCATATTCCGCGGGCACAGTCGGCGTGAGGAATCCGGCTTCTCCGAGCATTACAACACGCGCGCGGCAGGCTTCATCGACGTCATCATGCGGCAGCTTGTGCAGATTATCCGCCGCCCAGCGATTCAGCCGCTCGGCGAAGTCGCGATGCCCATCATTAAAGAACGGCCAGCTGAGGGTTTCTGCGAGTGACATCTAGTTGCCCTCGAATACCGGCTTCTGCTTGTTCGCAAAAGCATTGAACGCGCGCCGGAAGTCTTCGGTCTTCATGCACAAAGCCTGCGCGACCGCTTCCGCCTCGATCGACTGCTCGACCGACATCGCCCATTCCATCTCCAGCATGCGCTTGGTCATGCCATTGGCGAAGGTTGGCCCGGCGCAGAGTTCATTTGCGAGCGCGGTGGCATCGGCCAGCACGTTTTCCGAGGACGACAGGCGATTGAAGAAACCCCAGCGCTCGGCTTCCTCGCCGCCCATCACACGGCCGGTATAAAGAAGATCCGCCGCACGGCCCTGCCCGATGATGCGCGGCAGGATCGCGCAGGCGCCCATGTCGCAGCCGGCGAGCCCGACGCGATTGAACAGGAACGCGACCTTCGCCTTCGCCGTGCCGACGCGCAGGTCCGACGCCATCGCGAGGATAGCCCCCGCACCGGCGCAGACTCCGTCGATGGCCGCGATGATCGTCTGCGGCGCGGCGCGCATCGCCTTGACCGCTTCACCGGTCATTTTGGTGAACTTGAGCAAGCCGACCGTATCCATCTCGACCAGCGGGCCGATGATTTCGAACACATCGCCGCCCGAACAGAAATTTCCGCCCTCGCCGGTGATGACGAAAGCCTTGACCTGATCGTCACTCGCCGCCGCACGGAAAATACCGGTGATCTCGGCGTAGCTCTCGAAGGTCAGCGGATTCTTGCGTTCGGGACGGTTCAGCGTCAGCGTCGCAAGCTTGCCGGAAACCTCGAACTTCACATGCTGCGCCTTGTAGGACGAGAGCGGCAGCGTCACCGGGTGGTGTGTGTTCAAGGTCATTCACTTTTCTCCGCATCGATCGCCTTGCGGGCAGACGTCTTGGTCTTCGCCAGCAGTTTCATCATTGTCTCAATCTCTTGCGGCTCAAGCCCCGCAAAGATGTCCGCGACCCAATTCTCGTGCGTGCGCGCGAGCGAACGGAAAGTGCGGCGGCCTTCCGACGTTAGCGTCACGATCATGGCGCGCCGATCGTTCGGCGCGGGCTTTCGCTCGACCAGGTTCAGCGAGACAAGCCGTTCCACGAGACCGGTAACATTGCCGTTCGACACCATCATGCGCTGCGACAGCTCGCCGAGCGTCATGCCGTTCTGCGCGCGGTCGAGCTGCGCCATCAGGTCGAAGCGCGGCAGCGTCACATCGAATTCCGCGCGCAGGCGCTGGCGGATTTCGTTCTCGATCAGCGTGGTGCAGGTCAGAAGACGCAGCCACAGCCGCAGTTCGGCCTCATGATCGGCGGGCCGTTCCGCGACTTTCGTTTCCGCATCGAGCGGCACCGTCGTCATCTGGTTCATTCAGATTTCTCCGCCAGCGACCGTCATCGCGGTCCCGGTCACCGCACCGGCATCGCCCGAGCACAGATAGAGCACCGCTGCTGCGACTTCTTCCGGCTTGATCAACCGCGCCATCGGCACGTCCTTGACGTATTGCGCCACGACATCGTCATGCGACTTGCCGGTCTTGCTCGACACGGACGCGACCGACTCCCTCACCAGATCCGTATCGGTATAGCCAGGGCAGATCGCGTTCACGGTTACGCCGGTCTTGGCGGTTTCGACCGCAAGCGAGCGCACCAGCCCGACAACCGCATGTTTGGTGGTGCAATATGCGGTCACGTAAGGATAGCCCTTGAGCCCCGCGGTCGAGGCAACCGCAACGATGCGCCCGAACTTGCGCGTCACCATGCCGGGCAACACCGCGCGGGTGGCATGGACGATGCCCATCACATTGAGGTCGAACAGTTTCCGGAACTGCGCCGGATCGGTCTTGCCGAACGGCGCGGTCGAGACACCGCCCGCATTGGCCACGAGGATATCGAAGGGGCCGCGGTCCTGTTCCGCCAGTTGTACGCCCATCTCGACCGCCACCGGATCGGTGACATCGGCTGCGATATAAGCTGCGGCATGGCCACTCTTTACCGCGTCGTCCAACGCCGCTTGCTGGCGGCCGAGCACAGTGACCGTGGCGCCTGCCGCCGACAGGGCCGCCGCCACTGCGCGGCCAATACCGCGGCCGCCGCCGGTGACCAGAGCATGCCGTCCCGAGAGCTTCGCCATGAGGGGTCCGATGTCCGCAGGATTACCGGCAGATACTTTAAGCTTAAAATTTATAGGGCTCAAGCAGTGACCGGGCCTTTATTCGCCCGCACTGGCCCTCAATGGGCCTGCGCAGCCGGGCTGGGGCGGGATTAAAGTGGCCTGACCCAAGTCCCCTTTGACGCACGTCAAATCCCGCTTGCGCGGATTTCCTT
>CAZIKZ010000158.1:0-9844 GCA_964539845.1 uncultured Hyphomicrobiales bacterium
GCGCGGGTCGATTGCGCCTGCACGTTGAACCCGAGGATATCCTTGAAGTCGGTCAGACCATTATTTCCGCCGAAACCGAAATCGTTCCGGAAGAAGGCAAGCATCAGCGCGAAGGTCAGCGCCTGGGTGATAATCGAGAGATAGACTCCGGTGACCCGCGAGCGGAATGCAAACCACCCGAACAGGAAGGCCAGCACGCCGGGCGCCAGGAACACCATCAGCATCGCATAGGGGAATGACTGGAAGCCGTACCAGAAGAACGGCAATTCCTTCCAGTTCAGGAACACCATGAAATCCGGCAGGATCGGATTGGCGTAGACGCCACGGTCGCCAATCTGACGCATCAGATACATGCCCATCGCATAGCCGCCGAGCGCAAAGAAGGCGCCATGGCCGAGCGAGAGGATGCCGCAATAGCCCCAGATCAGATCAATCGAGAGCGCGAGCAGCGCGTAGCAGATGTATTTGCCAAAGAGCGCGACCGCGTAAGTCGGCACATGCAGCGGATGCGCCGGCGGCAGCAACAGGTTGGAGAGCGGCACCAGGATCGCGACCGCGGACAGAATGGTGAGAAACACGATCGCCTGACGGTCGAGTGCCCGGATGATGGGTCCTCCGTTCATGGGCGCGCTCCGGCGTTACGACAATTGGTCATCACGCCTCCACCGCCCGGCCCTTCAGTGCGAACAGACCGCGCGGGCGCTTTTGGATGAACAGGATGATCAGGACGAGGATCGCGATCTTCGCGACCACCGCGCCGGCATACGGTTCGAGGAACTTGTTGGCGATACCGAGTGAGAAAGCGCCGACCAGCGTGCCCCACAGATTTCCGACGCCGCCGAACACCACGACCATGAACGAGTCGATGATGTAGCCCTGCCCGAGATTGGGCGAGACATTGTCGATCTGCGACAGCGCAACGCCCGCAAGTCCTGCGATGCCCGACCCGAGCCCGAATGTAAGCATGTCCACATTGGCAGTCTTGATGCCCATCGACGCCGCCATGCGGCGGTTCTGCGTCACGGCGCGCATTTCAAGTCCGATGCGGGTGAAGCGCAGGATGCACAACAGGCCGAAGAACACGGCGAGCGTGAAGACGATGATCCACATCCGGTTGTAGGTAATGGTGAGGTGCCCGACTTCGAATGCGCCACTCATCCATGACGGATTGCCGACTTCGCGGTTGGTCGGACCGAAGATCGTACGTGTCGCCTGCTGCAGGATCAGCGATATGCCCCAGGTGGCCAGCAAGGTGTCGAGCGCGCGACCGTACAGCCACTGGATCACCGTCCGCTCGATCAGAATGCCAATGGCGCCTGCCAACAGGAACGCGAGCGGGATGGCGATCGCGAGCGAATAATCGAACAGCGCTGGATTGTGGACGCGGATCAGCTCCTGCACCACGAAGGTGACATAGGCACCGATCATCACCATCTCGCCATGCGCCATGTTGATGACGCCCATCACGCCGAAGGTGATGGCGAGCCCGATGGCTGCAAGCAGCAGGACCGAGCCCAGCGAAAGGCCGTACCAGGCATTCTGGAGGACTTCCCAGAAGGCGAGTTGGTTCTGGATGCCGGTGATCGCATCCTGCGCCATGGTCTTCACGGCGGGAGGCGTGCTCGCCGGCAAGCCCGCAAGAAGCGCAATCGAGTCCTGGTCGCCCCGCGCCCGGATGACGCCGATTGCATCGATCTTTTCGGCTTCGGACGCGTCGACCTTGTAGAGAATGATGGCGGCACGCGCCTCCGTCATGATGCGCTTGACGTTGGAATTGGTCTCCTTGGCGATCGCGGCGTCGATCGCCGGCAAGGCATTGACGTCACGCGACTTGAACACCGCCTGCGCGGAGGCGAGGCGCTGACGCGGATCCGGCGCCATGAGCGTGAGACTGCCAAGCGCCGCGTCGATGGCGCGGCGCAGACGGTTGTTGATGCGCACGTTGGAGAGGCCCGCCGGCGGCGCTGCGACCGCTTCGCCGGTCGCAGCATCCAGCACGCGGTCACCCTGGCGGATGAAGATTGTCTTGCTCGCAGGATCGAACAGCAACCGTCCGGTCTGCAGCGCTTCGATGATCGCGGTTGCGCGCGGAGAACCGGACGCTGCGACCGCGACAATGCCCTCTTCCGTGTCGCCGAATGAATCCGCGGCAAACCTGGTCAGCGCATCATTGAGCGTCTGGCTGAAGGCGGGCGGCGCGGCGACGAGAAACGCAAATGCCAGAACAAACGCGACCACTCGGCCGCAGAATGAAGTCATCTTCCAACTTCCCGGCGCGGGAGGGACATGTGAGGGAGGCGGCGCACAATGCGCCGCCTCCGGCTTCGTCAGATCAGTGGTCAGGAGAGCCAGACGTCAGGAGCCCTGCCCGCCGCACTTCTTGGTGACGGTGTTGTAGTTGCCGCACTTCAGATTCACCCAATCGCCGATCAGGTCCTTCGAGCCCGGGAGTTCCTTGGACCATGCATCGCCAGCGACGAGACCCGGGGTCTTCCACACGACGTCGAACTGACCATCGGCCTTCACTTCGCCGATGAAGACAGGCTTGGTGATATGGTGGTTCGGGAGCATCTCGGAAATGCCGCCGGTCAGGTTCGGTGCCTTGGTGCCCGGCAGCGCGTCGATCACCTTATCCGGATCGACGGTGCCAGCCTTCTTCACAGCTTCAACCCACATCGCGAAGCCAACGACATGAGCTTCCATCGGGTCGTTGGTGACGCGCTTTGGATTCTTCGTGAAGGCTTTCCACTTCGCGATGAATTCCTTGTTCTCAGGCGTATTGATCGATTCGAAGTAGTTCCACGCCGCGAGATGACCAACCAGCGGCTTGGTGTCGATGCCGGCCAGTTCCTCTTCACCGACCGAGAACGCAACCACCGGGATATCCGATGCCTTCACGCCGCGATTGCCGAGTTCCTTGTAGAACGGCACGTTCGCGTCACCGTTAATGGTCGAGACGACGGCGGTCTTCTTGCCAGCGGAACCGAACTTCACGATGTCCGCGACGCGGGTCTGCCAGTCGGAGTGACCAAACGGCGTGTAGTTGATCGAGATGTCTTCGTCCTTGACGCCTTTCGACTTCAGATAGGCCTCGAGGATTTTGTTGGTGGTGCGTGGATAAACGTAATCGGTGCCTTCGAGCACCCAACGCTGCACCTTCTCGTCCTTCATCAGATAGTCGACGGCAGGAATCGCTTGCTGATTGGGCGCGGCACCCGTGTAGAACACGTTGCGCTCGCTTTCCTCACCTTCGTACTGGACCGGATAGAACAGGATCGAATTCAGCTCCTTGAAGACCGGGAGCACGGACTTGCGCGACACCGAGGTCCAGCAGCCAAATACAGCCGCGACCTTTTCCTTGGTGATCAGTTCGCGCGCCTTTTCAGCGAACAGCGGCCAGTTCGACGCCGGGTCGACCACCACCGCTTCGAGCTTCTTGCCGAGCAAGCCGCCCTTCTTGTTCTGCTCCTCGATCAACATGAGCATCACGTCTTTCAGTGTGGTCTCACTGATCGCCATGGTGCCCGAGAGCGAATGGAGAATGCCGACCTTGATGGTCTCTTGCGCCTTGACGGGCAATGCAGCTGTCAGGGACAGCGCCAGGCCCGCAGCCGAGGCCAAAAGCCAGCGGCGGGCAATCGATCGCGGAGCGACTGCACGTATGGGATAAATCATGTTGTTTCCTCTGCTTCACGCGCACGCCAGAGAACTCCGGCATCCCGCGCCGCAGCAGAGATCGCAAAGGCCGTGCCAATTTCCGAAATTGGTCCAAGGCCTTGAGTCAAAACTGGAAACCAGCCCGTTCCCGCGCCTTCAAAATAAGCAGATTACAGAGCCTGACCACAAAATAGGTCATCTGCCCATTTTTTGATCAAAAATCATACGAAAGGGAGCGGGATTGTGCTGCGACGCCCGCAGACGCGAGGTAAGGACGTGGCCTGGACCAAAGACGAGCCGATGACAATGCGACTGATCCTCTGCCTGGCCTGCGCCGCGATCCTGCTGCTGGCGCCCCCTGCCGCAGCACAGACCAATGGCGATCCCGTCGCCATGCTCAGCCGCGCGGCGGAACTCTCTCAGACCGGCAAGGCCGCGGAAGCCCTTCCGATCGCGCAGCAGGCGCTGACCATCCTCGAGAAGCAGCGCGGCCCGGACCATCCCGACGTTGCCTCGGCGCTCACCTATCTCGGGCTCTTGAATCAGCAACTCGGCCGCCCGAAGGAGGCGGAGCCGCTCCATCTGCGCGCGCTCGCGATCCGACAGAAGGCGCTCGGCGCCGATCACGCGGATGTCGCGGTGTCCGCGGAGAATCTTGCCGTGCTTTATCGGGCGGTCGGCCGCACCGAAGAAGCCGAACTTCTGTTGAAGCGCGCGCTCGCCATCAATGAAAAGGCGTACGGACCGGACCATCTCGCCGTTGCAGCCAGCGCCGGCGGACTCGCCGCGCTCTATCAGGAAACCGGACGGCAGCGTGACGCGGAGCCGCTTTATCAGCGGGCGCTCGCAATCCGTGAAAAGACTTTCGGACCCGGCCATCCTCAAATCGCGGTCGCACTTGTCACCCTCGGAGAGCTTTACCGAACCTCCGGACGGCTGTCCGAAGCCGAACCTCTCTTCAAGCGCGCGCTGACCATCAGCGAAAAGACACTTGGGCCCGAGCATCCCGACGTGGCGTCGACGCTGCAGGAATTGGCGATGACATACTGGGTGCAGAACCGGATCGACGAGGTCGAGCCGCTGTTCAAGCGCACGCTGGAAATCCGTGAGAAGGCGTTCGGCACCGATCATCCGGCGATTGCGCAAACGCTCAACGCGATGGCCGGCTTCTATCGCGACCAGGGCCGTCATGGCGACGCCGAGCCTTTGTTCAAGCGAGTGCTTGCGATGTACCAAAAGGCGCTCGGGCCGGACCATCCCGGCGTCGCCACATCGCTCAACAATCTCGCCGTGCTCTATCAGGAGCTTGGCCGTCCGGCCGACGCCGAGCCGCTCGCCAAGCGCGCGCTTGCACTGCGTGAAAAGGCGTTCGGGCCGAACAACCCGCAACTCGTGAACACTATCCACAATCTGGCTGAGCTTTATCGCACGCTCGGCCGCAATGCCGAGGCCGAGGCCCTGACCAAGCGCGCCGAGGCGATCAAGCAGAAATCCAGGTGACTCGTCCTTCTCCCCGCGCCGAAGTCGAATGTTTTCGACTTCGGCTCGTCAATACATGAGCCCAACTCGGATATATCCGAGTTGGGCCGGGAGAAGCTGGCTCGCTGAGAGGCCTTGTGTCTCAACTGCGGATGTTGCAAATCCCCGGGCGAATTTGAACGCCGGAGAACTTTCATGGCCCAAAAAACCGGACTCGTCGTTACTGCCCATCCGGGCGACTTCGTATGGCGCGCGGGCGGAGCGATCGCGCTGCATGCGAAGAAGGGCTATCGCATGAAGATCGTCTGCATGAGCTTCGGCGAGCGCGGCGAGAGCCAGTTCGCGTGGAAGGAAGCCGGTGCGACGCTCGAAAGCGTCAAGGCCGGCCGCAAGGACGAGGCCGAGCGCGCCGCCGCCCTGCTCGGCGCCGAGATCGAGTTCTTCGATGCCGGCGACTATCCGCTCAAGCTGACCGAGGAAAACTTCGACCGCATGGTCGACATTTACCGCGAACTCAATCCAGCCTTCGTGCTGACCCACGCGCTGAAAGATCCCTACAATTTCGATCATCCGAATGCGGCGCATTTCGCCCAGGAGACCCGCGTCGTCGCACAGGCAATGGGTCACAAGCCCGGCGCGAAGTACCAATATTCCGCGCCGCCGGTCTATCTGTTCGAGCCGCACCAGCCCGAACAATGCGACTACAAGCCGGATCTCATTCTCAAGATCGATGACGTCTGGGAGACCAAGTACAAGGCCTTCCAGATCCTCGCGGCGCAGAAGCACCTGTGGCACTATTACGAGCGCGTGGCGCTCAACCGTGGCATTCAGGGCTCGCGCAACACCGGCATCCCGATGACCTACGGCGAAGCCTATCAGACGCTATTTCCGCGCGTGGTCACCGATACGCTCGGCTGAGCTTGAGGAGACATCGACATGAAGCCCGTTGTCGTTCGAAACATCCAGCGCGCCGATGCCAATGCCTGCGGCGTGCTCGAAGGCCTTGGCGTCTCCACCTCGCATGAGGCGCTCGGCCGCTCCGGCCTGATGAAGCCCTACATGCGTCCGATCTGGGCCGGCGCATCGATCTGCGGCCCCGCCGTCACGATCCTGGCGCAGCCCGGCGACAACTGGATGATCCATGTCGCGATCGAGCAATGCAAACCCGGCGACGTGCTGGTCGTCGGCTGTACCGCGGACAATACCGACGGGATGTTCGGCGATCTGCTTGCAACGTCGTTGAAGGCACGCGGCGTGAAGGGCCTTATCATCGATGCCGGCTGCCGCGATGTTGCTGTGCTGAAGGAGATGGGCTTCCCGGTCTGGTCCAAGGCGATCTCGGCCAAGGGCACGGTGAAGGCGACGCTCGGCTCGGTGAATATTCCGGTCGTCTGCGCCGGCGTGAATGTCGTTCCCGGCGATGCGATCGTTGCCGATGACGACGGCGTCGTCGTCATCCCGCGCAAGCTGGCCGGCGAAGTTGCCGAAAAAGCGCAGAAGCGCGAGGCGGATGAATTGGCCAAACGCGAGAAGCTCGCGTCAGGCATTCTCGGCCTCGACATGTACAACATGCGGCCTGCGCTTGAGAAAGCCGGCCTCGTTTACGTCGACAATCCGGAAGACGCGTAGCCGTCAATCTCCACTCATTCCCGCGAAGGCGGGAAGCCAGCAAAAGACTCTGGCTCCCCGCTTTTCGCGGGGACGAACGGGGTTAAATCCTCACCAATAGCGACCGGTCGAACCCACCAGAACTGTCACGACGCCGAGTGCGAGGTTGATCGCAACCAGCTTGCGGATCATCGCGAGATGCTTGCCTGCGTTCGGCCAGTCGGCATCGCGCACGGCCTTCTGCAGCCGCCGCCACGGCGCGAAATAAAGATGCAGATAGAGCAGCATCATCAGGATGCCGGTGCCTTGCATGACATGGATGAAGAGCGGTGTCCGAAAGCCGCCATACATCATGAACATCATGGCGTAGCCGCTGACGAGGAGCGCCACGATCGACACCCCGACCCAGGGCAGAAAACGACGAAACACGTCGCGCCAGAGTGTCAGACGCACAGGTGCCTCGAGCGCGCCCGCGGCCGGCCGCAGCATCGTGTAGGCGAAGGCCATTCCACCGACCCAGAACAGCGCGGCCAGAATATGCGCCGACAGAAGCACGATCAGCATTCCGAAATATCTCCATTGCAAGCTCTTGCGGCACTATTTGATCCAGCCAGCCTAGAAAGTCTACAAATAGGCATCATGACGACCCAGCCGTCCCAGAATCCGGTCGACCCGATTGCCGCAGGCGACCTGCGCCTCGACGCGCCGGCGTTTCATCGCAACTGCGGACCAATCTGGGCGGAACTGGCACAGTGGCTGATGGACAAGCAGGGCAACGTGCTGGAAGTCGGCAGCGGTTCCGGACAACACGTCGTCGAGTTCGCCAGGGAGTCCCCGCACCTGATCTGGTGGCCGACCGATTACGACGAGCGAAACCTGAAGAGCATCGATGCGTGGCGGCAGCATGCCCGTGTGCAGAATGTGGAAGAGGCGCGCCGGCTCGATCTCTGTGCCCTGGACTGGGGAATGAGCGAGGCGGATTCCGCGACGCTGAGCGATCTCACCGCCATCTTCTGCGCCAATGTACTGCACATATCGCCATGGCGAACCACGCGCGGGCTGATGTGGGGCGCCTCGCAGCGCCTGCATCCGGGCGGGCTGTTGTTTATCTATGGTCCGTTCAAGCAGGACGGACAACACACCGCGCCAAGCAATGAGGCTTTCGACGCATCACTGCGCGCACGCAATACCGAATGGGGCGTGCGCGACATCACCGATATACGAGCGGTGGCGGACGAGCATGGAATGTTGCTCGCGGAGATCGAGCCAATGCCGGCGAACAACATGCTGCTGGTGTTCGAGCGGCGCGGACGATAGCGCGACGCAGCGCCTCAGACGCTGATCACGCCATCCCTGTTTATGAACACGCGGCTCTCGTCGATGGCATTCGGCAGCATAGCGGCGACATGTCTGCGCAGCTTTGCATCGGGCTGATCGTCCGCCGACCAGACCGTGACGTAAATATCGTCATCCCAGACCGAGACGTCGAAGTCGGCGATCATGCCGGACGCTGTCATGATGGCCAGAGCACCCGCCGCTGCCTTGAGATAGCTCATCGCCGCACACTCCTCAGCCGAAAACGGTTCTAAACGAGACGGCTGCGCCCCGTTCGCAGGCGGGGTGTAGGTGCGTCACGCGACACCACCATGTCGAGACCGTGTCAGAAGCACGACCGATCTCACGGCTACGTGACTCGGCGTTGCAATGAAACATGCACCTCCAACGAGGCATCACGCAACCGTCATGCAAGCAACCATCGAAACGAAGACACAACGCGATCAACAGGACGTAACGTCACGTACGCAACCTCTCCGGCAATTTTTCATTCAGTTTTATTCGCAAGTGCAGCATTGACTCGCTCGCAACCGGCAAGCGCTCCCAGGTAAAGCTGCCGGCCGAAACTTCATTCCCGCGCCCGCGCTTCAACGCGGGCTCGCCGCCTTCGGCTGCCTCTGAAAATGCCCGGCATTTTCTGCCATCGACGCCAGACGCCGCGCGTGTTAGGTCGCTGTTTATTCAACAACCGCAGGCGACTCGACGGCCCATGATCAAAGAGCCCATTCTCGATATTGCCCACCTTGCCCACCTCGAATTGCTCACGCCAAAATTCGAGGAGAGCCGGAATTTCTTCATCAATGTGCTGGGCATGACGCAGAGCGCCGAGAAGGGCGACAGCGTTTATCTGCGCGCATGGGACGACTATGAACTCTACTCGCTGAAGCTGACGGCGTCGGACACATCGGGCGTGAAGCACATCGCCTATCGCTGCCGTTCGCCACAGGCGCTGGAGCGTCGCGCGGCTGCATTGAAGGGATCGGGCTACGACATCGGCTGGACCGACGGCGATGTCGGCCACGGCAAGACGTTCGTGTGCAAGGACCCCGACGACCACGTCATCGAACTCTATTACGAGACCGAGTGGTACCAGGCCCCGCCGGACAAGAAGCCCGCGCTCAAGAACCAGGCGCAGCGCTTCCCGGCACGCGGCTGCAACGTGCGCCGTCTCGACCACTGGAACGGCCTTGCGGTCGACATCAAGGCAAACCGGATTTTCTACGAAGACTATCTCGGCTTCCGTCTCACCGAGACCATCATCCTGAATGACGGGAGCGAAGCCGCGATCTGGATGACTGCGACCAACAAGACCTACGACTTCGCCTATACACGCGATCACACCGGCACCAAGGGCCGCTTCCACCACATCACCTACGCGATCGACACACGCGAGGAGATTTTGCGCGCGGCGGATATCTTTCTGGAGAACGGCATTCATATCGAGACCGGGCCGCACAAGCACGCGATCCAGCAGACCTTCTTCCTCTATGTGTACGAGCCCGGAGGCAACCGCGTCGAAGTCGCGAATGCCGGCGCACGCCTGATCCTCGCGCCGGACTGGAAGCCGGTCGTGTGGACCGAGAACGAACGCAAGAAGGGGCAGGCCTGGGGCCTCAAGACGATCGAGTCGTTCCACACGCACGGAACGCCGCCGGTGGAGGCGAAGGGACACTAGGCTGCGCGTGGCAATCCCCTCCACACACCTCCCCTCCGGCGAGCCGATCCCGATCTTCGGGCTCGGCACCTGGATGATGGGCGAAAGCGA
>CAZIKZ010000159.1:0-9839 GCA_964539845.1 uncultured Hyphomicrobiales bacterium
CGATGTCCGGACCGGATCGAGGTCATGAAGCGGATCTGCTCGTTCGGATCGTTGCGGAAGCTGCCGCGGAACTGCGTGGTCACCGTCAGTGCGCCGGGCTTGGTCACGCCGCGGATCGACATGCACATATGCTCGGCCTCGATCATCACCGCGACGCCCTTCGGCTTCAGGATCTCCTCGATCGCGGTCACGATCTGCGCGTTCATATGCTCCTGCGTCTGCAGACGATGGGCATAGATATCGACCAGGCGCGCGAGCTTCGACAGTCCGACCACCCGGTCAACCGGGCGATAGGCCACATGCGCCTTGCCGAAGAACGGCATCATGTGATGCTCGCAATGCGAGTTGAAGGTGATATCGCGCACCAGCACGAAATCGTCGTAGGCCTCGCTCTCGGCAAAAGTCTTGTCGAGCACGTCCGCCGGGCACTCGGTATAGCCGCGGAACATCTCTTCATAGGCTTCGACCACGCGCTTCGGCGTCTCGAGCACGCCTTCGCGCGCCGGATTTTCGCCGGCATAGGCAATGAGAGTGCGAACCGCCTCCTCCGCCTGCTCGCGGGTCGGCCGGTTTTCCAGCGGCTGCGGGGCCGCACGGACGTGGTCCGTCAGGGATTGGGCCGAGGGATGCTTCGGCCAGGGTTTAACAATAGCGTCCATGGTCTCTCCGTTCGACCGGCGCTCTAAGCCAAAGGTGGCGCCGGGGGTGTCACCGGGTCGGCCGCGTCGCCCAGTCCTCCCGGGCTTGGACGCCGCATTCCCAAGGCCATATATAGTCAGTTGTCTCGGCAAGACAAATGCGCTTTCACGATCAGAACCATCGGCCCATCGCATGCTAAATGACGTCTACAACAGCCGAATTCTGGAACTTGCGGGGTCGATCCCGCGAATTGGCCGCATGCCGGACGCGCATGGCAGCGCTACCGCCCACTCCAAATTGTGCGGATCGACCGTCACCGTCGACCTTAAGATGGACGGCGATACCGTGACCGACTTCGCCCATGACGTGAAAGCGTGCGCACTCGGCCAGGCCTCCTCCTCAATCATGGCGCGCAATGTGGTCGGCGCGCGGTCGGATGAGTTGCGGTCCATCCGCGAAGCGGTCCGCCGGATGTTGAAGGAAAACGGCAACCCGCCCGACGGCAAATGGGCCGATATCGCGGTGCTGGAGCCGGTCCGCGACTATAAAGCCCGCCACGCCTCCACCCTCCTGACCTTCGACGCCGTGGTGTCCGCCATCGAGCAGATCGAGAAGGCGCGCACGGCAAGGGATGCCGCGGAATAGCCGGCTGTCGGGCGACGACGGTTAGCGGGCCCCGGCCTGCAGACCGGCATGCGTCGCGCGCACCGGCTGTTGCGTGCAACTCGTCACGAACGGCATCAGATTGGTCGCCGCACCGCTATTGCCGATACGAATCACCGCCACATCGGACCGCTCCGACGTGGTCTCGATCACGATCGAGCGCAGCCCGGTCGTGGCGAAATTGTGCAGCATCGCGCTTGTGATCGTGCCGCTTGCAGATGACAAAACCTCGCCTGCATGTTCCGCAGGCTGCGAGCCACTGAGCGTCAGCGGAACGATCTTGTTGGCGAGGCGCAGTGCGATGCTTGTCGGCGGCAACGCCTCTGCGCCATCCGTCGCGCGGCGCGTCTCGGTGTAGGTGATCCGATATTCACCGGCCGCAGCGCCGCAGCCGAAGGCGACGTCGATCGTGCCGAGATCCTCCCCCTCCACTGTCAGCGGATGCCGGCGCGAGAGTATGGTCGAGCCGGCCTGTTCGGATGTGATCCAGCCACGCTGGCCGGTCAGCGAGATGCGTTTGACGGGAAGCTGCGCGGGGGCCGCATTGGTAGTCGATTGCGGCGACGACGAGCGTGCATCGGTGACGTCGGAATTGTCGAGATTCATCCGCCGCATCTCGTCGCGCGACAGCACCCGCATCGGCTCCCACGGCGGAATGCGCAGCGAAACCTCGAGAAGCTCCACGCTCCCGCCCATCTCGATGGTGTATTGCGCAAGCTTGCCGATATCGCGCTGAACCAGAACGAGGTCCTCGGCGGAATAGCTCGCGGCAGCGGCGTCATCCCGGCGGTCGCCGAGCCAGATCTGATGGACGCGCACCCGCGCTTCCGGCGGAACGATCCGCTTGCTGCCCGAGAGCAGCACAAAGGCGCACATCGACTCGCAATCCGCGCGCGGCACGATGGTGGCGATTCTCGCCTCGCCCTTGCCATCCACCGTGCGTCCGACCGTGGTCGTCATGTCGAGCTTGCGAATCGCCCGGCCGAGCGCGATCGCGCCATGCACGGAACCACCCTCGGAATTCAGAACGACAGTCGCTCCGCGGACGTTGTTCTTGGCGGCGAAGATCTCAAAGTCGCGCACGGTTTCTGCGCGGATCATCCCGGTCGCGGACACCCAGGTCTTGCATTTGGTTCCGCAATTGGCTGCGTCCTGACGCAGCGAGAATTGCATCGGCGCAGAGCGCGATGGGTCGCTTTCGGCAACGGGCGCCGCAAAGGACACAAAGAGGCATCCCAGTGCGACCGCACCGATCTGGCGCAGCTTCATGCAACTCCCCCGGTTACCGGGCCCGTCCCGTGCAGAAAAAGAATCCGGCTCATTTAAGCCGGTCCGTCGGGACCATCCGTCACCCCTGCGTAATTTTTAATATGGGCTTGGGATTCCCGTCCAGAAGAGAGTGCTGCTTCGCAACGAAAGAACGATGCACCGCACACCGCGGAACTCGCTCGAAAAGTTCCAAATCAGCTTGTTTTCAGGCTATCTGACGCGTTAAGCACGATGACCGATCCCGCACCAGCACAAGCAAGCTTGGCGAATCTCGTCCGGTGTGTCCGTAGCGCACCACGGATTGCGGGTCGCGGCCTCATCAAGATCTACCGCTATTCGCTGTCGCCGCTGATCGGGTTTCACTGCCGGCACCTTCCCACCTGCTCCGAATACGGCGACGAGGCGCTGCATCGCCACGGTCTGTGGGCCGGCGGCTGGATGACACTCGGCAGACTGTGCCGCTGTCATCCATACGGAACATCGGGTCTCGATTTTGTTCCGGCGGAACCATCCGGCCGTGCGCGCTGGTATCTGCCGTGGCGCTATGCGCTCTGGCGCTCAACCAACGAGACGCCACCGGCACCCGAATGATCAGGCGCCGCGCACCGCCGGCGCGGGCGAGCGTCCCTTCGCCCCTTGCGTATGGGAGCGGATGAGATCGAGCAGGCAGACCGCCAACCCGGAGCCGAGCACATACCATCCGGGCCGGATCCCAAGACCGAAATCGAACACCGTCGACAGCACGGTCATGGGCGAGACCTTGTACCAGAGCGCGATGCCAGCCGCCTCGCCGAGGAACGTTGCAAGCGATACGCCGAGCGTCATCACGAACAATGTGAGCGTCGAGAGTTCCGGTCCCTTCCAGACCGCGACCGCGCGATAGACCATCAGCCAGCCGAACAGCCCGCTGATAGTCGCGGGCAGCGTGAAATCCGCTTTGGTCTGCTGGAAGAAATGGAAGAGTGACAGGAACGCGACGAGATAGGCGATCTGATGCAGACGGCGCCACCGCATGGCGCCGAGCCGCTTCACCATGGTGTCGTTCGATGTGATGGCCAGTGCGAGCAGCCCGAGCCAGGCGACGAAGCCGATCGTAAGATACAGCCGCTTGACGATCTCGAGCGCGACCTTGACCAAGTCGAAGCGCTCATCGGCGATATAGAGCAGGATGTGCAGCGTCGCATAGACGAAGGCGCCCACTCCGATCATGCGCCGCACGTCGATCAGCCCCGAAAAGCGCCCGCTCCGCCGCAGCGGCGTGATCGCAAGCGCGACCAGCATGAAGATCAGCGCCCAATATCCGGCACGGTGTACGAGATCGTTGAGGATCCGGGGCGCGAGTGTGTGCGCATACCACGCCTGAAGCGCGAGCGCGGCCGGCACCAACAGCAATGCAAGCGCCGCAATCCGCAGCCGCGAAATCCGCCCGCGCCGGTCGCGCCAGAGCTGATATCCATGCGTGGTCATGAACGCCCGACTATCACATCGGGCGACAGCGGCGAAGCATGCTGTCGATCGCTGACGGGGATGTGACCGGTGCCAATGGCCCCGTTATCCCGCGGCGCGCCGCTGGTGTTGCGGTTTGCTGATCGCAGCCAGCACGGCCTTCTTCAATTCGGCGATATCATAGGGCTTGCGCAGGACCGGAAGCCCGCGCGGGAGCGGCTTGTCGACCGCATTGAAATAGCCGGTGGTCAGCAGCACCGGCAGGTCGGGATAATCCTTGCGGATCTGGTGCGCGAGTTCGATGCCGTTCATGCCGCCCGGCATCACCACATCCGAGAACACCAGATCGAATTGTTCGCCGGTGCCCAGCACATCGATCGCGGTCTGCGCACTTGCCACGCGCGTCACCTGATAGCCAAGTTCGTTCAGCAGCGCAGTCGCGATGTCGGCAACCTCGGTATTGTCTTCCACCACAAGAACCGCACCGGTCGCGAGAGGCTCGGTATCGCCGGTACGCACCGGAGCGGAGCGCTGCGGCTGCTCGTTCGATCGCGGAAGATAGAGCGTGAAGACCGCGCCATGGCCGACGCGGCTCGTGACCGTGACCGTGCCGCCGCCCTGTTTGGCAAAACCATAGACCTGACTGAGGCCGAGGCCTGTCCCCTTCCCGACTTCCTTGGTGGTAAAGAACGGCTCGAAGATCTTGCCGATCGCTTCCTTCGAAATGCCGCAACCGGTATCTGCGACAGACAGCGCGATGAATTCGCCCTCCAGCTTGTCATGCGCGGAATCGCCGCGCAGGCGCACTGGCCGCACCGAAATCTCGATCACCCCGCCATTGGGCATCGCATCACGCGCATTGACCGCGAGGTTGAGCACCGCAAGCTCCAGCTCGCTCAGATCGACGCGCACCGGCGCGATCGTTGCGGGCACGTCGGTCCGTATCTCGATGTCCCCGCGCAGGGACGGTGCAAGCAGCGACCGGAAATCGCGCACGCGGCCGGCAAGATCAATCACCTGCGGTGTCAGGTTCTGCTTGCGCGAGAACGTCAGGAGTTGCCGCACCAGACTTTCACCGCGCTGCGAGGCGGTCTCGATCATGTCGAGCTTGCGTACGAGTTTCGGCTCGCTGAGTTCGCGCCGCAACCGGTGCACATTGCCCTTCACGATCATCAGGATGTTGTTGAAGTCGTGCGCAACGCCGCCGGTCAATTGCCCGATTGCCTCCATGCGCTGGGCCTGGCGCAGCGCGCCTTCGGCGGTGGTTCTGCGGCCTTCCTCCTGATAGAGCCGGCGTGTGCGCTCAAGTGCGATCCAGATCGCGCCCAGAAGAAATGCCGTCACCGGCAATCCGAATGCCAGGTACCCGACCATGGTCCCCAGCCATTCCGCGAGTATGGATTTGGTCTCGGTCCCGGCCATCACGTAGACAGGCACGCTCGGTAATTTCTTCCAGCCAATACGCCGCTCGATGCCATCCACCGCAGACACGCGTGTTGCGAAGCCGCCGCCCGGGTTGTTGCGCATGGCCTCGGTCACAGGCGAACCCATCGGCTTCGCGGTTTTGGCGGCAAAGGCGGGATGACGCGCCAGCACCGCGCCGTCGTCGCGCACGAGTGACGCGTAGGCCCCGGGATACGACGATTGCAGCCTGGCGAAGAATTGCTCGAAATAGGACGGCAGGATCGACAGCTGGATCACGCCCCGGAACGAGCCGTCCGGGCTCGGGCGGCTCTTGCTGACACTGAAAAAGTCGCCGTCGGGATAAGGATCACGCGGCTGCAACACCTGTCCGACGAAGATCTGTGCGCCAATCCCGATATGAGCGCGGAAATAATCGCGGTCGGAAAAGTTCAGGCCCTGCGGTTGCGGATAGGCGATCGAATTCACAAGCGACCGGCCGTTCGGATCGAAGATCCAGAGCGACTTGAATTGCGGCGACGAGGTCACGAGCCGGCGTAGCCGCAGATGAAGCCGCGCCTCGTCGGCCGCGATCTCGTCGTCCGTCATTGCGCGAACGACCTCATTGGTCTCCGAGATGCTGCGCTCGATGGTCTCGAACACCTTCAGCGCATGCTCTTGCAGGATATTGACCGTGCGCTCGATCCGGTCGTCGGCAACCGCGTGCGTATGCCGATAATTCGTGATGGCGAGGAAGATGAACAGAATGACCGGGAGGACGAAGGCTGCCAGCATGGCAAGCCGCAGCGATCGGATAGCGGTGGATTGCGCCGTGTCCATCAATTCGTGCGCGGTTCCAATGCGGGGAGCCGGCCGCGGGATACTCACGGCCGGTAACACGTGATCTGGCTGCGGGGAACGCGCGAGCGGTGGCAAAGTTCCGGTTACGCGGACAATTTTTGCAGCCGCTCGTTACAGGGTCAGACCCGGCCGCCGCAGCGGCCAGCGTTGCGGCTCAAGGCCTCCGACAGACCCTTGGTCGATAGCCTGGTTTCACGCGCCCAGGCATCCTTCTCCTCGCGCAACACGATCACGTCGCCGGCTGCGGCCCGCGCCAGGGCATCGGCCGCGACCGGCTGGACCCGAAGTTCGGTCGCAGCATCGGGCCGCCGCCCCTCGCGGAACACCAGAACGAAAGCATCGCCCGAGGTCATTCGCATGGCGAGCCGGCTGCCCTGCTCACTGGTCGGCAATTCCCGCCGAAGGCTGACATGCGGGCGCTGGCCCGCGATGCAGTCGATGCCAATGATCGTGGTCCGGTATTCATCGCGATTGGTCTCGGACGGTTGCGTCACCGACTTGACGACGGTGAACATGCCGTCGGCGACCGGGATACGCAGCCACTGCGTCTCGAAATATTCCCCCGGCACGACACCATAGCGGGTCAGTTCGTCCCTGCTCAGCCAATGCACCCGGTCATGCGGCGTCTTCATCGCCAATTCGATAAGGGCGGGGTCGACACCTGCGAGCGCGACATATTGCTTGAGGAGATCGTAGGAACGGCTTGCCGCCTCGCGCGCCTCCGCCGCATAGGCGCGGCCACGCGGTTGATGCGCCACCCGCACCGGCACCAGCCGGCTCGCATGCACGCCGAACTTCGCGCCCTCTCCAACCAGACGGACCGATGCGCCGATCAGGGCATAGCCGCAACCGGATGCACAGATCCCGCTGTCCACCCTCAGCTTCGCCTTGATGACGCCGCCCGACGCCATCAGCTTCCGGCAGGCGGCGTCAGCCCGCGCGCGCACACGGCAGCCCTCCGGAACTGTCTGTCCGATCCCGGCCGTCATGCGCCGCTCGCGCAGTACATTGCCGGTGGCGATCGATGGCTGCAATTCGCCGCCGGGTGAATGGAAGAAAACCGGCAGACTGCGCCGCGACTGCACCTTGAGAAATCGGCTCAGCCGCTCATGCACATCCGGATCGAACGTGCCTTCCGCGCCGATCCAGGTATCGCAACCCGGACCGCAGGCGCCGGGCTCGCCCTTCGCCACGAAAAAGATCATCGGTTCGTGCTTGAAACTGCTGCCCGGCTTCGGCGCCGTCTGAGCGAGCGCCATCCCGGCCGGCAGAACCGCCATCAGAGCGAGCGCAAGAAGGCGGACGGCCATCATAGGCGAGGCGGCGGACAATGGTGCGACATGCCTCATGCTTTGCGCATCTCGTGGCGGAAACGCGGCAACACAGCCCCGGCGGGCATTATCTTTCGGCAATCCGGCCCGCGACGTTACTTCATCACAAAGAAGAAGTCCTCCCGCCCCGGCAGCGAGCCGTAGGTGAACGGCTCCTGGCGGCCCGCGGTGGCATCCATGACATCGTCGCGGACCAGCCGGAAGATTTTGTTGATTTCCACATCCGGGGTCGCAATGCGTTTGGTGAGCGCGGTGGCGAAAGGCGAATTCGCGCCATCGCCATCCAGCGCGGTCTGTCCGTGCTTTGCCGCATAGACCACAAGCGTTGCACCTTCCGGTTCGATCCGACTCAGCCCGCGTGCCATTGAGCGGGTCGCGTTGGTCCGGCGCATCTGCGCGGCGAAGGGATTGTCGCGGCAGGCATCCAGCACCACGAGCTTGATCTTGCGCGCGCTTTCGACCGCGGTCAGCACCTGCTCCAGCGACACCGCCTCGAACGACGTATCGCGATCGGCCTCGAGCCTGGCGTCCACCGGAATGAGATAATTCACCCCGCCCACCTCAATGCCATGACCGGCATAATAGACCATGGCCCAATCGGCCTTTTCGGCCTCGCGGGCAAATTCGCGCAACCTGCCGACCAGTTGCTCGCGCGACAGGTCACTGCCGACCATAACCGTCTCGAACCCGATCGCGCGCAGAGACGCTGCGACGGCCTGCGCATCGCGGGCCGGATTGCTCAGCTTCGCCGCGTGCACATAGTCGCTGTTGCCGATCACAAGGGCGACGCGGCGGCCCTGACGCTTCGCAACCACCGTTGCGACGGACGCTAGCGGCGCCGCCGCGTCTAACGCGGCAAGCTGCGCGCGCGCATCCTCGTGCGCGGTCCTGAATTGTGCGCCACGCGACTTCAGGGCCCGGTCGAAATCGTCACGCGCCAGGACGAGATCGCCCTTCTTCTCGTACGCGCGGCCGCGCTCGACATAAGTTGCGGCCGTGTCGGGAAAGTTACGCAATATCCGGTCGAAATCCGCGATCGCGAGGTCGTATTCGCCGCGATAGCGATGGACGATGCCGCGCTGCTGCAGCGACCAGAACGGTCTCTTTTCGAGACGGACGCCCTCATTCGTGTCGGCGAGCGCAAGATCGAGATCGCCCTTGAGACGAAGGGTCTTGGCGCGAGCATAATAATTCACCGCCGTAGGGGCGATCGCGATCGATTTCGCGTGGTCCGTGAGCGCCCGATCGTAATCGCCGATATCGCGGAAATGCGCGGCCCGATGCCCATAGGGTTCGTCGCTATCCGGCGCGAGTCGGAGCGCACGGTCGAAATTGGACATCGCCTTTGCGGAATTGCCTTTCTTCGAGAGAACGAGACCACGGCTCCAGTAGCCCGCTGCCTCGTCGGGTTTCATGCTGACATATTTGTCGAGATCGGCAACCGCCTTGTCCCAATCCTCCAGTTCGCCATAGGCATCGGCGCGTTCGCGATAGTTCTCCGGCTCGTTCGGCTCCGCCTGAACGAGCCGTCCGAAGTCCGCGATCGCGCCGTCATTGTCCGCATTCGCATAGCGCAGCCGGCCACGCGCCCGATAAAGCATCGTGGATTTGGGCCAAGCCTTGATGCCTTCGTCATAGACCAGCAGGGCCGGTGCGATTTCGTGCTTGCAGTTGCCAAGAACGTCGCCGAGCTGTCTGAAATTGTATTCGTCGCGATGAAGCGATAACGCCTTGCGCGCATCCGACAGCGCATTGTCGCAATCGCCCTTCGCCTCCAGCGCCAACGAACGGTTGTGATAATAGGATTCGAGGAATTTACCGCCCTGCCTGATCAGGTCCGTGCAGGCTTGGATCCTCGCCTCGCCGACCCCGTTGCCGCAGACATCCGCCTTGGTCGGCTGATTTTTCTGTTTCTTCTGCGCCTCTGCGGTGTCGGACAGGACAACAACCGCCAGCGCAGCGAACACCAGAATTCCGCAGTGCCATCGCATTTCGAAATTCCGGACCCTGCATGCCATTCGCTCAAAATACCTGCGCAATCGTGCACCCGTCCAGCAGACAAGATGACACGCGCCGCTTGACGCTGCTCAGGTTTCTTGATTATATTCCTACACTCTCGCTCAACGAGGGGCGTCAACCGGTGACGCCGGTTGATGGAGCGGGGTGCGGCGCCTGCGGGTGTGGCTTCGTCGGCCATGCCCCCGGGGGGCTTCGGGACCCCGCTCTACC
>CAZIKZ010000160.1:0-5367 GCA_964539845.1 uncultured Hyphomicrobiales bacterium
CTTTCGAGCGCGGCCTTGGCGAGCCCCATCACGTTGTAATGCGGCATCCACTTCTCGGCGCCGTAATAGGTCAGGGTCAGCATCGACCCGCCATTCGTCATCAGCTTTTCCGCGCGCTGCGCGATCGCCGTAAACGAATAGCAGGAGATCAGCATCGTCTTGACGAAATTGTCCTCGGTGGTGTCGACATAGCGGCCGTCGAGCTGGTCCTTGTCCGAAAACGCGATGGCATGGACCACGAAGTCGAGCGATCCCCAGGCGGACCGGACCGCATCGAAAACGGCGTCGATGGTCTTGGGCTCCGAGACGTCGCAATGGCCGACCACGATACCGTCGACCTCTTCCGCCAGCGGCTCGACCCGCTTTTTCAGTGCATCGCCCTGGTAGGTGAAGGCGAGATCCGCGCCATGGTTACGACACGCCCGGGCGATCCCCCAGGCGATCGAACGGTTGTTGGCAACCCCCATGATCAGCCCGCGCTTACCGCGCATGAGGCCAGATGCGTCCGCCATTGATGTTCCTTTTTGAGGCGCTTTTGTGCGCCACCTTGTGGCATAGGGTATCCGGGCCATCAAGGAGCCGAACCCGGCCGCCAGACAGGCGGCATTTTCGGAATAGTGAACATCCGGCAGGTGTTTGTCTCGACATGACGGCCCTGCACACGGCTGGACAGCCTAAAATCGCAACGACAGGGGCAGCGACAGAAATGGGCAGCTTTCATCAGGACGTGGAAGCCAATGTTCCCGCACTGCGGCGATATGCGCGCGCGCTGACCCGGGACGCGGAGCTTGCCGACGATCTCGTCCAGGACACCCTGGTGCGCGCGCTTCGCTCTGAACACCTGTTTCATGGCGGCGAAATCCGCTCCTGGCTGTTCACAATCCTGACCAATCTGAACCGCAACCGGCTGCGCTCGCTGGCGCGTCGCCCGTACACCGCGACACTCGACGACAACGACGCCCCGGATTCGGCCGGCCCTGAAGCCGGAGGCCGCGATATCGAGCGCGCCCTCGATCTTCTGGTCGACGACCAGAAGCAGGCGCTGTTGCTCGTGGTGCTTGAAGGCCTGTCCTACCGCGAAGTCGCGGACGTCCAGGGTGTCCCGATCGGCACGGTGATGTCGCGGCTCGCGCGCGCACGGGCGCAGATCAAGGCCTATCTCGACGGCGAGCGCCCGGCGCTGCGTCGTGTGAAGTAGAGGGCACGATGGTAGACCGGAAATCACCCGTGACCGAGGACGAGCTGCACGCCTACGCAGACGGCGAGTTGCCGGCCGACCGTACCCTTGCGGTTGAGGACTGGCTCGCCTCGCATCAGGACGATGCCGCGCGCGTTGCCGCGTGGCGCCTTCAGGCGGACTCTATCCGTGCGCGCTTCAATAACACTGCCAACGAGACGGTTCCGGCGCGTCTGAAGATTGAAGCGCTGCTGCGATCGGGCCGCAACTGGCGAACGATCGCGGCTGCCATGGTGGCGCTGGCTTTCCTGGTCGGCGGCGTGTCCGGATGGATGGCGCGCAGCACGACGGAAGTGGTCGCCGCGGCCGGCGACCCCGCCGACGATCTCGCGCAACGCGCTCTCGCCGCTCACAAACTCTATATCGGAG
Source organism: uncultured Hyphomicrobiales bacterium (assembly GCA_964539845.1). Classification (GTDB taxonomy): domain Bacteria; phylum Pseudomonadota; class Alphaproteobacteria; order Rhizobiales; family Xanthobacteraceae; genus Pseudorhodoplanes. The sequence goes on from CAZIKZ010000160.1 coordinate 1,607, forward strand.
AGATCCGTCATCCGATCGAGGTCGGGGCGACCGAAACGCATCTGCTGCCGTGGCTGTCGCGCCGGCTCGGCACCGCCCTGCGTGTTCCGGACTTCAGCGCCTTCGACATGAAGCTGCTTGGCGGCCGCCTGCTGCCGGGAGAAGCCGGCCCCGCCGCCATGCTGATGTACGAGAATGGCAGCGGCGACCGCATCACATTCTACATCTCGAAGCTGGAGCAACCGCAGACGGCGTTCCGCTATTACACCTCGGACAATATCGCGGCGATCCGATGGGTTGTCAGCGATTACGGCTACGTGGTCTCAGGCCCCGCCGACAAAATGCGGCTGAAAGAGCTGGCACGGTCCGCATTCGAGCAGCTTGAGAACCGCGCACCGCCGCCCCACCCAAACCGCTCCTCGAACGAGCCGGTGGTCAGCCGCCGCGGCGGCTGACTCCAATCCATCGTCATGCCCGCGCTTGTCGCGGGCATCCACGACTTGCGCCTCTCCAATTCAAAACGTGAAGACGTGGATGGCCGGGTCGAGCCCGGCCATGACGGGAAGAGAGAGCGAGTTAAATGTGCTATCCGATATCCTTGCGCGGATCGTAGGGCTTCTCGTCACGCCACTTGCGCATCAGGTCTTCAAGTTCGGAATCGGCCGTGTCCGGCATGACGATACGGACGGTCGCGAGCAGGTCTCCCGTGCCGCTCTTGTCCGGCAGACCTTTGCCTCTGAGGCGGAAGGTCCGTCCGCCGCTGGTATTCGCGGGAATGTTCAGTTCGACCGCGCCGTCCAGTGTCGGCACGCGGACCTTGCCGCCGAGCACCGCCTCGTAAAGCGCAATCGGAAGCTCCAGCCGGATGTTGGCGCCGTCACGCTCGAAATACGGATGCTTGGCGATATGCACGGTGACGATCGCATCGCCGGCCGGACCGCCATCGGAGAAGCCCTGCCCCTTCAGCCTGATCTGCTGGCCGTCGTACAGACCCGCCGGAATCTTGACGTCGACCTCCTTGCCAGTCGGCAGATAAACCCGGCGCGAGCCGCCATGAGCCAGGTCGGACAGCGTGATGGTTGTTGAGGCCATCGCATCGCGCCCCGGGGGCGGTGCGAATTCCTCGGGCTCGAAACTCCTGCCGCCACTGCGCCGCGCGCGGCCACCCATCATCTCCTTCAGAATATCGTCGATGCCGCCGAAGCCGCCGCCCGCGTGGCCCGAGCGCTGCGCGCCTTGCGGACCGAAGGTGAAGGTCTCGAACTGACCCGCGCCGGCGCCAAAGCCGCCGCCACCGCCCGGATGCACGCCCTCGAAGCCGCGGAAACGCGGCTTGCCTTCAGCGTCGATTTCACCGGCGTCGAATTGCTTGCGCTTCGCCTCGTCGCCGAGAATTTCGTAGGCGGCATTCACCTCGGCGAATTTCTCCGCGGATTTCGGATCGTTCTTGTTGGCGTCGGGATGGTGCTTTTTGGCAAGCTTTCGAAAGGCTGACTTGATTTGGCCAGCCGCAGCCCCCCGCGGCACCCCCAACAACTCGTAGGGGTCGCGCATGTGACGATAAACTCCTTTTCAGCGGGCACCGGGCGGAGCCCGGCCTGTATTCGGCGCCGGGTCGAGCCCGGCGATGATTCCCGTGATTATCTGGGACTGTAGTCCGGTTTTCGCAACGCCACGGAAAGTTTCAGAGCGGCGTCAGGCGAACCTGAACGCAGCATTTCAAGGTACGGCGTCAGGACCGGCGCCAGGCCTTCATGCGCCGGACTTCCCACTTGCCCTTGGATTCGCGGCAAGCCTCGCCCTGAAACCAGGACTCAGTCCCGTCCGACACATAGCTTGCCAGGAAATCGCGGCAGACTTCCCCCTCGACCCGATAGGCCTGGGTCAACGGCGTGACGGTACCGCGGGCTCCGGATGCCGGATTTTCCCACGGCAAACTCGCGTCCTGCTTGTCGAGTCCGACCACCTCGGCAGCGGCGACTTTGGCATAGGCAAGATCGGAAGCAGGTGGCAGTCCGGTGCCCTCCGGCGAAGGCGGGCTCAAAATTGAGCCGGTCTGGGCCGGTTTCTCGTCGTCCTTCGCGGCCGCGGCCGCCGGCTTGACGTTGGAGCTGCATCCCGCCGCGGCGCAGCCCACCACCACAAGAGTGACGGCGCACAGCATTCGGCATAGGCGCGCAGCGGACGCTCCCTTATATACGGACTGACGGTCGGCAGAGCAGGAGCCGGCCACTCGGTACCCCACGAAATGACTGACACACCCGCTATTGATCGTCCGGATTCATTAAAGAACGGTGATTTCACGGAATCTTCCGAGCCATTGGCGCTGTTCGCAGGCTGGATGGAGGAAGCGAAGCGCGCCGAGCCGAACGATCCGAACGCGATGGCGCTCGCGACCACCGGCGCCGATGGCTTCCCTGATGTCCGTATGGTGCTGCTCAAGGGCTTTGACGAGGCGGGCTTCGTCTTCTTCACGAATCTCGAGAGCGCCAAAGCGCTCGAACTGCGTGAGCGTCCGCAGGCCGCACTGGTGTTTCACTGGAAATCCTTGCGCCGTCAGGTGCGCGTCCGCGGCAATGTGTCCGCGGTCAGCGACGCCGAGGCCGATGCATATTTTGCGACACGTCCGCGGCTCGCGCAGATCGGCGCCTGGGCCAGCAAGCAGTCGTCGCCGCTGGAAAGCAGGCTTGCGTTCGAGGGCTCGGTCGCACGCGTTACCGCGCGCTATCCGCTTGGAACAATTCCAAGACCACCGTTCTGGTCAGGGTTTCGTATCGCGCCGGTCGCTATAGAATTCTGGCATGATCGTCCATTCCGGCTGCACGACCGTATCGCCTTCACGCGCAGCCAGCCGAACGAGCCTTGGACCAAAACGCGACTGTACCCGTAAGCGCGTTTCAGCAGGATTTATCGATGCCAACGTCCGACCATAACGACTTGCGCCGCACCCTCTTATTGACCGGCGCAAGCCGCGGCATCGGACATGCGACGGTGAAGCGTTTTTCGGCAGCCGGCTGGCGCGTCATCACCTGCTCGCGGCACGGCTTCCCGGAAAACTGCCCCTGGGAGGCTGGTCCGGAGGACCACATCCAGGTCGATCTCTCCAATCCGGAGAACACCGACGCCGCAATCGCCGAGATCAAGGGCCGGCTTCCCGACGGCAAGCTGCACGCGCTCGTCAATAATGCGGCGATCTCGCCCAAGGCTTCGGGCGGTGCGCGGCTCAGCGCGATCGGGACCGATATCAAGACGTGGCAGCATGTGTTCCAGGTAAATTTCTTCGCACCGATCATGCTGGCGCGCGGACTGATGCACGAGTTGCAGGCGACGCATGGCTCGGTGGTGAATGTCACCTCGATCGCGGGCTCGCGGGTGCATCCCTTCGCCGGCGCGGCCTATGCCACGTCAAAAGCAGCGCTCGCCTCGCTGACACGTGAGATGGCAGTCGATTTCGGTCCGCTTGGCATCCGCGTCAACGCGATTGCGCCCGGCGAGATCGATACGTCGATCCTGTCACCGGGTACCGAAAAAATCGTCGAGCAGCAGATCCCGATGCACCGGCTCGGCACGCCGGATGAGGTGGCGAAAATCATCTACGTGCTCTGCACCGAGACAGCGTCCTATGTGCATGGCGCGGAAATCCACATCAACGGCGGCCAGCACGTTTAGACGGTCATTCCGGGACGGTGCGAAGCACCGGACCCCGGAATCCAATCAGGCATTCCGGCTTTTGCTGGATTCCGGGTTCGCATGCCTTCGGCACGCGCCCCGGAATGACGGAC
>CAZIKZ010000160.1:5467-9801 GCA_964539845.1 uncultured Hyphomicrobiales bacterium
GGCAGGATTGCCGACACCACCATCGCGGCAAGCGCGATCGGGTATCCGGCCACGTAGTCCAGCTCCGGCATATGCTTGAAGTTCATGCCGTAGACGGTGCCGACCAGAGTCGGCGGCATCATCACCACCGCGACCACCGAAAACAGCTTGATGATGTTGTTCTGCTCGATGCTGACGAGGCCAAGCATCGCGTCGAGCAGAAATGTGATGTTGTTCGTCTGATAGGTGGTGTGGTCCGACAGCGACTGCACGTCACGCTGCATGGTCTTGATCTGCGCGCGCATCTCCTTTGGCCACCGCGTCGCCTCGTCTTCGTGCGCCAGAAACAAGACGAGGCGGCCGATCGAGACCAGGCTTTCGCGAACCTTGGAGCACAGATCGCCCTTGCGGCCGAGCGTGAACAGGATGCCCTGATAGACCCGCGACGAGCCGCCCCGGCTCCTGCGCTGCTCGAAGACCCTGCGCGAGACCTGATCGACCTCGGCGCCGATCCGTTCGAGAATGTCCGCGTTGCGGTCGATGACCGCATCCAGAAGATCCATCAGCACCGCCTGACCCGAGACATTGGCGGGGCAGAAGCGCGCCAGCTTGTGCCGCGTCATCGCAAACGGACGCGGCTCGCTGTAACGGACTGTCACCAGCCGCTGGCCGGCGAGGATGAAGGAGACCGGGGTGGTCATCGGCGACGGCGTGTCCGACTGCGACATCAGCGTCGCTGTCATGTAGCGCGCGCCGTTTTCCACATAGAGACGGCTGGAAATCTCGATTTCCTGCATTTCCTCACGGGTCGGAATCGCAACGCCGACCCGCTGCTCGACCTGTTTGTCTTCCTCGAGACCGGGATTGACCAGGTCCAGCCAGACCGCCGCCTCCGGAATCTCGTCTCCCGGCTCCAGCGGATGAGGCTCCAGCGTGGTGCCACGCAGGACATAGACGGTGAGCATGAACCCTCTCCGCAGATACGGCTATCGCCGTAGCGGTCATGGCCATGCGCCGTGCGTTGTTGCAAGTCCTAAATGGCACCCGCGTAAGCGGGGTGATCGGCCGCTCAGGCCGCGCGATCTTTTCGCGTTTCAGCGGGCTCCGAACCCTGAGACTTGGTGTCACCGCCATAAGGCAAGGCGGCGACCAGAGCGGAAATTGCGATTCGGCCGTAGCGCCGGTCGAGATGTTCAGATCGCTGGTCTTCGCTGTTGTTTCCAGTCGTCCTGGAAGTGGTCATGGTTGCTCCTCTACGGGCTTTCGTTTCGTCCCTGGCTCGACTCTGCGCGGCCGATTGGGAATCAGTAGGGCTGAAATGGGCGGACAATGGTAAGACTTGGCGGCACGCCGGTCACAAAACCGTGTCGTTTGCGCATCTGAGGAGCGGCACCACGTCGTGCGCGGTTCTGGCCGACCAGGGTAAACGGTCGCTTAAGGTGTTGATGTAATTCTGTGAATGCCAGAACCAGAAATACAGCTGGTGCACGGTGAGTTTGCGGCATTCCCGCCACACTTTCACAGGACTGTCCTGCGGTCCGGCGTAATGACTGGATGGCGGACGTTTTTCGGATATGGTCCCCACGGAATCTTCGCCCGTGCGGCACAATAGTAAGGAAAATGTGGTGATGCGCCTTATCGCGCTTCTCCTGATCGGGATCGGCTTGTCGGGTTGCAACGTTGCAACGACCGCGACCTATGAGCCCGCCTCAGAGACGAACTTCAAGCCGCGGGACCGCGAGCTGCTGGCCAAGGTGCCGTACGCCAAGGCGACGATCCCGGAGCCCTACCGGCGCCATATCGTGAACTATCATCGCAAGGAATCGCCGGGCTCGATCGTGGTCGATTCCGATTCGCGTTTCCTCTATTACGTGCTGCCGGAAGGCAAGGCGATCCGCTACGGCATCACCGTCGGCGAAGACGCATTGACCTTCTCCGGTATCGCAAAGGTGCAGCGCAAGGCGGAATGGCCGAGCTGGGTCCCGACCGCGGCGATCAAGGAACGGCTCGGACCGAGCATTCCAAATCAGGTTGGGCCGGGTCCGCACAATCCGCTCGGTGCGCGCGCGCTCTATCTCTATGTCGGCGGCAAGGACACGCTCTACCGCATCCATGGCACCAACCAGCCGGAATATATCGGCTCGGCGGTGTCGTCCGGCTGCATCCGCATGACCAACGAGGACGTGATCGACCTCTATAACAGGACGAAGGAAGGCACGGTGGTCGTGGTGCTTGCCCCCAAACAGGGCGATTCCCCGAACAACCCGCAGGTCGCGCATCGCGGACTGGACCGGGTCCTGCCGTTCTGACCGGCACGTATTTCGAGCTTTGACAGCGGCGCCTTCGGGCGCCGTTTTCGTTTCGGGATCACCCGAGTTCGACGTGAACGATTTCCGGCGGCACGCCGATCCGCATCGGCAGGATACTGGTGCCAAGCCCACCCGACACGATCAGATCGCGGCCGCCTTCGACGATGTGTCCGTAAGCGAAGCGTGCGCCGTATTGCGACGGCACGAAGGCCGGCCATACCAGCGGGATGCGCATCTGTCCGCCATGGGTGTGACCGGCAAGCGTGAGCGAGACGCGCTCAGGCACCTTCGTGAAAATATCCGGCTCATGCACCATCAGCACAACCGGATCGTCGGTCGTGATCCTGGCCATGGTCTTCGGCAAGTCATCCGCTCCGCGGAAGTGCCCCTGGCCGAGCGGGACGGCCAATTGATCGCCGATCCCCGCGAGCCAGAAGCGTGTGCCCGCTTCCCCGAGCAACACTGCGTCGTTTTCCATCACCGGGATTTTGGCGCGGGCGAGCGCGAGGCGGATGTCCGATTGCAGAAACCACCAGTCATGATTGCCCAGGATGGCGTGGACGCCGAGCGGCGCCTTCAGCCGCGCCAGTTCGTCGCCCCAGACCGGCGCAGGGACCGGCTCGGTCACGAATTTATGGGTCGCGACGAAGTCGCCCAGCAGAAGCACGATGTCCGAGCGAAGCGCATTCGCGGTGTCGACGATCTCGCGGATGCGCTCGAGGCCCATATTGGGGCCGCCGGCATGCAGATCCGCGATCACGGTGATGGTGAGACGCTGTCCGGCCGGCCAGCCGCGCGGCTGCAGCTTGTAACGCGTCACATCCAGCATCGACGCGGCCTCGACGCCGGCATAACCGGCGAAAGCCGGGCCGGACAGCGCAGCAACGCCCAAGCCGCCGAGCAACAGCGAGCGACGCGAGATCAGAGGCCTGCGCGGCGTTTCGACCGGCAACAGGTCGCTGGGACGGACGAGTTTCATATCAGGGCATCTACACGGGCGTCGGTGAAGGGACCGTTCATGCGGCCGCAGAAAGGCGCCGGCATCTCGCAATCGCGACGGTTACGGGGCTTCGTTCGGCCGCGGGCGCGGCAAGGGAACTTCGTTGGCAGGGTCGAGCACATTCCACTGGCACAGGCGGTAGCCGCCCCTCCGTTCGGCAAGGTCCATATGAATATGGTCTTCGTGATGGCCATCGGAGCCCGGACCCAGAACCGTGGTAAATCGCTCGCAAATGGTCTTGCGGACGGCCTCGCGGAACTCGCGGTCCAGCTTACGATCGGTAAATCCGGCGAACCGGCCGTTGGCCAGATGCACGCCACGCACGTCGATCGCATTGGCCAGCCCGTGCTGGCTGATCCTCGCACCCGCGACCCGGTTGCGCCCCCGGCAGTCATACGAGGCATAATTGTCGAGCGCGCGCGGCGCGGAGCCGAACTGCGCAGTCATCGCCGTGAGGTCCTCGCGCACCCAGGTCGCGACCGCTTCGGCCATCGTGCAGCGCATGGTCGCCGGCGGATTGACCGCCACCCGCGACTGGTCGGGCTGGATGATCGCCTCCAGCCTCACGACGTCGATCGCCCCGCAATCGCCCGGTCCGCTAAGAGACGGCAGCGGTTCGATCACCGCGATCTTGTCCGACACGCGGATCTGGCAGGCGGATGGTTCCTCCGGCTTGCTGCTCGCGGCTTCGCTTGTCGCCTGCGGATCGGGCTCGGCCGCGAAGACCTCCATCGGCACGGGCGCAACGCGGCGCTGGATCGTGTCCGGCTGCGGCATCGCAATTGGCGCTGCGTCGGACTTTGGCTTTCTGGATTTCGCGCTGCCCGGTTTGGCGGGATCCACGTTCGGCCGTTCCGATTTCGGCTCAACCTGTTTCGGCCGGGCGTCCTTGGCCGGCGCAGGCGGAGTTTGCGCCAGCGCGCCATGCACAAGCCCGAAAAATACCGTCGCTGCCAAGATTGGAAAGAAACGTCCCACGGCCGCGCATCTCCTAGTGGTCCGATTCTAACATTCGCATCCCTTCTCGGCGGGCTCTTTTGCGAATG
>CAZIKZ010000161.1:0-9659 GCA_964539845.1 uncultured Hyphomicrobiales bacterium
CGATCTGGCGATACGCCCCCAGCAGACCTAGAACAGATCAATCGAGATCAATCGAGACCATCAATCCAGACCAATCAAGACCATTCCAGACCAATGCTGAACGTCTTCCGCCGGAAACCCCAAGCCACCACCATCGAGGCGCTCTATGGCGCCATCGTGGCGCAAGCGCGCGAGCCTGTTTTCTACCGCATCCATGGCGTCGCGGACACGCTAAACGGCCGCCTCGACCTGCTGATGCTGCATCTGGCCCTCGTGTTCGAGCGGCTGTCGCAGGGCGACGCCGCGTCCCAGTCCATGGGGCAGGCAGCGTTCGACCGCTTTTGCCTGGATATGGACGATCACCTGCGCGAGGAAGGCGTCAGCGACATCAAGGTTCCCAAGGACATGAAGCGGGTGGGGGCGGCTTTTTTCGGCCGGCACCGGGCCTATATTTCAGCGCTGAAGGCTGGCGACCGCGAAGCTTTGCGTGCCGCGTTGCGCCGTAATGTGTTTGCCGATCAGGACGCGGTGGGGCTGGGTGCACTGGTGGCCTATGTCGAGGCGGCCTCCTTGGCTCTGGAACGTCAGGAGGTTGCGGCGATTGCCAGCGGCCGGATCGCGTGGCCGGACGCTGCCGGACAAGTTTGAGGATTTTCCATGAACGACCGCGATCAGCCATGGAGCAAGCGCATCGCGCTCGCCGAAGTACCGGAAGTAGGATTGCATATCGCGATCGAAGCCGATGCCGAGGTGCGCGCGATCTTGGCCCGCATTGCGACTTTGCGCGATCTGCCGCGGCTGGAGGCGAGCTTTGACCTGCGCCGCAAGGGAGTCGGTATTCACATTGCGGGTGAGGTAACTGCGATCGTAGGTCAGAACTGCGTTCTAACTCTCGAGCCAATCGACAGCAATTTGCATGAAGTCATCGATATCGTGTTTGCGCCGGGTCCGGCTGAGACATTGGGGGACGCCGATGGCGAGGCCACATTCGGAATCGCGGACGCGGAGCCGCCGGAGCCACTGGTCGGCGGATTTATTGATCTCGGCGCGATAGCCACCGAGTATTTTTTGTTGGGGATCGATCCATACCCGCGTAAGGCCGGCGCTGTGTTCGAGGCAGGAGCGGAACCGCCGGAACAACCGCCGGAAAGTCCGTTTGCGGCGCTTTCCGCGCTTCAGAAGCCCCCCTTGGGGAGGAAGTAGGGGTTGTGGTTGTGTCCGCCGCTCCAATGGCTATGGTCCGCGCCCGCATCACTATCCGCCGCCTTCCTGTGATCCGAGGCGTCCGCTAAGGTCGGCTATGCCAGAAAAGATACGCATCGCGCTCGATGCCATGGGAGGTGACCATGGCCCGACCGTGGTCATTCCCGGTGCAGCGCTCGCACAAAGCCGCCATCCGGACACCGAGTTCATTTTCTTCGGGACAGGGCCGTCCATCGAGGAGGCGCTCGCGTCCTATCCGCAGCTAAAGGCGGTGTCGCGGGTGGTCCATACCGATGTCGCGGTCAAGATGGACGACAAACCGAGCCAGGCACTCCGGCAGGGGCGCTGGAAGTCGTCCATGTGGCTCGCGATCGATGCGGTCAAAAAGGGTGAGGCGGACGTCGCTGTCTCGGCCGGCAATACCGGGGCGCTGATGGCGATGGCGAAGATCCATCTGCGCACCATGGCCGGGATCGAGCGTCCGGCCATTGCCGCGATCTGGCCGACGCTGCGCGGCGAATCGGTTGTGCTCGATCTCGGCGCCAATATTGGAGCGGATGCGCAGCATCTGATCGATATGGCCGTGATGGGCAGCGCGATGGCGCGCATTCTGCTGAATATCGACCGGCCGACGGTCGGGCTGCTGAATATCGGAGCCGAAGAAGTTAAAGGGTTGGATGAAGTGCGTGAGGCCGGTCAGATTCTGCGCGAGCGAGTGCTACCGCATCTTCAATATGCGGGCTTTGTCGAGGGCGACGATATCGGCAAAGGCACGGTCGACGTCGTCGTAACCGAGGGCTTTGCCGGCAATATCGCGCTCAAGGCGGCGGAAGGAACGGCGCGTCAGATCGCGGGCTATCTCAAGGCTGCGATGAAAGAGACGATCTGGACGAGGATCGGCTATCTGTTCGCGCGCGGTGCATTTCGGAAACTCGCCGCCAAGATCGACCCCAGCCGCGCCAATGGCGGCGTGTTCATCGGGTTGAACGGGATCGTCATCAAGAGCCATGGCGGCGCGGATGCGAACGGCTTTTCCGCGGCTGTCGATATCGGATACCAAATGGTCCGCAACGATTTGAAGGCGAAGATCGAACAGGTGCTCGTTCCGAAAGCGCGTGTGGCGGCTGAAGCGCCGGCGGCCGGAGCAGCATCGTGACATTACGGTCCGTAATCGTTGGCTCCGGCTGCTACCTGCCGGAGCGCAACCTGAGCAACGCCGAACTCGCGACCATGGTCGACACGTCCGACGACTGGATCGTGCAGCGCACCGGCATTCGCGAGCGACACATTGCGGCCGAGGGTGAAGTGACCTCAGACCTCGGCCTCAAGGCCGCACTGGCCGCGCTGGCCGACGCTGGAATGACGCCGCAGGACATCGACCTGATCGTTTGCGCCACGTCGACGCCCGACAACACCTTTCCAGCCACCGCGACCACAATCCAGGCCAAGCTCGGAATTACCCATGGTTTTGCCTTCGATATTCAGGCGGTCTGCTCGGGCTTCGTCTATGGCCTCGGCACTGTCGACGGAATGTTGCGGACCGGCCTTGCCAAGCGCGCGCTGTTGATCGGTGCGGAGACCTTCTCGCGCATCCTGGACTGGACCGATCGCACCACATGCGTCCTGTTCGGCGACGGCGCTGGCGCCGTGGTGATCGAAGTGCAGGAGCAGCCGGGCGCGATGACCGATCGCGGCATCCTCACCACGCATTTGCGATCCGACGGACGTCACAAGATGAAGCTCTATGTCGACGGCGGTCCGTCCTCGACCCAGACGGTCGGGCACCTGCGCATGGAGGGGAAAGAGGTCTTCAAGCACGCGGTGTCCATGATCACCGACGTAATCAAGGATGCGTTCAAGGCGACGGGGTATACCGCACACGATCTCGACTGGTTCGTGCCGCATCAGGCCAATCGGCGCATCATCGACGGATCGGTCATCAAGCTCGGACTCGATCCGGCCAAGGTCGTCATCACCGTCGACAAGCACGGCAATACGTCGGCTGCTTCAATTCCACTCGCGCTGTGCGCGGGAATTGCCGACGGGCGCATTAAAAAGGGCGATCTGGTGATGTTCGAAGCCATGGGCGGCGGCTTCACCTGGGGCGCATCGCTCGTGCGGATGTAATACCGTACCGGTTCCGGACGGGCGATGCGGTGATGTCCCGTCCTGCGGCGATCCGGTCGACTAATGATGCGCTTGGCCGCCTTTCTTCGGTTGACCGTGGAAAAGTAAGTCCGTATCGTCTTGTAAAATAAGAAGGATCGCCGGGTAGGGGCTGCGGGCGGCAATGACGGCGAAGACAGTTACTCGTGCGGATTTGTGTGAGGCGGTCTACCAGAAGGTGGGCCTGTCGCGCACGGAGTCTGCGACACTCGTTGAGCAGGTGCTCAAGGAGATTACCGACTGTCTGGAGCGCGGCGAAACTGTGAAGTTGTCGTCGTTTGGCTCATTTGTGGTGCGCAAGAAGGGACAGCGGGTCGGCCGCAATCCCAAGACCGGCAAGGAAGTGCCGATCTCGCCGCGTCGCGTCATGGTGTTCAAGCCGTCGGCCATCCTCAAGCAGAAGATCAACGGCGGTGACCCCGATGTCGCCGACGACACCGACAGCCACTAGCTGCATCCTGGTGAGAAGAGGACCGGTCGCCGGACCGGCTTCGTGCGGCAAGTCAAAGTACGGCAAGACAAAAATCGGCAAGACAAAAATCGGGGAATGGCTTGGATAAGGCGCCCGACGCGTTTCGAACCATCAGTGAAGTGGCCGACGACCTTAAAGTGCCGCAACATGTGCTGCGCTTTTGGGAAACGCGCTTCAACCAGATAAAGCCGATGAAGCGTGCCGGCGGGCGGCGCTACTATCGGCCGGACGACGTCGATCTGCTGCGCGGCATTCACCATCTCCTTTACGGCGAGGGCTACACAATCCGGGGTGTGCAGCGAATCCTGCGCGACCAGGGGCTGAAATTCGTTCAGAGCGTGTGGCAGCCGGGCGCGGAACAGCCGGTGCATGGTCCCGTCGACGATGAAGCGGGCCATTCAGAGGATACGGACGCGGACGACATGACCGCGGCCCCGCCGCGACCGCAGGCGACTCCCGCCGCCATTCGCGCACAGATGTCGCGCGAGGATCTGCGGCGGTTGCAGGCCACGTTATTTGAACTGAGCGAGTGTCGTCGCCTGCTCGACAACGCGATGGACAAAACGCCTGCAGAATAACGTTCACACTGGCAAAGCGTGGCGTGGCGTGGCAAGGCGCGGCCAGTCCGCATGGCACTATCGTTTGACATGCCCTACGGCGGACAGGCCCGGAGCGTGGCCGCGCCTGTATCTCAGTCGCAGCCGGACGCATTTGGGTTCACGGACCAGTGATCCGATGCACTATGATCAAAGCCGGTATCAGGACGCCTTGACGTCCGGCTTGCCAGCTTCGCGGTAATAGTAATTCGCGTCGCGGCCTTTCACGAGACGCCGGATCGCCCGCCGCATGCCCTCGTTGCGGCGAAGCGGTTCCACAGTCGCCGATGCCGCTCGGAATGCCGCGACCTTGGCGGCATCGAGCGCCGGATTCACGCCGGGCGGATTCTGCGGCATGCCGACGCCGCGCAGCATCGCGTTGACCGCGAAGATATCGTTGCGCCGGCGAACCTCCTGCGATTTCCAGGTCAGCGACAGCGAGATGGAATAGCTGTCAGCGGTACGCACCCAGTGCGGCCATTGATAGGGCACGAACACGCCGTCGCCCGGCTTCAGCTTATAGGTCGTGCATTTCGCATCGAACTTCGCTTCGTAAGGCAGGTTGCGATGCTTGATTGCGCTCGCCTCGAGCGCTTCTTCCGGGGCGATCGAACGATCGCGGTTGTCGTAGACATGGAAGAACTTGTCGCCGTGGATCTGAAAGAAGAAATTCTCGTCAGCGTCAGCGTGGAACGGTGTCGTTGATTGGGCTGACGAGACGAAGATGAAGCCGCGGATATCCTCAAAGCCTGCGGCCTTAAGACTGTCGAATCCGCGCGTGCGTGCGACTTCCATCAGCGCGCTCTCGATCATCTTGCGGTAGGCCGGCTCCTGCTCGACCGATTTCAGCACCATCCAGGCGCCGGCGCTTTCGATATTGCGCACGATCTGCTCCGGTTCGAGATCGACGGTCGGCGTCGTCTCGGGCCGCTGGCTGATCGCGGCGCTGCCGGAATTATATTCCAGCCGGTCGCGCGGCAATCGGCCGACAAGCTCGGCGAGCGTCGGCAGTGTCAGAAGGGGATTGCCGACGAAATGATGCTTGAGCCCGAAGGGCAGTTTCGGAAAGGCCTGCGTCAACGCGGCCGTGTCGGTCGGCTCGAAAAACGTCATGGCAGCTTCTCCCTGATCCGGCGAATGGTTCGGACAATGTCGATGGCGGAATAGCGCGCGGAGACCAGCGCACGAATGGCGGCTGCATAGGGATCGCGGGGCGACAGCGGCACGAATATGTCGGCGATATCGATACGCTCGCGCCAGACATGATCGATCATCGGGTGTTCGCCGTCGGCGGAGGAATCGGCAAAGGCAATGGCCGGATCGGCGCAGAGATGCCTTGTCAGATCGAGCGTGAGCTGAACGCCCGGCGACGTGCGTGCCTGCGTTTCATCCATCGCGATCTTGAAGAAGAATGCGCGGCCCGCATCGCGCAGGATCAGGCCCGAGGCCAGGATGTCGCCGTCGCGGCTCAGACTCACGATTTCGAATTGTCCGCGCGCAGCGAGCGCGGGAGCAGCTTCGCGAATGAAGGCGGCGTCTCCCACATCCTGCGAAAGCGCGGTGCCGCGCTCGCCCTTCCAGCCTTTTGCCTCAAGCGCGAGAAAAGCTTCGAGCGTAGGGCCAATCCGGTCGGTTGAGGACGCGATGTCGAACGTGACCGTCCCGCCATCTTCCAGCCTATTGCGCTGACGGCGCAGTTCTTTCAGCTTCTTGGCGGAGAGTGCGTCGCGCAGCACGATGTCCGCATTCTGGCCGGCATTCAGCCCGGCACGACGGAAGCCGCGCATGATGTGAGGCGTAAGACCGCGACGGTCCAGAGCTGCCTGGATCGCGACAAAGGCCGGTCCCCCGGTCGCAATCGTCTGCAGGAGTAATCCGCGCGCGCCCGCAGTGCGGGCCGCGTCGATCAGGGCGCCAGCGGCGTCCACCGCGCAATCGCGATCGAGCAGCGGCACGGAGAACGGTGCATAGGCATTCCATGAAACCAGCAGCGGGACCGGGAGTGACAACGCATGCTTTGCCCAGCGCACCGGCATCAGACCGGTCATGCGCTTCGGCATCTCGCGATCGAAGGCCGTGAGTGCAAGTGCATCGCCGCGTCCGCGCGCATGTCTTGCGACCGCCAGCGACCAAAGCGGGAGGTAGCACGCGTTCGGTTCGATCGCGCGGCAGGCCAGCGTTTCCCAGGCCGGGACCGGCAAGGAAGCAAGCGCGGCCAGCCCGGCGGGCGCGCCGGACGCTTGTGCGATCACGACACGGTGAACATGCGTGCGCGGACGGATAGCTGAGGCGGGTGCGTTGACCTGATCCGCAGGGATCGGGGCGCTCATGCGATGACCTGACGCCATGATTGAATCGTGGCTGTCAGATAGGCCGCAAGCGTGACCGATGGCTTTAAATGCAGGGTTCGCGCGCGCTTTTGATGCACGACAGTTAACGAAGCTGCGCCGCGATCGCGGAAAGTTGTGCCGGTGTCTCGCGCAGAAATGTCACTAACGATCCGCTAACAATAATTGCGGCCGAAATTCCTCGCATTTACCGCAAATTTGCCAAGTGCAAGCGAGATGAACCGCCGAGAGCCCGCGCGCGACCAATGGTCAACGGGTCTTGGAAGGAAAAGTCGTCATGTCGCTCACCACGTTTCAGATTTCGCAGCTCCAGAGGCTCCTGGCCGGTGACGTCCGGCTGTCGGCCTTCTGCGATACGATCGAGGGCGAGAAGCTGTGCTGGAGCGGCCTTGTCGGCATCCGTCCCAACGATCTGCATTCGACAGTGACGCTCACCGAGCGCGGCCGCGCCGCACTCGCGGGCCTGGAGTGACGCGTCCCTAGCGCCGCGCGTCGATCACGCAAATTCCTGCCGGTGCACCCAGGCCGCCTGACGCGGCGGCTGCTTGGTGCGATCCCACTCATCGAGCATGGCGGGGGCGATCTTCTTCAGTTCATCGAGCTGGCCGGGCTTGGACGTCATATACGTGACCTCAACCCGGTTGCCGCTCGGGTCGAAGAAGTAGATCGACTGAAACACGGCGTGATCAGTCGGGCCGACCACGTCGCATCCGATCGACTCTGCCTTGGCCTTGGCCTCGAGCATGGACTCCCGATCCTTCACCCGGAACGCGATGTGCTGGACCCAGTCCGGCGTGTTTGGATCGCGTCCCATCGGCGGGGATTTCGGAAGCTCGAAGAAGGCGAGGATGTTGCCGTTCCCGGCATCGAGAAACACATGCATGTAGGGATCCGGCGCCTTGGTTGAGGGCGCGCGGTCTTCTGCCATCGCCATCAGGAAATCCATGTCGAGGACCGTCTGATAGAAGGCGACGGTCTCCTTCGCATTCCTGCAACGATAGGCGACGTGGTGGATCTGCTCGATCTTCATGGCGTTCTCCCGGATCAGTTAATTCATCTCAGCCGGACGCGAACGGCGCGGCGTTGATCCAGGTCAACCTATTGGGCGCCAGCCAACGCCTAGGGCACGCGGTACGATGCTGCGGCGAGTGATGGCAATGTGGCGCGTCAGGTGTTCAGGCACCGGTCCGAGATCAATCTGCGACACCACCTGACCCCAGTTTCGTCCCCGGTCATCCACGGCGGGAACACACTTCGATGGTCCCGTCCGCCGCAAGTCCTTCAGACCATCGGTCCTCAGGGGGAGGAGTCCTGGAATGAAACGTTTGCTGATCGTGGGTGCGGCCGCATGTGCTGCCGCGACCTGGCTTCCTTCGGTGTCGTACGCAGAGACCATCGCGTGTGCATCGGAAGTGCCTGCCGCACGCACCGGTCACTGGTATTACCGCATCATTGATGGGCGCAAATGCTGGTACCAGGGCCAGCCCATGCTACCGAAGACATCGCTGCATTGGCCGAATTCATCCGGCGCCGAAGCGGAAACCGAGAAACCCGCAACCGACACCCGCTCCACAAGCAGCGTCCGCTCCACAAGCGGTGTCCGCGCCACGAGCGACGTGCGCCCGACAACCGATGGCCGCAACGTCAGTGCTCCCGCGGTCGCGGAGCCTGTGGGCTGGCCGACGCCCGCCGTGGACGACACCAGCTTTGAGTCGCGGTGGTACGGTTTGAAGCCAAAGAGCTGATCCGGATCAGACTGTGCCTGCCGGCCGGGCCGTGATGAGGCGCCAGACGAAAACGGCTGGCCTGACGCTTCCGAAGCGCAGAGTCGATCAAGCAAATTCCTGCTGATGCACTCAAGCCGCTTGACGCGGCTGCTGCCTGGGCTCCGATGTCACGGCGGCCGGTCGATGAGCCCTGCTGCTGTCCAAGGTGGTGGAGGTGAGGGGAATTCGCGCCGTCGCTGATGCCAATGCCGCAAAAAAGTGGCATGTTCACCTGTAGCGGCGGGTCGCCGGAATCGGTTCATTCTCTTACAGGAATTCTCCATGCGGGCTTTTGTGATGACGGCTTTTGTTGCCGCGGTGACAGCCGGGACGGCGGTCGCGGCTCACGCGGATTGGAAGGTCAGCACGTACACCGACCAGATGACGGATCGCACCGAGACCGCAGCGACGCTGCCTGCGTCCGCCGGGCAGGCGACCTTGCGAGTCGCATGCATCAAGGGCCGTCCGTTCCCTGAGATCAACTTTCCCTCGCATGTGGGCTTCATCCGCATCGACGCGAGTTATCGCTTTGATGACGGCGCGGTAGCATCGCACACGGCACCTCTCTCACGCGACGGACGCTCGCTCTGGCTGTGGAGCGGGAGGCAGGCTGGCGCTGCAGCTTTGAAGCGGATCTCTGACGCGAAAAGGTTGCGGGTGCAGATTTTTCCTTTGGGCGCGCCAGTGGAATTCCTGGATTTCAATCTGGCGGGAGCCGGCAAGGCGATCCAGCAGGTTCAGTGCAAATGATCCGGTAGGCTCGTGCATTCCGAAGTGCGACGAGGCTGACGATATCGTGGCGTATATTTTGAATTTGGCGGGACGGTGAGATCTGCCGCGAATGCGGGATCGCCCTATGGGGGCAGAATGGTCGGAGCGGCGGGATTCGAACCCACGACCCCTAGTCCCCCAGACTAGTGCGCTAACCGGGCTGCGCCACGCTCCGACTCATAAAATTCAATGACTTAGGTGATTTTCCTTGGTCATTGTTTTCCCAGTTCACCCGCTTGGGGAAGCGGCCGGGATTGGGCCCGCTGGGATGTCACTCAACATCCGTCGCGATCACACTGCGGATACCCTGACCGGAGCCGCCTTGCAAGGTTCTGTGCCTGCCACGCCCGAAAAACAC